>JAGHJI010000080.1 GCA_017886765.1 Eubacterium sp.
CTTTGCCTTGCCCTCATAGAGCTGCGTTGTCTTTTCCATAGCTTTATATCTCCTTTTGCATTATTACTTTTTATATGCCGCCTTGATTCTCTCAACGGCTTCCACTGTTTTTTCCGCGTTGCCGAAAGCAGTCAGGCGGAAATAGCCCTCACCGGCCGGACCGAAGCCTGAACCGGGAGTACCTACGACCTGGCATTTTTCAAGAAGTTCGTCAAAGAATTCCCAGGAAGTGTATCCCTCAGGAACTCTCAGCCAGATATACGGTGAATTCACTCCGCCGTAGCATTCAAAGCCGGCATCGCAAAGGCCGTCATAAATCACTCTCGCGTTTTTCTGATAATAGGAAAGGACCTCTTTAATTTGTTTCTGTCCCTCTTCGGTATATACTGCCTCGGCCGCTCTCTGTGTAATATAAGACACACCGTTGAACTTGGTCGCCTGACGGCGCGCCCATAACGGATTAAGGCTTGTCCCGTTGAATTTCAGATCCTTGGGAACAACAGTATAGCCGCAGCGCATACCGGTAAATCCCGCTGTTTTTGAGAAGGAACGGAACTCAATGGCGCAGGTCTTGGCGCCCTCAATTTCATAAATAGATCTGGGAATATTATCTTCCGTAATAAACGCCTCATACGCAGAGTCAAACAAAATGAGCGAATGATGCTCGTTTGCAAAGTCTACCCACTTTTTCAACTGCTCCTTGGTAGCCACCATACCGGTGGGATTGTTCGGGAAACAGAGATAAATCACATCCGGAATTTCTGAAGGGATGTCCGGCGTAAAATGATTTTCAGCGGTGCATGGCATATAGATGATATTCGACCACAGGCCTTCCTCATTCTTGTCACCGCTTCTGCCCGCCATAATGTTTGTATCAACATACACAGGATAAACCGGGTCGCAGATCGCCACCTTATTGTCAACGGAAAGGATATCACCGATATTTCCGCAGTCGGATTTGGCGCCGTCGGAAAGGAAAATTTCATCTTTTGCGATATCTATTCCTCTGTCCGTGTAATCATACTTCTGAATCGCGTCAAGAATAAAGTCGTAGCCGTACTCGGGCGGATAGCCTCTGAAAGTCGCCTCATTTGCCATTTCGTCAACTGCTTTATGCATAGCGTCTATAACAACAGACACCAAAGGCTTTGTTACGTCACCTATAGAAAGGCGTATCACATCCGCCTCGGGATGCGCAGCCTGATATTCTCTCTGCTTCTTCGCAACAGTTGAGAAAAGATAGCTGGACTCGATCTTTAAAAAGTTCTCATTAATTTTCATATATTTTAAACCTCCACATTATTTACTGTTTAGATTAAATATCGACCTCGCCGGTAAAAACATATTCTGCAGGACCGATCATAAACACGCTGTCCTGTTCATTGCCGCTCCAGCTTATTTCCAAATCACCGCCAAGAAGATGAACGGTCACATCGTTGTCAGCCCGTCCGCTGAGAATCGCCGCCACAGCGGTGGCGCAGGCGCCGGTACCGCAGGCGAGTGTTTCACCGCTTCCTCTTTCATATACCCGCATCTCAATATTTTTTCTGTCGATAATCTTTGCGAATTCCGCATTTACCCTGTCGGGAAAAACGTCTGTATTCTTCTCAAACAAAGAGCCGTAATAATTCAGATCAAAATCCTTCGGGCTTTCGTCAATAAACATAACGGCGTGGGGATTTCCCATAGAGACACAGGTCATTTCAAATTCCCTGCCGCCGACAGTGATTTTCTCGTTAATGACCTTTTCCTTATTGCTTTTGACCGGTATCTGCGCCGCATCCAAAACAGGCGCGCCCATATCCACTTTGGCGCTGACGACTTTGCCGTTTTTCGCCTGAACTTCAATATATTTGACTGAGCCCATGGATTCAATGGAAATCAAGGTTTTGTCCGTCAGCTGATTGTCATAAACATATTTGGCGACACAGCGGATACCATTGCCGCACATCGCTCCCCGTGAGCCGTCGGCATTGTACATGACCATTTCAAAGTCGGCTTTCGTGCCTTTTTTGATGAGTATGATACCGTCTCCGCCCACGCCGAAATGGCGGTCCGATAAAAAAATTGCCGCCTTTTTCTCGTCTTCGACATTTTCTTTAAAGCAATCAATGTATATATAATCATTGCCGCAGCCGTGCATCTTGGTAAACTTCATAAACTTATCAGCCCTTTTTTACTCAGTAAAATCGTTAATGATCTCTCTCGCCAGATCGGCTATTTTTTTACCGGTCCTCATGCTCTCCTTTTGCAGATAACGGTGCGCCTGACTTTCGCTTATATCCCTGTTATTCATCAGAATCAGCTTAGCGTTGTAAATGATTTCACTGTCATTGCCGCCGCGGTTGGTAAAGGATGACCGGGTGCTGACGAGTACGGAAACCGTCTGCAGGAACTCGTCCTTATGGACCGGCAGGGGCAGATTGATCAGATTACCCATATACTCCTCCCTGCCGTTTTTTGACAGGGCGATAACATCAAATCCCACCGGCAGATTCTCCGCCAGAACGCCCGCGCCCATATCGCTTAAAATAGAAGCGCAGACAATGACCCCCTCGCGAAGATTCTGGGCAATATTCAGTACGCTTGCGCCCGTTGCGCAGACAAAGGAAACATGAAAGCCCTCGCTTTCAAGCAGGGAACGCATTTGCAATGCGGTGCTTTTGACAGGGTACGCAATAATTATATCCTTCATCACATTTTCCTTCCCCGCAAATTTATCACGCTTATTATATCATATGTTTATATATGTATTCAATACCAAAATATAGCTTAATTTACTAAATTTTGTTGAGTGTCTTTGACGAATTACACAGATTTTGATTTTTTTTTACATTTTTTTGTAACAAACTAAACAAAAACAGCTTGATTATTCACTGTAATAGTGTTATTATGATGATGTATAGGAATCATTACAGTAAATCACCCGTATCAAACACAACTTTCCCGGCTGAATAGGAGACGTAAAATGAATAAATTAAAACAGGAATACGAATTCCCCCTCTATCTTTTTCACAGCGGTAAAAATTATAAAGCATATGAATTTTTCGGCTGCCATAGAATGAAAGGTGAGAAGTTTGTTTTCAGGGTATGGGCACCCCACGCCGTCTGCGTTTATGTAACCGGGGATTTTAACGGCTGGGATGACAGCGCCGACAGGATGGAACAGATCTCGCCGGGAATTTGGGAGGCGGAGATTGACGGTGTTTCGGTTTTTGATTGTTATAAATACGCTATACACACCAAAGGCGGAAAGATCAATATGAAAGCGGACCCGTATGCGTTTCATGCCGAGACCCGTCCCGGCACAGCGTCCAAGGTGTACGGGAACATCGAGTACAAATGGAAAGATAAAAAATGGTATGACAAGGTAAAAGCCGAAAATATACTTGAACGTCCCGTCAGTATTTATGAAATCCATTTCGGCTCCTGGAAACAGCACGAAAACGGAGATTTTCTATCTTACAGGCAAATGGCTGAAGAGCTTGTCCCCTATGTTAAAGAGATGGGATATACCCATATTGAGATGATGCCCATCATGGAATACCCCTTTGACGGCTCCTGGGGATATCAGGTTACAAGCTATTTTGCCCCCACCTCACGCTATGGTACGCCGGAGGATCTAATGTATTTCATCGACGCCTGTCACAGGGCTGAAATCGGCGTGATACTTGACTGGGTACCCGCTCACTTCCCGAAAGACGCATACGGTCTTTACGAATTTGACGGCGAATGCACATATGAGTATTCCGATCTGAAAAAGGGCGAGCATAAGGAATGGGGCACACGGGTCTTTGACTACGCCAAAAACGAGGTCAAATCCTTTCTCATTTCCTCCGCAATGTACTGGGTTGATAAATTCCATTTTGACGGGCTACGTGTGGACGCGGTAGCGTCTATGCTTTATCTTGATTACGGCAGAAACGACGGAGAATGGACCCCCAACAAATACGGCGGAAATGAAAACCTTGAGGCAATTGAATTTTTCAAGGAACTGAACAGCGCGATGTTTAAGGAGCACCCCGAGGTTATGATGATCGCCGAGGAATCAACCGCCTGGCCGATGATAACGATGCCTCCCGACATAGGCGGACTGGGCTTCAATTTCAAATGGAATATGGGCTGGATGAACGATATGCTCCGTTACACCTCCATGGACCCTCTGTTCAGGAAAGGAAATCACAACTGCATAACTTTCAGCTTTTTCTACGCTTTCAGTGAGAACTTTATTCTTCCCATCAGCCATGACGAGGTCGTTCACGGCAAGGCGAGCTTGATCAACAAAATGCCCGGCGATTACGATATGAAATTTGACGGACTGCGGCTCTTCCTGGCATATATGTTCGCCCATCCCGGAAAGAAACTGCTGTTTATGGGCAGTGAATTCGGTCAGTTTATTGAATGGAATTACAAGCAGGGTCTGGACTGGCTGCTGCTGGATTACGAAAAGCACAGGAAGATGCTGGCATTTTCCAAGGAGCTCAATCTGTTTTACAGAAATCATCCGTGCCTGTGGGAGATCGATTATGACTGGGCAGGCTTTCAGTGGATTTCAAGCGACGATAACGCAAACTCTGTCATAGCTTTCAGAAGAATTGACAAAAAAGGCAGGGAGCTTATTGCTATATTTAACTTTACACCCAACAGCTTTGACGAATACAGAATAGGCGTGCCGGAAAACGCGGTCTATAAGGTCGTAATGGACACCTCTCTGGAAAAATACGGCGGAGTAAAATCCAGGCTGTCGGGCACTTATAAAGCCAAGAAACTGCCGATGCACGGCCTTGACCAGAGTATCGGTTTAAAGCTGAACGGACTGTCAGCTCTGTTTCTTGAAAAGAAAGAAATAAAAAAGAAAAAGTAAAGGAGATAGAAGAATGGCGCATAAAACAGATGTTGTAGCTATGCTGCTTGCAGGCGGTCAGGGAAGCCGTTTGGGCGTACTGACCAAAAACATTGCCAAGCCGGCGGTCCCCTACGGCGGAAATTACAGGATCATTGATTTCCCACTTTCAAACTGTGTAAACAGCGGTATATATACCGTTGGCGTTTTAACGCAGTACCAGCCGCTGGAGCTCAATGATTATCTGGGAAACGGTCAGCCCTGGGACCTTGACCGTCAGAACGGGGGGATACACATCCTTTCGCCCTACGAGGCAATCGGGGGCGCCGAATGGTATAAAGGAACGGCAAACGCGATTTACCAGAATATCAATTTTATAGAGAAATATGATCCGGAATATGTAGTTGTGCTCTCAGGCGACCATATCTATAAAATGAATTATGCCAAAATGGTGGATTTTCATAAAAAGAATAACGCCGACTGTACCATTGCGGTAATCGAAGTGCCGTGGGAGGAGGCGCCCCGATTTGGTATTCTCGCAACAGATGAGAACGACAGAATATATGAATTCGCTGAAAAACCTGCCGAGCCGAAAAGCAACAAAGCTTCGATGGGCGTTTACGTTTTCAGCTGGGATAAGTTAAAGCACTATCTTATCCAGGACGAAAACACCGAAGGCTCCGCAAACGATTTCGGCAAAAACATCATTCCCACCATGCTTGACGCCGGCGAAAGGATGTTTGCTTTTCCGTTCAAGGGCTACTGGAAAGACGTAGGAACGATTGATTCACTCTGGGAAGCGAACCTTGATATTATCAATCCCAACGTGGACCTTGATTTAAGCGACAAAAGCTGGAGAATATACTCCAGAAACCCGATGGCTCCGCCGCATTATATCGGCAAAAACGCCGTTGTGGAAAACTGCTCCATCAGTGAAGGATGCGAGATCGAGGGCGATGTGGATTACAGCGTAGTGTCCTCAAACGTAATCATTGAAGAGGGCGCCGATGTGAAATACAGCGTGATCATGCCAGGAGCCATCATCAAAAAGGGCGCCAAGGTATATTACTCCATCGTTGCGGAAAACGCCGTTATCGAAGAAGACGCCAAAATAGGTGAAATTCCCGAGCAGCTTGAGAACCCGGAGGAATGGGGAATCCCGGTTATCGGTGCCGGAGCGAAGATAACCAAGGGCAAGTATATTGCTCCCGGTGTTATGATAAAATCGGAAGAGGAGGTATAAGTCAGTGAACGGTAAAACAGTATTAGGTATAGTTTTTGCAAACATTCATGAAGAAGCGCTTGATTCTCTCACTGCTATGAGAACAATGGGCTCCGTCCCGTTTTGCTCGCGCTTCCGTCTGATTGATTTTCCGCTCTCAAACATGGTGGACAGCGGAATTACAAAGATCGGCGTTGTGACAAACTCCAATTTCCAGTCCCTTATGGACCACGTTGGCACCGGAAAACCCTGGGATCTGAGCAGAAAAACAGACGGACTTTTCCTCCTGCCTCCCTTTTCAGTCGGCAGCGCGACAATGTGGGGCAACAGAGTTGACGCAATCTACGGAAATATGAATTTTCTGCATCAGTCCAATCAGTCCTATGTGCTGATGTCCGACTGCAACAATATCCTCTCCGCTGATTACAGCAAGTTATTTGAGGCGCACAAGGAAAGCGGCGCGGACATAACCATCCTCGGAGTAAAGGGCAAAATGCCGAAAAATATAGGTTCCGTACTCACCTTTGACAAGGTGGATGAAAGCGGCAGAATCACGGAAATGAGCCTGGATCAGAATGAGGAAAAAGAAGTTTTCTATTCCTGCAACATTATGCTGATGAAAAAATATCTGCTTGAAACGCTCGTTTCAACAGCGCATTCAAAAAACGAGATTTCCTTCCAGCGCAATATTATTATGGCAAATGTGAAGAATCTTAAGATTCACGCCTTCGACGCGACAGACTGCTTTGTAGGCACTATTGATTCCATACAGAGCTATTATGATATCTCCATGTCGCTGCTTGAAAAGGAGAACAGGAAAAAACTTTTCAATTCCCCGATTTCAACAAAAGAGCGTGACGATATGCCCACACTGTACGGCCCGGACTCATCCCTTAAAAACGCATTGGTCGCCGACGGGTGTATTATTGAAGGCAAGGTTGAAAACTGTATCATTTTCAAGGGCGTTAAAATCGGCAAGGACACAGTTGTCAAGGACTCCATTCTTATGCAGGATACAGTTATCGGCAATAAAGCGAAAATCAACTGCGTTATCGCCGACAAAAATGTAAATATCAGAGACGGTGTTGAGCTGTCAGGCGCCAATTCATTCCCGGTCTGCCTGACAAAAAACACAAGGGTTTAGGAGGTAGAATATGAAAGTATTATACGTTGCCTCGGAGGCGCTGCCGTTCATGGCGTCCGGCGGCCTGGGAGATGTTGCCGGCTCGTTGCCCGCAGCGCTGAGAAAAAGACTGATCGGCTGCCGTGTTGTCATGCCGCTTTATGACAGCATCAAACAGGAATACAAGGACAAGATGAAATTTATTACATCCATTTCCGTTCCTGTATCCTGGAGAAGACAGTACTGCGGAATATTTGAGGCAAAGGCAAACGGCGTCATTTACTATCTTCTTGACAATCAGTATTATTTCAAGCGCGACGGAATTTACGGCCACTACGATGATGCCGAGAGGTTCGCTTTTTTCGCCAGAGCCGCTCTTGAAATCATTCCGGCAATCGACTGGAAACCGGATATTATTCACTGCAACGACTGGCAGAGCGCCCTTACTCCCCTTTACTACAGCTGCTACTACGCAAACCGTATGGGATTTGAAAACATAAAAACCGTTTTCACCATCCACAATATTCAGTATCAGGGCAAATACGGTGTTGAACTGCTTAACGATGTGCTGGGCATCGCTCCCGAGTACAACAACCTAATTCTGTACGACGGACTTGTAAACTTTATGAAAGCCGGCATTGAATGCGCGAACAAGGTGACTACCGTATCCCCCACATATGCCAAGGAGATACTTGACCCGTGGTTCAGCCATGGTCTTGATCCCATTCTCAATCAGCGCAGCTGGAAGCTTTGCGGCATACTCAACGGAATTGACGTTGACAGCTACAACCCTGAAACGGATAAGGATATCTGGGCAAATTACAGCTCTGAAGATTTTTCAAACAAAGCAAAAAATAAGGAAGAGCTTCAGAAAATGATGGGACTTAATGTTGACGCGAATGTTCCGCTGATTGGGATCGTTTCCCGTCTTGTGGGGCACAAGGGCGTTGACCTTATGAAAGAGGTACTTGAAAAGAGCCTTTACGAGCGCAATGTACAGTACGTTGTGCTGGGCAGCGGCGAATGGCAGTATGAGAACTTCTTCCGCTATCTCCACGACAAATATCCCGATAAGGTCGGTATTACCATCGGCTTTGTGCCTGACCTTGCCAGAAAGATATACGCCGGCGCGGACATGTTCCTGATGCCCAGCAAATCGGAACCCTGCGGACTTTCGCAGATGGTGGCGCTGCGCTACGGCACCCTGCCAATCGTACGTGAAACAGGCGGGCTTAAGGATTCCATAACCGACTGTGGCGACGGAGAAGGCAACGGCTTTACCTTTAAAACCTATGACGCTTACGATATGCTGGGCGCAATTTACCGCGCCTATGACGCATATTATACCGACGGCTGGAGCACCCTTGTAAAACGTGCTCTGGACTGCGATATGAGCTGGGGCAAGAGCGCAAACGAATATATCAAAATGTACCGTTCTTTACTCAAATAAATACAGCATATATAAACAAGGCGGCTTGGTTGCTTTCCAAGCCGCTAAATTATGTCTTTTTCCAGATCAAGCAGGTATTTCTTTTTTTCCAACCCTCCGGCATAGCCGGTAAGACTTCCGTCGCTGCCCACAACTCTGTGACAGGGTATAATAATGCTGATGGGATTATGACCTACCGCGCCGCCTACCGCCTGGGCTGACACTTTTTTACCGGTATCTTTTTCAAGCTTTTTGGCAATTTCCCCATACGTTATAGTTTTTCCGTAGGGAATATTCAAAAGCTCCCTCCATACCCTTTGCCGGAAATCACTGCCTTTGGGTTTCAGGTGAAATGTAACATCGGGATTTTCTCCTTTAAAATACCGGTCAAGCCAGGCGCATACATTCTCAAACACCGGCAATGACTTTTCTTCGTATTCCTTGTCCAGTGTATCTTTAAAATACTTTTGATTTTCAAACCAGAGTCCCGTTAAATTTTCACCGTCGCTGGATAAAATGATCTTCCCCGCCGGCGAAACATATTCTGAAATATACTCCATCAAATCACGCCTTTCGGGTTTATTTTAACATATTTCTCCGGTTAAAACCACTTTTTCTTTTTAAACCAGAACAAAAGGCAAAACACCACCGCCAGACATAAAATCATCACATATAGATAACCGTATCTCCAGTGCAGTTCCGGCATAAAATCAAAATTCATACCGTACCATCCTACAATAATCGTTATTGGAAAAAAAATGGTTGTCATCAGGGTAAAGATTTTCATTGTCTGATTCAGTCTCATATTAAGATAAGCCTGATACGCGTCCCACAAATGCACCACACTGTCTCTTAAAAGGTCCACATTTTCTTTCAGCCTTATTGCTTTGTCCGTAAAGATGTTAAAGGATTTGAGCCCCTCGGCGTCAAATATTTCGTTTTCGTTTTCTCTCAGCGCCTCGCTTATATCAATGAGCTGCTCATAATATCCCCTGAGAATAAGAAGCTCCTTTTTCATATTCAAAAGCTTCATATTAAAATTCCTGTCGGCTTTATTTTTCAGCACGGTCTCCTCAAGGTTATTTATTTCAAGCTCCGCATTTTCCAGCTCCTTATTGTCCCCTGCTATAAGTCCCTCAAAAAAAGAGCAGACCAGCTTTTCAAGCGTTATATTTTCACTGGATATTTTGGAAAGAACATGCAGAAATATATTTCTGTTGGTACAGTTTTTATCCGCAATATTGACTACGAGCAGCATGTTTTTCTTGATAAAGAGCGCAAAACAGTTTCTATCAACATGCACGTTATTGACGTTTACCACATTTATCTTAACAAAACTGTATTTATCATACACCTCAATATCGCTTGAAAAAAAGCTGCTCATCTCCCTGCATTTTTCCACAGACTGCAGAGAGAATCCAAAATACCTGTAAATATCCTGCAGTTCCTTTGCGTTAATAAAACCGAAAGCAAGCATATTTTCATTCAGGTCCTTCGGCATTACGCTGGTCACATCATCGTCAAACTGATAAAACATTCCATCACCACTGCATTACCGCAATTCATCATTTTTCCTTATTATATGCAGTTTTTTTATATTGAACAGAAATTCATTATATGTTATAAATTAGTTATAATAAATGTCACAAATGATTTGTACTATATAGAAAAATTCAACGGAGGCATCAGCGTTGAGAGAAGTAATAAATATTAACAACAACTGGAAATTTCATAAGGGCGGCAGCGGAATAAAAACGCCGCCGAAGAAAGCCGGAAAAAACTGGGAAAATGTAAAGATACCCCATACCTGGAACAATAAGGACGGTCAGGACGGCGGCTCAGATTTCTGGCGCGGAAAGGGCTGGTATATCAGGGATATAAATGTGGATATTGATTTTACCCAAAGAGTTTATCTTGAATTCCGCGGCGTATCCATGCTGGCGGAGGTTTATGTGAACGGCGCTAAAGTATACACGCATAAAGGCGGTTTTTCCACCTTCCGTGTGAACATAACGCCTTTTCTTAAAAAGAACAAGGCTACCATTGCCGTAATGGCTGACAACAGCGCTGATACGCAGATCTATCCCCAGAACGCTGACTTCACATTCTTTGGAGGCATATACAGAGCGGTCAACCTGATTATCGTCAAATCATCCCATTTTGACCTGGATTATTACGGCTCGCCGGGCATTGCCGTTACGCCCATAGTAAATCAGGACGGCACGGCTGACGTAAAAGTACAGGCTTACTTAAAAAACGCCAGCGGATGTATGGTGCGTTTTAAAACAGCCGGAACCAATAAAATCAGTACCGACGGCAAAGCCTCTTTACATATTAAAGAACCACACCTCTGGAACGGAACCGACGACCCCTATCTTTATGAAATGACCGCCGAGCTGATTAAAAACGGAAGTGTAGTGGACTGCGTCACGCAGAAATACGGAATACGCAGTTTTTCAGTGGATGCGGAAAAGGGATTTTTCCTTAACGGTAAATCCTATCCCCTGCACGGCGTTTCAAGGCACCAGGACAGACTGGACAAAGGCTGGGCAATCACAAAAGAGGACCACAAGCAGGATATGGAGCTGATCAAGGAAGTTGGGGCAAACACCATACGCCTTGCCCACTATCAGCACGACCAGTATTTCTATGACCTGTGCGATGAGGCCGGAATGGTCGTCTGGGCGGAAATTCCCTTTATTTCAGAATTTATGAATACGCCGACGGCAGAGTTCAACACGCTTTCCCAGATGAAAGAATTGATTATACAGAATTACAATCATCCGTCCATTGTCTGCTGGGGCATTGCGAATGAAATAACCATCGGCGGAGTTTCTGACGAACTGTTCAAAAACCTCCGTGCGTTAAACGATCTGTGTCATCAGCTTGACAAAACAAGACTCACAACAATAGCCAATCTCGGCGCAGTTGAACCGGACAGCCCCATGAACAGAATTACCGATTTAGTTTCCTATAACCATTATTTCGGCTGGTATCTGGGCAGCGTTGAGGATAACGGACCCTGGCTCGACGAATTTCACCGCATGAATCCGGATATTTGTCTGGGGCTCTCGGAGTACGGCTGCGAGGGTATCCCCGCCTACCATAGTGACAATCCTCAGATAAAGGATTATTCCGAGGAATACCAGGCTTATTATCATGAAAAAATGCTGAAAACGCTGTCAGAACGTCCTTATCTCTGGAGTACGCATGTGTGGAATATGTTTGATTTCGCTTCTGACATAAGGGATGAAGGCGGAGTAAAGGGAAGAAACAACAAGGGTCTTGTAACATACGACAGAAAGATAAAGAAAGACAGCTTTTATATTTACAAGGCATTCTGGAGCGGTGAAAAATTCGTTCATCTGTGCGGCAGAAGATTTGCCGACAGAACGAATGAAACGATTTCCGTTAAAGTGTATTCAAACTGCGAAAGCGTAACCCTGTTTGAAAACGGTGAGGAAATCGAAACAAAAAATGCCGACAAAATTTTTATCTTTGAAAATATCAAGCTGAAAAAAGGTGAAAATATTTTCAGAGCAGTAAGCGGAAAATGTGAGGACGAGATTACGCTTCACCTTACGGACACACCGAACAACGGGTATTCATTTACAGATAGCTCTGTCAGCCCAGATACAGACGTCAGCAACTGGTTTGAGAAATGAATCATAATAATCAACGCCGTATGAGTATTTTGCTCATACGGCGTTTTTATATTCAGCCGATAGATAATACATAAAAATTCAAAGAAAATAATGAATGAATTTTTGAATTTTTTTGTTAAATCAATCAAAACCGCTCATAATAAACACGATAGATATACACTTTCGCCAAATAATATTTACGCGTATCGTGAATATTCACGAATTGTTTTGATTGGTATTGACTGTTTTTGAATTGTTTTGATATAATCAAGTTGTCAAAAAACAAAGGAGTAAAAAGCATGCTTACTCAAGACAGACAATCCAAAATATTATCTATCCTTAACAAGCAGGGATCTGTCACGGTATCAAGGCTCACTGAAATACTGTCGGCCAGCGAGTCAACCGTACGGCGTGACCTTACCTATCTTGCAAATGAGGGAAAACTGAACAAAGTACACGGCGGAGCCACGGCGCTTAACCAGGAATTTGTAAAGTTTGAGGATAATATAGAAGAAAAGCTTACAAAAAATACAGACAAAAAAATGGAGATCGCGCGGTATGCCGCAGAACAGATAAAGGACGACGATTTTGTTTTTGTGGATGCGGGAACAACGACCCTGCTGATGACCACCTTCCTGAATCAATCCAAGGCAACGTTTGTCACAAACGGTATTGAAAATGCAAAGCAGCTTGCAAAGAACGGCTGTAAAACGATTGTACTGGGCGGGCAGCTCAAGCAATCCACTGAAGCCATTATCGGTTTGGTGGCGGCATCAAATCTCCAGAAATATTCGTTTACAAAAGCATTTATCGGCGCAAACGGGATAAGCGAAAAACAGGGCTATACGACTCCGGATACGGAAGAAGCTATGCTGAAGGCCGTTGCGATTGAACGCAGCTTCATTTCCTATATCCTTGCCGACAGTTCAAAATTTGACAGGGTTTCCGCCGTGACCTTCGCTTCGCTTGACGCCGCCTGTATTATAACAGATAAATGCGCCAATGATAAAATAAAGAAACGTACAGTTGTAAAAGAGGTGTTGTAATGATTTACACTGTAACCTTTAATCCGGCACTGGACTATGTGATGAACGTAAAAAATCTTCGTACGGACGATATCAACAGGACCGAAAGCGAACAGATTTTTTACGGCGGAAAGGGTATCAACGTATCCGTAATTCTGTCAAGGCTGGGAATTGAAAACAAAGCTCTGGGCTTTGTGGCTGGATTTTCCGGCATTCAGCTGGAAGATATGCTGAAAACAGATAATATAAAAACGGATTTTGTACACCTGAGCAAAGGATATACCAGAATCAATGTAAAAATTAAATCGCAGCAGGAAATAGATATTAACGCCCAGGGACCGAATATAAGCGCACAAGAGGTAAGCGCCCTGTTGAACAAGCTTGATCAAATAAACGCAGGTGACTGTCTGGTGCTGGCAGGTTCCATTCCGAACACGCTGCCCGATGATATTTATGAGAAAATCCTGCAAAAGCTGCATAACAAAGGAATAGATTTTGCAGTCGACGCTACGGGTGATTTGCTCTTGAACGTGCTTAAATATAAACCCATCCTTATAAAACCCAATCATCACGAACTGGGTGATATTTTTTCAGTTAAGATAAATAATATTGAAGACATAAAGTCATACGCGAAAAAATTACAGGAAATGGGGGCGAGAAACGTTCTTGTATCCCGGGGCAAAGACGGCGCCGCTCTTATCGATGAGAACGGAGGATTTCACACCATGGGCAATGTACCGGGTAAAATAAAAAGCTCGGTGGGCTGCGGCGATTCCATGCTTGCGGGATTTCTGGCGGGTCTGACGGAAAAAGAGGATTATGAATACGCCTTAAAATTAGGCTCGGTATGCGGCAACGCGACGGCTTTTTCCGAAAACCTGGCAACAAAAGAGGAAATAGATGAAATGATGAATCATGAATTTTTTACAGACAAAGGATAAAAACATCTTAAAATAAGAGAGGGATAAATATGAGAATAATTGATTTGCTTAAAAAAGACGCAATTCAGCTGAACACCTCTGTTTCTTCAAAAACCGAGGCTATCGACGAATTGATTGCGCTTCACAAAAAAGCCGGTAATCTCACGGACGCCGACGCTTACAAATCTGCTATCCTTGAGAGAGAAAAACAGGGTACCACTGCAATCGGCGAGGGTATTGCGGTACCCCACGCAAAATCAGACAGCGTCAAAAAACCGGGACTTTCCGCAATAACGGTTCCCGGCGGCGTTGACTACAACGCGCCTGACGGCAAAGCGTCAGACATCCTGTTTATGATTGCAGCTCCTCTTGACGGAGACCTGCATCTTGAAATCCTTTCAAGACTTATGGTGATGCTGATGGAGCCGGAATTCTGCGCGGACCTGAGAAACGCAAAAACTCCTGAAGAATTTTTAAATATAATTGATAAAAAAGAAAGTGAAAAATATCCCGATGAGGTAAAAAGCCAATCGGTAAAAAAAGACGGCTACAGAATACTTGCCGTAACCGCCTGCCCAACAGGTATTGCCCACACATATATGGCTGCGGAGGCGCTGGAAAAAGCCGGCGAAAAGCTGGGATATCCCGTTAAAGCGGAAACGAACGGCTCCGGCGGAGCAAAAAATGTCCTGACAAAAAAGGAGATCGAAGAATGCGACGGCATCATCATTGCCGCTGACAAGAATGTAGAGATGGCACGCTTTAACGGCAAACCGGTTATCAAGACTTCCGTTTCAAACGGTATAAATAAGCCGGAGGAGCTTATTAACAGAATCATTGAGGGCAAAGCCTCCGTTTATCACGCCGATGGAGAACAGGAAAGTTATGCAGATGACGATGAAAAAGAAGGCTACGGACGCAGGGTGTACAAGCACCTGATGAACGGCGTATCCCATATGCTGCCCTTTGTTGTCGGCGGCGGCGTTCTCATAGCGCTTGGGTTCCTTATTGACACTCTGGCTGGTAACGCCGATGTGGGCGGAGATTTCGGTTACACCAATCCGGTAGCCGCAGTAATCTTCTGGATCGGTAAAGCCGCTTTCGCTTTCATGCTTCCTATCCTGTCCGGTTATATTGCGCAGTCCATGGCGGACAGGCCCGGTCTCCTGCCCGGTATCGTAGGCGGATACCTTGCCACAACAGGCGCTACGCTTTCCTCCCCCACAGGCGATGATTCCGCCGTATCCGGATTTTTGGGCGCGCTGCTTGCCGGATTTGTGGCAGGTTTGATTGTAAACGTACTGAAAAAAGCCTTTAACTGGCTTCCGAAAAGCATGGACGGTATCAAGCCGGTATTCATCTTTCCTCTTTTCGGCACACTTTTAATCGGCGTATTTATGCTGGCGATCAATCCTTTTGTAGGATTTATAAATATCGGTCTTTCAAACGGACTTTCAAGCCTGGGAGAAACAAGCAGGATTCTGCTTTCCATCGTACTTGCGGCAATGATGGCAATCGATATGGGCGGTCCGTTCAACAAAGCCGCATACGTTTTCGGCACAGCGGCTATTGCCGACGGTAACGGCTGGATCATGGCTGCCGTTATGATCGGCGGTATGATTCCTCCCATCGCTATTGCGCTTTCAACTACTTTTGACAAAAGAAAATGGACTGAGCAGGAAATCAAAAACGGACCTGTAAACTACCTTATGGGACTTTGTTTTATCACAGAGGGCGCCATTCCTTACGCGGCGTCCGATCCGCTGAGAGTTATTCCGTCATGCATGGTCGGCTCCGCGGTTGCCGGAGCGGTCACGTCACTGTTCGGAAGCTCCTGTCCCGCTCCCCACGGAGGAATATTTGTGTTTGCCGTGGTTGACAATCCGCTTGGATATCTTGTAGCTTTAGTTGCCGGCTCCGCAGCAGGCGCGTTAATGCTGTCACTGCTCAAAAAGAACAGAACAAAAAAAGCGGCAGCGTAGAAGAGGAGAAAGAAAAATGGTATCAAAAACGACTGAGATAGTAAACGATATGGGTTTTCATATGCGCCCTGCCAATGTATTTGTAACCGCTATGACCAAATATGCATCAGATATTTATATCATCTTTAACGGTAACAAAATCAACGGCAAAAGCATTATGAACATTATGGCTGCCTGCATAAAAAAAGGCAGCAAAATCACCGTCGAATGTGACGGCGCGGACGAACAGGCCATGCTTGACGAAGCTGTTCAGATGATCGATTCCGGCTTCGGCGAATAATAAAACTTATAAAAACTGTCTTAAAACGGCGGGATTTTACAGTCGTTTTAGGACAGTTTGCAGGTAACGGAGGGGTAGATATGCTCAAAGGCATCGGTGCCAGTCAGGGCTACGGTATAGGTAAGGCTGTACTTATAAAGGATATAAACATAGACTACAGCAAAGTAAAATATACCGATGCACAAACGGAAAAGAACCGGCTGCAAAACGCTGTTGACTGCTTTATTGACGAAACAAAAGAGCTTTGTGAATCGCTAAAAAAATCTGCGGGAGATAAAGAGGCGGAAATTCTGGAAGGGCATATCATGATGCTTAATGACCCCTTTATGATGTCCCAGATGCAGGACAATATTGACGGCGGCTTTATTGCGGAAAAAGCAGTGGACACCGTATGCAATATGTTTATTGATATGTTTTCTTCCGTTGACGACGAGCTTACGAACCAGCGCGCCTCGGACGTCAGGGACATTAAAGAGAGCCTTTTAAAAATCCTGCTGGGAATCGAGACGGTGGATATCTCCAAGGTACCGTCAGGCTCCGTGCTGATTGCCAAGGATTTTACACCGTCAATGACCAGTCAGATAAACCGGGAAAACGTCAGCGCAATCATTACCGAAGTGGGCGGTGTCACCAGTCACAGCGCAATTTTGGCGAGAGCCATGGGAATACCCGCTGTTCTTTCCGTACTGGACGCCACAAAAAAAATAACCGAAGGTGAGGAGATCGTTGCGGATGGTTTTACCGGCAAGGTATTCATCAATCCGTCTGCCCAGGAACTTGAGAAATACAGAGAAAAGCAGGGCGAATACCTCAAACAAAAGGACAGCCTCAAGTCCTATATTGGAAAGGAGACCGTTACCGCCGACGGCGTAAAAAAAGCGGTATACGCAAATATCGGCCGTCCGGAAGATGTGCAGAACGTGCTGCAAAACAGCGGCGAAGGTATCGGGCTTTTCAGAACGGAATTTCTCTTTATGGACAGAAACGCAGAGCCCACCGAGGAGGAGCAGTTTGAAGCGTACTCCACGGTGGCGAGAGTCATGGACGGGCATGAAGTCATAATCAGGACGCTGGATATAGGCGGTGACAAGGAAATACCTTATCTTAAGATTGAAAAAGAGGAAAATCCTTTCTTAGGTCACCGGGCGATAAGATACTGCCTGGACAATCCCGAACTTTTCAAAAAACAAATTCGGGCAATTTTACGCGCGGCTGTCTACGGTTATATCAAGGTAATGCTTCCGCTTATCACTTGTCTGGAAGAGGTTTACGCGGCAAAGGCAATAATAAAGGAATGTGAAATGGAGCTGGCTGAAAGCGGCACGGAATACAAATCCGTTCCCATTGGTGTTATGATTGAGACGCCCTCCGCTGTTCTTATTTCCGACCTGTTGGCGCAGGAGGTTGAATTCTTCTCCATCGGCACAAATGATCTGACAGGTTACACAATGGCCGTTGACAGAGGTAATTCAAAAGTCAGCAAACTGTATGACGCAATGCAGCCGTCCGTCCTCAGAGCAATTGAAATGACCATTAAAAACGCAAAAAAAGCGGGTATTCAGGTGGGAATGTGCGGCGAAGCCGCGGCGGATTCAAGGCTGATACCCAAGCTTATTGAATGGGGGCTCGACGAGTTTTCCGTCACGCCCAGCAGCATCCTGCAGACAAGAAAAGCAATCTGCGAATACAAAGCGTAAACACGAATATATAAACGAACATCCCCGAATGTACGCAAAGTACGGTTCAGGGATGTTTTTGAGTTTTCCATAAAAATTTGCATGATTTGATGTATCAAATGAATAGAAGAGGAATACATTTATAACAAAATATATTGGAGGTATCCTATGCGTTTGATCCGTTATGATAGGAAAAGCGCCCTTGATTATGCTCAAAAGTGGGCAATGTCTCGCAATACCGCATATCTGAACTTTGACGGTATAGGCGGAGATTGCACAAACTTCGCTTCCCAATGCCTGTGTGCAGGGGTCGGCGTGATGAACTACGAAAAGGATATCGGCTGGTACTACAATTCACCAACAGACAGAGCAGCCGCCTGGTCAGACGCCGGACATTTCAGGAGATTCATGTTCAGCAATACCCGGCAGGGACCTTTTGGCGTATCGGTTTCCTTAAATCAGCTTGAGCCGGGTGATTTTATCAGCCTGAACAACGGGACAGAATATTACCACACACTAATCGTCACCGGATTTTCAGACAGTATATTACTGGTGGCTGCGCATACCGATGACGCCTATATGCGCAGGCTCAGCACATACCGTTACGGTTCCGCTCATGGTATACATATTCTCGGCGCAAATAAACTATAATTTACCGTATAAAATATGTTAAAAATGTGTTTGCGCATACGCGCGGATGTTACCATCTTTGAGTCGCAAAAGACGGTAACCGAGAAAACGACCAAAGGGGAGGCGCAGGCTTATTCCCCTTTGGAAACCCCTTTTTGCACGTCATAACACAATATGTTACCGTAGGGGTGATGATCCATCGCCCGCATATTATACGCTAGATCATAATTTAATATCATCCGCAATATCCGTATAATAAATGATTTCTTTGTTCAGGGCTTTTGCATACTTTATTTCATTTTTCGTTGCGCTTCCTATGTAATGATCTATATTAACAACTAAAATAGCGTCAGATATTTTAATTCTTTCTTTATGCATTTTACCAAGCATATCTTTTTCCTCATCTGTATAAGAATCTCTATCAGGATTTGCCGGATATACAATACTTAACATACAATTACCCTGTAAAGACATTTTTTCTGTGATTCGCATGATTTCATCTTTGAATTTTAAGCTCCCGCATACTGTTATGATTTTCATTATATTTTCTCCTTTTTAAAAATCTCTGCTGTTTAAATACCCAATCAAATCGCAAAAAGAGCTGTCCGTCAGAACAGCTCTTTCTGAATGTAAGTATTATTTTATTACAACGGTCACAACGGACATTGCGGGGACGGACACGCTGACGTTTCCTGCTTCGCCGGAGGCGGTCTGCTCCAGGTCATATTCGGCGCTTGTGGTATAAACCGAATAATCACCGGTGCTGTTCAGCGTTGTTGTTTCGTCCTGCTGGGTATTGTTTACATAAACCACCACGGTGCTGTTGTCCTGATTTACAAAGGCGCAGCTTGCCAGTGTATCCACGCCGCTGGAACAGGCTATCCTTACAGCGCCCTCCTCAATAAATTTTGAAAAATTGCCCAGACACCAGAGCCTTTTTGAGGTCTGTATATCACTGTGGTCGTCGGGATTCAAATAAACAAGGCCATCCGGATAAACGCCGTAGGAACAGCCAAGCCACCAATCCCATTCCTTCGCGTTGAGGATAGTAAGATCGTCAACAATGACCTTAGCCATAGCCACGCCGTACTCAATGGTCATGCCGTTGGTACCGTTTTCCTCCTGTGAAATAAGGTCAAACACGCCGGAATTTTCATCATTGGTCATCTGGCAGTATTCGGTGCAGACAACGTCATAATTCGAATACTTATCCGCAATATAATCAGCAGCCTGCTGCTTTGTCTCCGTTGACGACCAGTAGGAATGAACGCTGACCGTATCAAAATAGTCTCTGAGCGCTTTATTTTTGAAAACGTATTTGGGACCCTTTCCAATCAAGCAGTCAAGATACGCGGCGCAGGTGGAGTCATCGCCCTCGGCGGAGCCGGATTCAAACATGGAAATTTTGCATCCGTTATTCTCAACCTCCGAGCCGGCAAATTTATCGATCATTGCGTTATACACGGCTGTCGCTTCTGTTTTTGAATAATAACAGCCCTCCTGATTCATGGAATATGTGCCGTCGTCATTATACCATGCCCGCCAGTTATACTGAGGCTCATTGATAGGGGAAACATCCGTAACCCTGTATCCCTGGCTCAGAAAATAGTCCGCGCTGTTATAACAAAAATCGGCGAACTCGTCATAGTTCGACTTGTCAAGGTTTGATATCCACGGGGCATTCTCATCCTTTTCAGGGGAACAGTAGCCGGCGCCGTTTTTAGTCAGGCTTACCGGCGCGCTGTTACAGAAAAGGGTAACCCTCAAATCGTCTCCTGCCAGCTTTTTTGCGGCGGAAAGGCAGTTCTGTGCCGCCTGGTCTCTGCCGAAATCATATGAGCCGTCCTCCTGTAAAAAGCATTCCGTGCTTCTGTTTTCAGTCAGTATATGCTCGTCTCCCTTTGAACCGGCGCCGAGATTGTACCTGTATATATTAAGTCCTATGCCATTTTCGCTGTCATAGAGATAGGAAAGGATCTCCTCATAATTCTCCCACTTTCCAACATCCTGGCTCCACCAGCAGGCAGACGCACCGAATCCGTTCATCGTCTGATAGACCACCGTATCGTCAAGAACTGTCTCTCCGGTGCTGACATTGTTCACAACGGAATCGCTCTGGTCATACGTTCTTTTACCGTCGATACCCACAACGCCGAAAAAGATATATGCCAGAACACCGATAACCACCGCAAGGACAATAACGACAGCCAAAATAATTATTTTTTTACTCTTGGACATAAACTCACCTCTTTATAGCTCGGCTGAAACCGCCGGACTCTGATTATCAAACCCCTGAATATGCATTAAAACCGCCGTCAACAGGGATATTAACCCCGGTAATAAAGCCCGAATACGCTTCGTCACAAAGGAAAAGCAGCGTGCCGGAAAGCTCCTCAGGCTCACCGAATCTGTCCATAGGCGTGGCGGCGAGGATTTTTCCGGTCCTGGCAGTGGGCGTCCCGTCCTCATTCCAGAGCAGCGTTTTATTCTGCTTTGTTGAGAAAAAGCCGGGAGCAATGGCATTTACACGTATGCCCATCGGCGCGAAATGTACAGCCATCCACTCGGTAAAATTCTTGACAGCCGCCTTTGCGGCGCTGTAGGCCGGGATACGTGTAAGGGGACGGAAAGCGTTCATTGACGTTACCATAATGATCGTTCCCCTTTCCTTCTCCGCCATATCCTTGGCGAACACTTGGGTGGGAATCAGCGTTCCCAGAAAATTAAGATTGAACACAAAGCTGATCCCGTCAGGATCAAGGTCAAAGAATGTCTTTATATTTTCGTCCTTCTGAACCAGATCGATTTTTTCAAGAGTATCCTTAGTGGTGGAGCCTTTGGGGTTGTTTCCTCCTGCTCCGTTCAGGAGAATGTCGCAGGTGCCGAGCTTTTCGTTGACTTCTTCTTTTGCCTGTTTCATGGATTCCAGATCCAGAACATTACACCCAACAGCGATAGCCTGTCCGCCGTCCGCGTTGATTTCATCGGCGCATTTCTGCGCGGCTTCTTTGTTAAGGTCAAGTACCGCTACCTTGCAGCCCTGCTGCGCAAGCGTTTTGGCAAACGCTCCGCAAAGGACTCCGCCTCCGCCGGTAACCACCGCAACTCTGTCTTTTAAATTATCGTGTTTAAACATCTCTCATTTTTCCTTTCTGCTTTTTTCTACCGCTTCCCAGAGACCGTTGAGATAGCTTACACCCAGGGCTCTGTCATAAAGTCCGTATCCGGGACGGGCGACCTCGCCCCATATCATCCTGCCGTGGTCAGGGCGGATATATCCGTCAAAGCCCGCCTCCTGAAGCGCTTTGACGATCTCGTACATATCCAGAGAGCCTGCCGCGCTCTCATGGGCGGTTTCATTAAACCACTGATTATTTATAGACACATTGCGCAGGTGCGCAAAATAGATTCTGTCGCCTGCCGTCTTAATAATATCCACTATGTCATTATCGTGACTCGCGCCCAGAGAACCTGTGCATAAAGTGATACCGTTATACTTACTGGGTACCATATCAAGCAGTTTTTTTATAGCGTCCTTCCCCGTTATGATTCTCGGCAGTCCGAAAATCGGCCAGGGCGGATCATCGGGGTGAATCGCCATTTTCACATCGCATTCCTGACAGGTGGGCATAATCGCCTCAAGGAAGTACTTGAGATTTTCCCACAGATCATCGGCGGTAACGCCCTTATACTTTTCAAACAGCTCTTTGATTTCTCCCATACGCTCCGTTTCCCAGCCGGGCATAGCATATCCGTTTGAATGATCGTCAATCTCTCTGAACATATCTTCCGGAGATTTGCCTTCAACCTGCTTACCGTCATAACAAAGGCAGGTGGAACCGTCCGGCAAGGGCATATAGAGATCCGTCCTTGTCCAGTCAAATACCGGCATAAAGTTATAACAAATCACCTTTACGCCTGCCTTGGCAAGATTACGGATTGAGGTTTTATAATTTTCAATCAGTCTGTCCCGTGACGGCAGACCGAGCTTGATGTCCTCATGGACATTTACGCTCTCAATACATTCCATAGTAAGTCCGGCGGCGGTGATTTCGTCATACATTTTCTGTACGTCCTCCATCTCCCACGCCTCGCCTGCCGGGAGATAATGAAGTGCCGGCACAACGCCTGTCACTCCGGGTATCTGCCTGATCTGGCTGAGGGTAACGGTATCCTTGTCGCTGCCAAACCAGCGGAAAGTCATCTGCATATTTCTTCCTCCTTGATTTTACTCTTTCTAACAAGATTATTTTACCATATCGCATAATGCCTTTCAAGGTCAATTATGATTTTCTTCTGGTGATATACGATGCGCTTAAAACGCATTTATCGGCGTCTGTTTCGTGACTTTGGGTTTTATTTATGATTTCAAAACCGTCAAATTCCTGTTCCTCCTGATACCCCAGTTTCTTTTCCGCCAGGGCAAGCAGTTCCTCATCCGTCAATATTCTCGATTCCGACGCCAAAAACTGCTCCTCGGATTCTGTAATTCCGATGGGCAGTTTTGTATCTTTTACCGTAAGATAACTTTCACTCTGCTGTGAGATATCGCCTGTCTCTTTTTTCAGATACAGCGGAATATCGGCTGTGAAAAAACGGAGCCTCTTATATGTCTTTATGCTTTTTACGGTTATGTCCTTCTGCTCCCTGTACGCCACGACCTGCAGCTCTTTCCTGAAAACATCGATACCCTTCAGCTTATCCTCGTCGCCGTCCTTATCGGCAAGACGTGTTTCATTGATTTCCACTCTCGCCGTTGAGCCCATTTTATTTATATGGACCCAGGAAATGTCGTCAAATTCACTCATCATATCCCAGCAGACCTCGTCCCTGCTGACGCTGCTCCACATAACGCCGGATTTGATATTGTGATTTTCAAGATAGACAGATATCGTCGTCTCGCTGATTCTGTCATTTCCGACAATTTCCACATTCCATATGAAACAGCTCAAAAATGAGATAATAACTACAAACGCAAGCATTCCCATAAAAAAGCCGATACGGTTTTTCAGCGGCAGAAGAATAAAAGGTAAGCCCCTTTTTTTTCGTACTCTGACCTTGCCGCCATGACGAAAAGCGTAATGATGGAGCTTTTTATATATTCTGAGATTACAGCAGGCATCAAACCCGTCTGAATTCCTGACTACATCCCGGATTTCCATTCCGTCCGCAAAACACTCTGTCAAAAAATCCTCGGCAAAGCCCCCGGTAAATGAAAAGCGGACATATCCGAATATCCATCTGAAGAATCCAATCAAGACGAAAACTCCATTGAAATAATGTTTCCCTCCACTATGGCGCCCTCGCGCGTGAAGGAATTGATACGCAGGTCATCACCGAAAAAGGTAATAATCTGTGTGCCCAGGCTCAATGTGATTTTGTCATTTGAATATTCAACAATGCTCTGCAAGCCGTCCACCAGACATTCCCTGCCGGTCATCTCCAGCCGCGGCTTACCGAAATAATAGTCATAAGATTCCGGCCTTATCTTTTCCTTAAGCTTGACTTTTTTCATATTAATCACCAGTTAATGTTTATGCGCAAACCGGCAATAAAAGAATAAACGGCTGTGATTTTTACAGCCGTAAATCATAATTATTGTATAAAACTATATAAAATCAGGGCTGTGAAAAAATCACAGCCCGCTTTGCATAATATTCAAAACTTGTTTTCACATACTTACACCAAAATCTATCCTTGCTCCGACTCAGATTCGGTCTCCGATTCAGGCTCTGCTTTCGCATCGGAATTCTGGTCAAATTCTTTACGCTTTTCAAGAACAGCCTGATGGATATCCTCCTTCGTCTTTCCGGTCAGTTTGTAGAAGAAGAACGGAACACCCGCAAGGAACATCATAATACCGTGGAACACCGTATAGAAGAACAGCATAAGTATTCTTGTTCTGAGACTCTGCTCCGGCTCCGGCACGGCGTCCGTTGGCTGAATATAGCCGATAATTGAATTTTCACCGTAAAGGATTTGGGGTGCGAGCGCCTGCGCGATCGTTCCACTTATCATGGTAAAAATGCCGATTACAAACGGCAGCGTAGCGTCCAGTCTTTTACCTGTTTTAAGCTCAATATCCTCCAGAACATCCGCCTGGAACATACTGGGCAGAAGATTTGACGCGCCAAACTGCAAGCCGATAAGGAACAGAAATACGATAAACAGGATCTGCAAAACCGCGCTGGGATGATTAAAATAAATATAACCTACAATAAAAGCTACGGTGTTTATAATAACCGAGTAAATACCGCTGGCAATATACAGCACCTTTGAGTTGAATTTTTTAAGAAGGAAATTAATAACGAGCATGCCTACAGCCGTCCCTATACCCGTTGGCAGACCAAACCATAAATACTGGCTGGTGCTGCCGAGAAGAGCGGCGGCAAGGAATACACCCATAAATGTGGCGATCTGCCTGAAATTTTTAAGAAATTCCGAAATAAAGATTACCCATGCGTATTTATTCACCAGAACATCCTTAATCCCGACAAGAGGATTTTTCTTCTCATTGCTGTAGGTAACGCGCTCTCTTATCGCCTTGGTGGCAACCAGCATACAGATTGTACCCACAACGGCGCAGAGCGCGGCGCTGATAATATATTGCGTTCCCTCGTCTTTCCAGATAAGGCCGATAACAAGAACAATAACCAGCGGAGCGGAATTGCCTACCGCCGAACAGATACTTCTGAAAGAAATTACGTTGTCTCTTTCCTTCAGATTGGGCGTCATGACAAACGCCACTTTATTCATAGCGTCGCCGAAATTTGTGACTACCGCCCAGAGTACTGCGATAGCTGTTACATAGATCAGCAAAAGGCTGCCGGATAATCCGGGAGGCGCCCAGAAGCTGAGCACAAGCAGTACACCGCAGGGAATGGCCACCGCTAACGCAAGGGGGCGGAACTTGCCCATCTTGCCGGGTCTTCTGCCGTCAATATACATGGTTATAAAGAAATTCAGCACAAACGGAATGATGTTTACCAGTGTGTTGAAAAGCGATGTCTGATTTTCATTAAGGCGCAGCACGTTGACAAGATACGCGCTGCGGTAGGAGCCAACCATACCGGTCATATTGGTATAAAAGAATACTCCTACCAGATAAAGTATAAATTCTGAAATTTTTAAATATTTTTTATCCTGCGCCGACGGCGGCGTTAAAACTTTTTCTGACATAAATTTTACCCCTTTTGTCAACTAACGTTTCCACTTTATATTTAAAACCGTATTGTAATCCCTCTGCTTCTCATCTCCGATCATGGACAAAACAAAGTCATCAATATTGCTGAGAAGCGGATTTTTTGCCCCAACTTTTTTCTCGATGATATGCGTTACCGGATGCAGTCTTTTAAGCAGTTTTGATACCGCGTCGTACATCGGAGTACCTTTGACATAAGGCTCATCGCCGACAAAAATATTTCTGACGAGTTCTACGCCCACATCCTTGACAAGCCGGTCGCCGATGCTTTTATCGACTTTAAAGCAAAGCAGCCTGCCCAGTTTTTTAAGCGTAAGCTTCTGAAGCAGCTTGCCGACCATGGTGACAGGGATTTTAAGCTTTTTGTTCCTTTCCGGACCGCCGAACAATCTCGTAAAGAACGCGAAATCATATGCCATAGCGTCAATGATATCTGTTATCATCCGGTCAAAACGCCACTGGAAATACTCCGCCGCCGTTCTGCCGCCCTTGTCCCAGTCAAAATCCTCAATGGTATACGATTTGATATCAATCGTATTGTTTTCCTCAAACGTTACCTTGCGGTAAGCGCAGGGACAACCCACAAAGCATCCGGTCTGGACATCCGTAATTCTATTGCCTTTTTGCGTGGTATAATCCGTTACCGCCTGCGCGTGCATATGGCCGGTAAAAATCAGATCCAGTCCTGCGTCGGCAAACTTTGTCGCCACGGTCTCCCAGTCAGTCAGCTTTGCGTCGCCTATAAAATTCATGACCGGAGAAAAAGGCAGAAGCGGATAATGCGTCATAGCAAATATGTAATCACCTGCTTCGTGCGCTTTCTTTATTTCATCCAGCGCCCACTGCATCTGATCGTCCCAGATCCCTTTAAAATCCTTACAGTCCCCGTCACAGTTCAGAGCCAAAAGTCTTATGCCGTCCGTAAGCTGAACCACATAGGACATGGATTCGTGCTCGCTGATAGCCTGATCAAAACCGTAATGGTGATACATCGCCCTAAGGTTTTCCCTTGGCGTGCCTTCAACCGGAACACATTGATCACCTACAAATCCGCAGGGATTTTCAGCATAATCGTGTCTTGCTGTAATCAGATAAATTGTTTTCCCCCGACTTTCAAGGTACTCCAGCTTTTTGATAAAGCCCTCGTGACTTGCCTGTTCACCGCGGTAAACCAGATCACCGGGGATAAGAACATACTCCGTTTCCTTATCCTGCGCTATCTGCTCAAATCCGGCGTCAATGATCGCTCCGGTCTCCGCCACGCATTTCTGATCCGTTCGGCTTCTTTCCTCATACGCCTTACCCTCGCCGCCCAGAGACAGCTCAAAATAATGCGGGTCGGTTACGAGAAAGAAGGAAAACGGCTTTTCCATAAACATTCCCCCCCTATTTAAACTATATTTACGCAATAATAATAAGATACATCTTTTTATAATATTTTGTAATAGATAAAATCACATACAATGTTAGGATTATCACAATAACAGACTGCAGACTATTTTCTTGTTCTTCTGCGGAACTCCAGAGGAGAACAGCCTACCGTTTTTTTGAAACTTGTGGAAAAATATTGCTGGTCTGCATAATAGAGCATCTTTGAAATATCCCCCACGCTGATGTTTGTGTGCATAAGATAAATTTTTGCGGTATCTATTTTTCTCTCAAGATAATACTGATAAGGGGTTATACCATATTCTTCCTTAAAAATGTTAATAATATAATTCTTTGAGTAGTTTACACTTGCGCACAATCTGTCCAGGTTAAAGGGGCTTTCCACCGACTCGTCCAGCTTTTTTTTGATTGTTTTCGCAACGCTCTCATTATCAAATTCCGTCCTGCTTCTGATATACATAAAAATCCGGATAAGCTCAAGGGTCACAGCGTCAGCCATTTTTTCATATCCGATATTTTCCTTTGAAAGCTGAAATATTCTTTCAAAATGCTTTTTTACATTGCAGTTTTTAAACAGATATGTGTCCCTTGGCAGATACAGCTCCGCCATCGTAGTGGATAGTTTACCATCAAATACAATCCAGTATTTATGCCAAGGGTTATCATTGTCCGTTGAATATTTATGATTACTGCCAAGCTTCAGGAAGAACACGTCCTCTTTCTCCGGGACAAGATGCTGACCCTCTATATCCAGCGTCCCCGTACCGTCTATGATATATTCAAACGCCATCATATCGGAATTTTGACGTTCTATTCTGAAACTTCTGTCACAGTAAGTCTCCCCTACAAGCAGGATCTTCACCGGATCCTCCTCAGACACAAATGCGGAGAAATTTTTAAAATTCTCAATCATAGTAATAATCCTAACATTTTGTGTAATAATTTATATTTTATTAAAGCTTTAAATGTGATAATTTATTCATAACACAAAATGAATAAAATTGCAAATCATTTGACAAAACGTTGTATCATATTTGCTCAAGGAGAACATGAAATGAATAGAATTGTCTGTAAAAACAATATTTTTATACTGGAAACAGAAAATACGCACTATGTTCTGGGCGTAGACAGCGCAGGATACAACCACCATATCCACTGGGGAAAAAAGTGCGATCCGTCAGATTACTTTATAAATGACATAGACGATGAAAATTCAAACAGCACAAAGCTTGACGAGTACCGCCAGGAGCTTACCCCTTTCGGTCAGACGATGTACCGCGACTGCGACATAAAAGCCGAGTTTGACGATAAGTGCCGTGAAATCAATCTTAAGTATGACGGTTATAAAATTACCGGGGACACCCTCTCCCTGACTTTTTCGGATAAGTATTATCCCCTTGAAATTACGCTGCATTATCAGATTTTTGAGAATTGCGACATTATCAAGCGTTTTACCACAATCAAAAACACCGGCGCGAAAAAAATAGATTTTGAAAAGATTTCCAGCGCTCAGTTCAGTCTGCCGTCGGTAAAACCTTATACTTTCAGGAATACAAACGGCGCCTGGGGCGGAGAATTTATTGAGACCCATGACACCCTCGAGGGCGGTTATGCCGTATACGAAACGCGCAAGGGCGCCTCTAATCACAACAATTCGCCCTACTTTATAGCGTATCAGAACGCGGATGAAAAAAACGGCGATGTTTACTTTGCTTCTCTTGCCTACAGCGGAAACTTTAAAATAAGCTGTTCCAGGGATTCCTACGGTATTACAAGAGTCATTATGGGCTTCAACGATTTTGATTTTTCTCACACGCTGGATGGTGGAGAAAGCCTGGACACGCCGCCGGTCTACTGCGGATATACACAGGGCTTCGGAGAAATGACCAGGCAGATGAACGTCTTTGCCGTCAATCATCTTTTGCCCAAGCAGTTTAATCATAAAATCCTGCCGGTGCTTTACAACTCCTGGGAGGCAACAGGATTCAGCGTCAACGCAAAACAGCAGATAGAGCTGGCAAAACGCGCGGCTGAAATCGGCGTGGAGCTTTTTGTCATGGACGACGGCTGGTTCGGTCAGCGTAAAGACGACCATGCGGGTCTGGGCGACTGGTATGTCAATGAAGAAAAATTCCCCAACGGTCTTGACGAGCTGATCAACGAAGTGAACCGACTCGGTATGGATTTTGGTATATGGGTGGAGCCCGAAATGGTGAATGCCGACAGCGACCTGTTCAGGGCGCATCCGGACTGGACCTATCATTATCCTCACAGAGAGGCATGCGAGCTGCGCAATCAGCTGGTACTGAATATGACCAGAAAGGATGTTCAGGATTACATATTCAACGTTCTGGACGATCTGCTCTCAAATCATAATATAAAATACATTAAATGGGATATGAACCGTCCGTTTTCGGAAACAGGGGCGGAAAATCTGCAAAATCCGAAAATGTATTCCTACCTGCACACAATGGCTGTTTACAGCATTGTCGACAGGCTGAAAGAAAAACACCCAGAGGTGGCAATAGAAAGCTGCGCCTCTGGCGGCGGAAGGTGCGACCTGGGCGCCCTGAGTCACTATGACCAGGCATGGACCAGCGACAATACCGACGGCATTGACAGAATCACCATTCAGAAGGGCTATTCCCTGCTGCGGCCTGTCAAAACCATGCGCGCATGGGTAACGGATATCGAGGGCATCAATAAACCCTGTTCTCTTGATTTCCGCTTTGCGGTTGCCATGCAGGGTTCGCTGGGTATCGGCGGCGACCTCACAAAATACAGCGATGATGACCTGGAAATATGCCGGCGCAATATCGCTCTGTACAAAACCATCCGTGACACCGTACAGTTCGGCGACCTCTACAGACTCCTTGATATTGAAGAGGATGAAGTTTCCCTTAATCAGTATGTAACCGCTGATAAGTCAAAAAGCGTTGCCTTTATCGTGGCAAACGGCACAAGATTTTACAAAAAGAGGATGCCCGTCTGCTTTGACGGTCTTGACAAAAACAAGCGCTACAGAATCACCATAGGCGATACGGCTTATGAAAAGAGCGGCACATATCTTATGAACGTAGGGATCCGCATGCATATACGCGGTGTGGATTACAATAAAATTATTATAATGGAAGAAATATAAATGTATAAAAACGTCTGAGTGCAAACAATGTCTCAGACGTTTTTTAATATGTAATATATTAATTTATACTGCTTTTCCCATATCGTATGCCTGTTTCATTGCGGGGGTATCTTTGATCTCACCCTTTTGCCAGGCGCCTACGCCGTAAATGATACCTTTTTCAACAGCGCCGTCAAGACAGTCCATGGTGAATCCTCTGAAACTTTCAATGGTTTTCTGCATATTTTCCGTTTCCGTATCCGCTGCCGTTACGATATAATAGACTTCTTTGTCGGTCATTTCCGTATAACGCGGCACCGTTCTGTCAATAAGAGTTTTCATCTGGGCGTCCATTGTGTAAAAATATACCGGTGTGGCAAACACAAGAACATCGGCGTTTACCATTTTCTCAAGCACATCTGCCATATCGTCCTTCTGCACACATTTTGATGTGGAATTGCAAACGCCGCAGCCCATACAATAATTGATCTTCATATCCTTTAAAAATATTTTTTCACAACGGTTCCCCGATTCCTCCGCGCCTCTGATAAATCCATCGCACAAAATATCAGAATTGCCGTTTCTTCTGGGACTTGATGAAATAATCAAAACGGATTTATGCATCATTTTTCTCCTCCTTGTTTTGTCCAAACTTATCAGCTACGTCACTGAGCAAATCACGAATCGGCAGATGCTGCGGGCAGACTTTTTCACAGGCTCCGCATTTTATACATTCACAGGCGCTCTTTTTCCCGTGACCGCCGACCAACCAGCCCTCCTGATGCAGGGCGGCGTCCATTGAGCCGTACAAAGTAAGATAGTTCATCGCGGTAAAGGAGCCCGATACCCCTATATCCATAGGACATACCTTGGAACAATAGTTACAGCTCGTGCAGGAGATCAGCGGGATTTTGCTGAGCTCCTCCTGCGCTTTTTTGATGGTTTTCTTTTCCTCCTCTGACAGAGAGGTAAAGTTTTTCATATACGAAAGATTGTCCGCCATCTGTTCCACGCTGCTCATACCTGACAGAACCGTTATAACACCCTCCAGATCGGCGCAGAACCGAATTGCCCAGGAAGCATAAGAGGCGTTTTCATCTGCCTTTTTCAGCACATCGGCAACCGTCTGCGGCGGCGTCGCCAGCATTCCGCCCTTTACGGGTTCCATAATGATAACCGGTTTGTTATACTTCCTTGCGACTTCGTAACAGGCTCTTGACTGCACAGCGGGATTTTCCCAGTCCGCATAATTGATCTGAAGCTGAACAAACTCCATTTCCGGATGAGCTTTAAGGATTTCCTCAAGCTCTTCGGGTGTGGAATGGAAAGAAAAGCCTACATGCTTAATCAGCCCCTGCTCTTTCTTTTCCTGCACCCAGCTCCACATATCAAAATCATCAAAGAATTTTGTCCGGCTCTCGCCCAAATTATGAAGCAGATAAAAATCAAAATATCCCGCTCCTGTTTGCTTCAGTGATGTATCAAACTGGGATATCGCCTCGTCCCTGGTCTTGCAGTTTATCCATGCGGCATTCTTCGTGGCAAGCTGAAAAGAATCCCTGGGATAGCGCTCAACAAGAGCCTGACGTATGGCGTCCTCACTTCCGGCGTAGGCCCAGGCGGTATCAAAATATGTAAAGCCCTCCGCCATAAACATATCCACCATCTGCTTGGTCTGCTCAATGTCGATAACGTCATCCTTTTGCGGAAGCCGCATCAGCCCGAATCCCAGTTTTTTTATATTTTCTCCCAAATATGACATACTTTTTCTCCTTAAATTAATAATCAAAATATTTTAAAAGGAAACAACTATTACTTTAAATTGCTGTAATCCTCATCAGAAACCGGCTCAAGCCATTCATTGGCGGTGTTTTCTCCCGGTACTTCTATTGCGATATGACTGAACCAGGAATCAGCCTTTGCTCCGTGCCAGTGCTTCACCTCGGCAGGGATGACCACAACGCTGCCCTTTTCCATGCTGACAGGCGCTTTCCCCCATTCCTGATACCATCCGCTGCCGGCAGTGCATATAAGGATCTGCCCGCCGCCCGAGGAGGCGTGATGAATATGCCAGTTGTTCCTGCAGGCCGGCTCGAAGGTTACATTCGCCATAAACAACGGCGAAGTCTTTGCGTCAACAAGCGGATTTAAAAAGGACTCACCTGTAAAATACTGCGCAAAATTTACATTCGGCTGTCCTTTTCCGAATACATTTTCCTTATCAAACATTTCTTTACTTAATTTTTCCATCATTATAATCAAACTCCTTATCCCAAGTTAAATTTCCTGTCTGTACAGCGATTTCATACCTTGCAATCTTATAATTCAGTCTGTCGAGAGTCTGCTCGATCTGCTTTTTCTGCTCAAGCAAAACCTCTCTCTGCTCCGTAAGCAGATCCAGCCTTGCAGGTATAGTTTCATCACCCTGCTGAAACAGTTTTAAATATTCGATCATGACTTCTACCGGCAACCCCGCACTGCGCATACAGAGCGCCATTTCCACCCATTTTACATTCTCGTCGGTATAATTGCGTATACCGCTCGGCGTACGCGTAACCGGCGGTATCATGCCGACCCGTTCATAATAACGCAGCGTGTCCTGACTTATACCGTATTTTTCACTGACCTCTTTAATTGTCATCACATCACCTCTTTCTTTGAGTTTACTCAATGCCATTCGGTGTAAAAATATATTTTAACCACCGAGTTTATTATATTATAAATACTGGAGTTCACTCCAAGTCAATAGCTGTTCACAATTTTTTACAATTTATTATGAATATTATAAAAATTTTTTCGCTTGGCCGGTAAAAGGTAACCGCTTAAATTAAGGCTTGACTATTTCCCCAGCCTTTGCTATAATATTGAAAATCGCTTTAAAGTCCCATTACTTTAAAGCGCGAAAGCAGTTGTAAAAAAAGAGAGGTACACATGATGAGCGAAAGAAAAGGCAACATGATGTCTGTTCGCACGGATGTAAAAGTCCTGGACGCCACAATCCGTGACGGCGGTCTGTGCAACAATTTTGAATTTACCGATGCATTCGTGACGGAGCTTTATAAAACAAATATCAAATCCGGCGTTGACTATATGGAATTCGGCTACAGAGCGTCAAAGAATCTTTTTGATCCCGAAAAATTCGGCAAATGGAAATTCTGCGACGAAGCCGATATAAGAAGCATTGTGGGTGAAAATGTATCGGATATGAAGATCGCCGTTATGGCAGACGTGGGCAGGTGTGATTTCAAAGAGGATTTTATTCCCAAATCGGAATCCGTTATCGATATGGTCAGAGTTGCCTGCTATATTCATCAGATCCCGGCGGCCATTGAGATGATCGAGCATTTTCATAACCTGGGCTATGAAACCACCTGTAACATTATGGCCATCAGTCAGGCAAATTCCGAGCAGGTGGAGGAAGCGCTGGAAATGCTGGGCAACTGTAGTGTGGACGTTATATACCTTGTTGACTCCTACGGCTCACTTTATCCCGAAACCGCCGGCAAGCTGGCAAGAAAATATCTTGAGATCGGTGAAAAATACGGCAAGGCGATCGGATTCCACGCTCACAACAATCAGAATCTTGCCTTTGCGAACACCATCGAGACCCTATCCTACGGCGTATCCTATCTTGACGCCACGGCGGCAGGCATGGGCAGAGGCGCCGGAAACTGCGCCATGGAACTGCTTTTAGGTTTCCTTAAAAACCCAAAATACAATCTTTACAGCCTGCTGACCTTCCTGGAAAAATATATTTTACCGCTTAAGGAAAGCGGCGTTGTCTGGGGATATGACATTCAGTATATGCTGACAGGGCAGTTAAACCGCCATCCCCGTGACGCTATGGCATTTACTGCTGAAAACAGACACGATTACTGCGAATTTTACAAGACTCTCCTTGACAACTTCTAATCCAGATACTATAATATAGACAACTTAATAAGTCAGGGGTGCCGAGAAATTTGATCTTTCCGGCTGAGATTATACCCTTTGAACCGTACGTTAGCACGAACGGCAAAGACTGATACGTTAATTCGTATATCATTATGCCCCTTTTCCAAGGGGCATTTTCTTTTGGCTTATTATAGTCTGAAGGAAAGGAGGAAATATTCATGGCCGAAAAAACATCCACAATAAACACAACAAGAAGACTTACCGAAACGGCAATTATGCTGGCTCTTGCGGTAGCTCTTTCCTATGTCCAGATCTTCAGTCTGCCGATGGGCGGTTCCGTAACGCTGTTCAGCCAGGTTCCCATCATTATCATCGGTTACCGTTACGGATGGAAATGGGGCTGTCTGACAGGCGTCATTTACGGACTGCTTGAAATGCTGCTGCAGGGACTCGGCAATTTCGCATATGTCAAGGGGATTGGCGCTTACTTAATTTTGATCCTTGCCGACTATGTAATCGCGTTTATGGCGCTGGGACTGGGCGGCGCGCTTTTCAAAAAAGCAATAAAAAATCAGGCTGTCGCGCTGGGATTAGGCGCTTTTGTGGGATCTGCTCTGCGATTTGTCTGCCACTTCATTTCAGGCGTTACCATCTGGGGCGAATATGCCGACGGATGGAAATCCGTATGGATCTACAGTTTGGGTTATAACGGATCCTATATGGCGGCGGAAGCAGCGATTTCCATTATCGGTGTCGTTCTTTTAAGCCTTGTGCTTGACTTTAACAAAACGGATCTGAAAAAGAGAAAGAAAGCATAAAATAATAAACAATTAAAGGATACAAAAAGAGCTGTGAAACATGGCAATTTTAATGTTGCCGATTTTCACAGCTTTGTTCTTTTAGGATTGTCTGTTAAACCTAATATATAATCAGTAGAAACATCATAATATTCAGAAAGAGCTATCAGAATATCGGACGGAATATCTCTTAGGCCATTTTCATATCTGTAATACTGCGGTTGTTTCATACCCAGATATTTTGCAACTTCACTTTGCGTTTTATCATTGTCCTCACGCAAATCTCTGATTCTTTTATAGTAAGACATAGCAACACTCTTTATAACTGTTTGGTTATTGACATTTTATCACAGCCGTGCTAAAATATACCTGAATATAACCGTTCGGTTATAATTTGGAGGAGGATTCATTATGAAAACAGTTAAACGGATTACAGCCCTTTTGCTTTCGGCAAGTCTTGTTTTTTCCTTTGCTGCCTGTTCCGATTCCTCGGAAGAAGAAACGACAAACAGTACAGAGGTAACCGAAACGACAAGCGCACAAACAACAATCGAAACAACGCAGGAACAGACAACGCAAAGCACCAATGCCGCCGATTATATCCCTTCGCCGAAAGAAGCATATGAATTGTTAAAACCATTTTATGCTGAACATGGCTATGATTTTGACAGTTGGACAGTATATTCGAATACGGATGATTTGTTAGTTTTATATGGTACGAATAATAAACAGATGGTTATGATTCGAAATACAATACTCATCATTCAAATTGGTGAATATGATTTTTTAACTGTTAAATATGAAGAATCAGGAAAATTAGATAGATATTCTTCACAACATAATGAAATTGAAGATATTACGCCTTATGATTTATGTGACGTATTTCTATCAAACTGTCCTGAAAAATATAAGCTCAATGGAGAATATCTGCAGAATACCTGTGATGAAATTATTGATAATGGTAGCGCAAATTGGGAAAAAAGCGGATTAGAATACAGTTTATCTAAATCCGATTCTTCATCAGCGAGTGTATTTACTTTAAGTACATCAGATATTTAAAAAAGAGAATTAAAATTAAAAAGTCCACGGAGAAACATTATGAAAAAAATTAAAGTGATTGTCGCTCTTTTGCTTTCGGCAAGCCTGATTTTATCCTTTGCCTCCTGTTCAAATCCGTCTGGAAATAACGCAGGCACAGAAACAACCGTCCCAGCAAATGACACACCGTATCCTACAAAAAGTCAATTTATCAGCGAGAGTCAAAGTGCGCTAAATGAATTGTCTTCCTCTCTGCGTCTGGTAGAAACAGATGAAGTTTCTTATGAGGGCGCAGTAGCTGAAGCGGACATATATATGGACAACGATCGCATAGGAACGCTCGTATTTTATAGTAACGGCAATAGTTCAACAATAGTTCAAGACGATGAAATCATAAACCATGCTCATATTTATATTGATATTGACGGGAATGAGTATACTAATTTGTTTAACGAATACATGAATGACTGGAATCAAACTATTCCCGGTCCTTCTGAAGATGCAAGGCAAAACATTTTTTCCATAGCTTCTTTGGTGGGCGCGCTTCCCATAGTAAATCGTTCAGGTTCTGCATATTCAGCGTATGAAATAGCAGACAGTTTTACATTTATCAACGCCATTGCCGGCGGTGATCAGAAGTACTATTATACAATATGTAACGGTATTGAACTAACTGCCTGCGAAATACTTTCGTATGATTATATAAGTACATCTATATGCATCGGCGGAAAATGTTGGGAAGAAAATCTCTCTTTTTAGCATTGGACGTTTAGCGAAATTTATTTGAATATAAACGAATGACAGATGTGGAGATAAATATGCGAAAAATTTGGAGCATGCATTTAAAGGATAACCGGGAAAACGGCAAAAATATTGATTCTGACGAGAAATTCAACACATGTAAAATACATAATATCCTTGCAATCGGCTGGCAGGACTGCGATACCGATGACACATGCGCCTACAAAAAAGCATATAACGCTCTGAAAAAGATGAGCAAAGGTGATTTGGTGTGGGTAAAAAATCCGCAAAAGCAGGAATATTATATTTGCGAAATTTTAAACAACCGAATGATTGACTTTGACAAAGAGCTTGCGGCTTTTGATATATCTATAGGCAGGATTGCCGAATTTCACAGAGTTGACGAAAAGGATTTGCCGAAAGATAAAATACCGTTTCCGCGGCAAACCATTCAGCAAATTAGGATGAAACCGGAAAACTATAACTTGATTATGGAAACCATTCTGTTATTTGAGCGTATTTCCGAAAATTGATTATATTGTTACAAAATAAGGCCGTGAAGATAGCAATACAAAAGATTGCTGGCTTCACAGCCTTTTTAAGTGATGATTTATTTGACTTTAATTACCTGTGTGGTTGACCAGTAGCTGTACACCGTCTTTCCGGCGATCTTTTTATAGGACCGCATACGGAAGTAGTAGGTCCGTTTGCTCTGATACGTTGTGAATGTACTTTTATTTATATTCTGCGCTACGGTTACACTTTTTGTATTGGAGGAAAAATCCTTTGTGGTTGACCACTGCACCTGATATCCGGAGCCGTTTACCCTGTACCAGAACAGCGTGACTTTTTTAGATGACGGAGAACTGATGCTCCTGACAGTTATGGTCTGCGGTCTGGTCGTTTCCGTGAGCTGACTGCTCTTATAGCCTATTTTTTTCTGGCTGTCCTGCGTAAAGGCAGATACTCTGAAATAAACGGTCTCTCCCGTGCTGAGTCCCTTTACGGTATAGGCGTTGCTGTTATATCCGTTTACATCAGCGACAACCGCATATTTCTTGGTTGACGGATAGTAACGGTAAATCCGATATCCGGCTGCTCCTGTTTTTTTGTTCCATGTCAGCGTAACGGAAGATTTGCTTCTTGCCGTTACCTTAAGCCCTGTTACCGCGTCGGCAACGGTATGCTTTGTATTTATTGCAGAATAAGAACCGTAAATGATATTGCCGCTGCTGTCTTTCCTTCCCGCCTTGACACTGACATTATAGGAATGTCCGGCAGTAAGCCCTGTCAGCGTCACGCTGTTTTCCGTAACTTTTTTTGAAAAGTCGCTGCCGGTTATATTATTTTTAACATAAACATAATACACTTCCGCGCCTGTAACGGCATTCCAGGAAAATTTAAGGGATGTGGTCTTTCGTTCCTTAAGTGTTATGACAGGCGTTCTGTCCGGCTTGATAAGGAATTTAAACCGATATGTTTTTGCGCTGTAATCATTTATGCCTTTCGCAGTGATATATGCCGTGCCTACATTTACATTATCGGTATAGGATAGGATATAATCCTCACCTTCCCGGAGTATCGTGTCGCCCTCTTTAATAACGGGCTTGGGCGTAATGGCCTTACCCGTATAGATATGGGGGCTAAGCTCCTGCGTTTTATTCTGATAATACCAGAAGTTTACGTCCGCATTGCCGCTGATACCGTCTATCTTTCCGTTATGGGAATACTGCCAGAAGTCGAAATCACCGCTGTAGGACGTATTTGTTGTATAGTGCGCCAGCCATATTTTATAGTCGCTGCTGATCTGGGAAGCGTTTAAATTGTCTTGAAGGAAGCTGGCATTTGCATAAAGACATCCGTCATAGCCTGCCTTATCCACCTCGGAGAGAAAAGCAAGGGCGTTGTTTGTCATCGCGCTCTTGGAAAGATTCGCGCTGTCAAGACGTCCGGCGGATGTGTCCGCAAATTCATAGTCCATAACAACGGGAAGCGTGATATTGTAATCCTTGATTACGGAGAGCATTTTCTGCGCTTCCTGTCTCGCCTCCGATTCATTGAGCGCCTGGGAATACCAGTAAACGCCCACGGAAAGTCCCGCGTTCAAAGCGTTTTGAATATAGGTCGCGTAATTCGTGTCATAATTCAGGGAAAATCTTGATTTCGTATAACCGGTATAGCCGACACGCACGAATACAAAATCTATGCCTGCTGCCTTAACCTTGTTAAAGTCAACGGTACCGTTATGCTGTGATACATCGGTGCCGTTTATTTTTTCATAATCGTCAAATCTTGTCTGATGCGTATAAACATAGTTTGTGTACGGACTCGTTGTTGCAGTGGCAGCAAGTACAGCTGCTGCGCCCTGGAATGCGAAAAGCATTACCATAAGAAGGGAAATAATCTTTAAAAGACCTTTCAAATTATCATCCTTTCTAACTACTGTACCAATAGTTAAGGTCCACATATTTACTGCTTACGCCGTCTGCCTGTCCTGTTCTTGAATACTGCCATACGTCATATTCAATTTCAAAGGTAACGCTGTCATTATACTCTGCTGTCCATATAACCGTATCATCGCCAAGCCTATCCAGCTCCAGATTATAATACATCACGCCGGAAGACGCATAGAGTCCTGAAATATAACCCTTTCTCTCCACTCTGGCGCAAAACGCGTTAATGATATCGGTATTTTCCCGGGTGGTGAGATCCGCGTCGTTCAGGCGTCCTGTTCTGTACCCGTCCTCATCAGTGGGATACTCAAAATCAATTATAATTGGAAGTTCAATATCATAGTGCCTGACTATATCAAGAACAAAATCGGCCTCGTCCTCAGCCTCCTTTTCGCTGACAGCCTGTGAATAAAAATATACCCCTACGGGAATACCGGCACTCTGCGCCGACTTGAGATTTTCCCGGGCATAGCTGTCCTCGCATATCTCGCCGCTGCCGTAACCCCTGTAGCCCACACGGATAAACGCAAAATCAAAATCATCCGCCACAGTGTCCCAGTCGATCTCTCCGTTATGCTCGGATATATCAATACCCTGAGCCACCGGTTTGCCGAAATCATAGGCAGTCTGCGGCGTTCTTCTCCGCGTATTGGCAATAACGGCTAAAGATATAATTACCGCGGCGACCAAAACAACGGCGATAGCGGCAATCAGCTTATTGGACCTTAAATCCATTATATTCTTATTTGTTATCTTTCCTTTTCTTCTATTCTTAACAGCCATAATGAATCTCCCGTGAAATTGAACAAGCCTATATTAGCATATTGTCCGTTCAAATTCCACCAAAGTGAAGAATTATTAAAGAAAGTTTACAATATTGGTAAAATGGACTACCGCATGCTGCTGTTGACAATTCAGGAATTATTTGATAAAATTAAAAAATACTTTTGCGATTTTAACTATTAAAGTGTAAAAGTTTAAAGTGTGTTATTGACATATTTCCATCAAGTCCTATAATAATATAGAAATAAATAATAAGGTGATGAGAAAATGGAAAATATATACAATATAGAGTTCAAGAGAAAACTGCCGATTCCGCAGGAGATAAAAAAAGAAATGCCCCTGTCAAAAGAGGCTGAGGAGATCAAAACAAAGCGTGACGCTGAAATTGCCGATGTGTTTACGGGCAAAAGCAATAAATTTTTGCTTATTATCGGTCCCTGCTCCGCGGACAGAGCAGATTCTGTCCTGGACTATATTCAGCGCCTTTCGTCAGTTCAGCAGGAGGTTAAGGATAAGATTCTTATCATTCCGAGGATTTATACCGGCAAGCCGAGGACCACAGGCGAAGGCTACAAGGGTATGCTTCACCAGCCCGACCCTGATAAAAAGCCGGACATGCTGGAAGGAATCAAGGCAATACGCAAGCTCCACAAGGACGCCATCGAGCAGACGGGTTTCACCTGTGCGGACGAAATGCTGTATCCCCAGAATTACAGATATCTCTCCGATTTGCTTTCCTATGTGGCGGTGGGCGCCCGTTCAGTTGAAAATCAGGAGCACAGGCTGGTATCGTCCGGTATGGACATACCGGTGGGCATGAAGAATCCCACAAGCGGAGACCTTTCCATCATGCTCAACTCCATAAAAGCAGGTCAGAGCGGTCACACGTTCCTTTACAGAGGATGGGAGGTAAAATCCAAGGGTAACCCCCTTACCCACGCGATTCTCAGAGGCAGTGTCAGCAAACACGGAAACAATCATCCGAATTATCACTATGAGGATTTAAAACAGTTGTTTGATCTGTACTGTGAGGGCGGATATGAAAATCCCGCCGTTATCGTTGACACAAATCACTCCAACTCCGGTAAAAAATATCTTGAGCAGGTCAGAATCGCCAATGAGGTGCTGCACTCTATGCGCCACAGCGATGACATCAAATCCATGGTCAAAGGCTTTATGGTGGAATCCTATATTGAGGACGGTAATCAAAAGGTTGAGGACGGCGTTTACGGAAAATCCATTACCGACCCATGCCTGGGCTGGGATAAAACCCGGGATATGATATACAGTATCGCCGAACAGCTTTAAGCTTTTATATTATAATAAAAAAATCTACACATTATAAAATAAATAACTATATAAGAGGTAATTTTATGCTTGGAAAAAGAAAGGTAGTAATCATAGGCGCAGGACATGTCGGCTCTCATGTAGCGATGGCTCTTTGTTTCCAGGGAACCTGTGACGAGATCGTGTTTATTGACAAAGATAACGCAAAGGCGGTCAGCAACTGCTACGACGTGGCGGACGCCTGTCTGTTCTTAGGTTCCACCACAAAAATCAGCGTGGGAGATTATAACGACTGCAAGGACGCGGATATCATCGTAATTTCCATCGGCATGCCGAGAAAGCCCGGTCAGACAAGACTTGAAATGCTGGATGATTCCATCATCATGCTTAAGGACGTTATTGACCATCTCAAACCCATCGACTATAAAGGCATCATAATCTCCATTACGAACCCGGCAGACATTATCGCGCATTACGCCAGAAAGCATTTGGGTCTGCCCAGGGAAAGATGTTTTTCAACAGGCACATCCCTGGATACCGCCAGATTAAAGCGTACAGTCAGCGAGCTTGCGGATATTGACAGAAAGAGCGTTACCACCTGCGCCATCGGTGAACACGGTGATTCCTCCTTTGTTCCGTTTTCCACTCTTACCTTGGGCGGAAAAAATTATAAGGAACTTCAGGAAGCAAAACCGGATAAATACGGTAATCTTACAGAGGATTTTGTGCTTGAAAGAACAAGATATATCGGATACGATATCATAAACGGCAAGGGCTCAACCGAATTTGGTATCGGCGCCGCCTGTGCCGATATATGCAAGGCGATTTTTCACGATGAAAAAAGAGTTATCCCCGCCTCCGTTCTTCTTGAGGGTGAATACGGTATGAAAGACGTATCCTGCGGCGTTCCCTGCGTAATCGGCAGAAACGGCATAGAAGATATCATCGAGCTGCCGCTCAATGAAAAAGAGAAAGAACAGCTTGCATACACCTGCAAGGTAATCAGGGAGAATATTGAGCGGGCTGAAAAAATATAAAAGTAAAACAATAAAATTCAGACTGCGGAGGATAACCTCCGCAGTTTCTTTTGTATGATTACACAAAAATGAGAGGGAAATATTATAACTTTTCACAATTGACTTTATCGCTTTTATGTGCTAAACTGTCATTACAGATTGAATAGAGAGGTAAAAAATTATGAACAAATTAGTCAAAAAACTCGGCGCAGTTGCGCTGTCCGGCGTAATGATTGCGTCCGTATTTGCAGGTTGCTCCTCAGACGGAAATACGGACAACGGCTCAGATGCGAACCAGACAACGTTTCAAGTAGGTATATGCCAGCAGATGCAGCATGACGCGCTTGACAGTGCCACGGACGGCTTTATTGATAAGCTCACGGAGCTGGGTAACGCCAACGGTTATACTTTCAATATTGATGAACAGAACGCCAACAACGACTCCACTGCCTGCGCCACGATTGCTCAGCAGTTCGTGTCAAACGATTATGACCTTATCATGGCAAACGCTACGGCGGCGCTTCAGGCGTGCGCTACCGCTACTGCTTCATCTCAGACCCCTGTAGTAGGCACATCCATTACAGATTTCGGCGTTGCCCTTGATATTGATATGGGATCAACCGACCCGACGGGAATCAACGTAACTGGCTCAAACGACCTGGCGCCCCTTGCGGACCAGGCGCAGCAGATTCTGGATCTGTTCCCTGAAACTAAGACAGTTGGCTGTATTTACTGCTCCTCAGAGCCCAACTCCCTGTTCCAGGTAGAGGGTGTCAAGGAAGCGCTTGAAGCGAAAGGCGTTACCGCCAATTTCTATTCCTTCTCAGACTCCAATGATATTCAGGCAGTTACACAGAGAGCAGCTGCTGAGTCAGATGTTATCTATATTCCTACAGATAATACTGCCGCATCAAACGGCGCTGTTATAGATGCAGCCTGCCAGGAAGCCAATGTACCGATCATCGCAGGCGAAGAAGGAATATTCAAGAACACAAACGCTGTTGCCACGCTTTCCATCTCTTTCTATGAGATCGGCCAGAAAGCCGGAGAAATGGCTTACGACATTCTTGTAAACGGCTCCGACCCGTCAACCATGAACATTTGGCAGACAAGTAACGTAACACCTTACTACAATGCGGATATGGCAGAAAAATATGGCGTAACAATTCCTGACGGATATCAGGCCTACGATTTTTCCGCCGAATCATGATAAACAGGTTGACTATTTCTGTAATATATTTTATAATTTAAACAGTTTACTGTATGAGAGCAATAAGGTAAGCCTTATTGCTCTCGTTTGCGAAGAGAGGTAATTTTATGGGAGCATTTATAAACGCACTTCCCGGCGCTATAGGACAAGGCCTTATCTGGGGAATTATGGCTATCGGCGTTTACATTACATTCCGGGTACTTGATTTTGCTGACCTTACCGTTGACGGTACGCTGGCAACAGGCGGCGCGGCTATGGTCATGTCCATGTTCGCCGGGGCGAATGTTTATGTGGCGATGATTATTGCGTTTGTCGCGGGATGTCTGGCAGGACTTGTGACCGGACTGCTGAACACGGTTTTCGGTATTCCGCCCATACTGTCCGGAATACTGACGCAGCTTGCGCTGTATTCAATAAATCTCAGAATTCTGGGAAAATCAAATCAGCCCCTTTCCATTTATAAATATGACCTTATCGTAAGCTTAACCGATATTACAAAAGCGCTTATTGTGGTGGCGATTGCCGCCGCGGTCATCATTGCCATTCTGTATTGGTTCTTTGATACGGAAATCGGTCATTCCATCCGGGCGACCGGCTGTAATCAGAATATGGCGCGAGCCAACGGAATCAACATCAATGTGGCAAAAATTATTGCCCTCGTTCTTTCCAACGGCCTTGTTGCCCTTGCCGGCGGACTTCTTTCCCAGTACCAGGGCTTTGCTGATGTAAATATGGGCAGAGGCGCAATCGTGGTAGGACTTGCCGCTGTAATTATAGGCGAAGTTATATTCGGAAAGATATTTAAAAATTTTGCCCTCAGGCTTCTCAGCGTAGTTTTCGGCGGCGTGATTTATTATATCGTAATGCAGTTTGTCATCAGCTGCGGACTGAACACTGACGACCTTAAGCTGCTGACAGCGGTTATCGTAGCCATTTTCCTCGGTATCCCGTACCTTAAAAACAAATATGCCCAAAAGCGAGTTAAGGTAAAGGAGGTTAAGGAATAATGCTGGAAATAAAGAATGTTCACAAGACCTTTAACCCCTCGACCATTAACGAGAAAAAGGCGCTTAAGGGTATTGACCTTACGCTTAACGAGGGCGATTTCGTAACCGTTATCGGCGGTAACGGCGCAGGCAAATCCACGATGCTGAATATGATTGCCGGTGTATATCCGGTTGACTGCGGCACAATCACAATTGACGGAATTGACGTTACCAACCTGTCAGAACACAAGAGAGCAAAATATATCGGCAGAGTCTTCCAGGACCCTATGACAGGAACGGCCGCCGATATGCAGATTGACGAAAATCTGGCTCTTGCCGCAAGACGCGGACAAAGAAGAGGACTTAAATTCGGAGTAAGCCGCAAGGAGAGAGCGCAGTATGCGGAGATCCTGGCCAGTCTTGATTTGGGTCTTGAAAGCAGACTGACCTCAAAGGTGGGACTTCTTTCAGGCGGTCAGAGACAGGCTATCACACTGCTTATGGCAACGCTGAAAAAACCGAAGCTCCTGCTGCTTGACGAGCATACTGCCGCTCTTGACCCTAAAACAGCACATAAAGTACTGGAAATAACCCAGGATATTGTACAAAAAAATAACCTGACAACTATAATGATCACGCATAATATGAAAGACGCCATTTCAATCGGCAACCGTCTGATTATGATGAACGACGGAAAAATCATTTATGATGTTTCCGGCGAGGAAAAGAAAAAGCTCACCACCGCCGACCTGCTGGCTAAGTTTAAAGTAACGTCAGGCGAGGAGCTTGACAATGACAGAATACTCCTGTCCACTGAGGCAGACGAATAAGAAAAGAACCCGGGCCTGTGAAAAATCACAATCCCGGGTTTTTATATATAAATTTAACAGGCTCTGTGATTTTCACAGAGCCTGTTATCTGATTTGTTTATTTAATTACTCTTACTCTAATCACGCCGTCTATAGCGGTAATATCGTCAACCACCTGCTGTGACAGCTTGCTGTCCGTATCTATAATGGAATAAGCCCACTCGCCGCGGTTCTTATCCTCAAAGGATGCGATATTAATACCGTCCTTGCTGATCGTATCTGTAATCGTAGCGATCATATTCGGCTGATTTTTGTGAATCACAGTAATTCTCGCCACACCGGTTCTTGCCATGGAGACTGTGGGCATATTAACGGAATTTTTAATGTTTCCGTTTTCCAGGAAATCAATAAGCTCCATAGCACCCATGGAAGCGCAGTTTTCCTCACTTTCCGGAGTTGAGGCGCCGAGATGAGGAATAGCTATGACACCGTCAATTCCGATAAGATCGGCTGACGGAAAATCGGTAACATAAGCGGCCATTTTGCCGTCCTCCAGCGCGGCTACTATATCCGATGAAACAGCAAGATCCCCACGGGCAAAATTCATGATCCTTACGGTATCTTTCATTTTTTCTATCGTTTCCATACGAATGAGCCCGTCGGTTTCCGGTGTAAGCGGAACGTGAAGGGTCAGATAATCCACAACCGGGAAAATCTTGTCAAGATCGGTTTCAATGGTAACGCCGTGTTTGAAATGCAGCTCGTCAGACAAAAACGGATCGTACCCGATAACCTTCATACCAAGGTCAGCCGCAGCTTCGGCAACCAGTCTGCCGATGGCGCCCAGTCCGATAACACCCAGCGTCTTGCCCTTGATTTCAGGACCTGCAAAAGCGCTTTTACCCTTTTCAACGGTCTTGCCTACGTTATCCCCTTCATCCTTAATGGTTTTGCACCATTCAATCGCTTTTGTTATTTTACGGCTGGAAAGGAGCATTCCGCAGATTACAAGTTCCTTAACGGCATTGGCGTTGGCTCCCGGCGTATTAAACACAACGATACCCTGTTTCGCGCAGTCGGCAACGGGAATATTGTTTACACCTGCTCCGGCTCTCGCTATAGCAAGGAGTGATTCAGGGAAGTCCATATCGTGCATGGAAGCGCTTCTCACCATAATGGCGTCGGGATTTTCCACCTCATTTCCGTAACTATATTTTGCGGTGTCAAACTTTGACAAACCAACGTCGGAAATTTTGTTCAGTGTTTTTATATTAAACATAATACATTCTCCAGTAAATTATTTGTTGTTCTTTTCAAATTCCTGCATAAACGCAACGAGCTTTTCAACGCCTTCAATGGGCATTGCGTTATAGATGGACGCTCTCATACCGCCTACGGTTCTGTGTCCCTTAAGATTGACAAAACCGGCAGCAGTCGCCTCGGCAATAAATTTCTTTTCAAGCTCGTCATCACCGATAACAAACGGCACGTTCATCAGCGAGCGGTCTTCGGGAACGACCGTACCCTTGAACAGTTCTGAACCGTCAAGAAAATCATAAAGGATAGCCGCTTTCTTTTCATTTCTCTCCTTCATCTTTTCAAGCCCGCCGATGTCGTTCTTGATCCACTCAAGCACGAGCTTGCAGATATAGATCGTCCAGCACGGAGGCGTATTGTAAAGAGAATCCGCGTCTGCCTGTACCTTATAGTTCATCATAACCGGTGTGATATCCCTGGCATTGCCCAGCAGATCCTCACGGATGATTGCAACAACAAGTCCTGCCGGAGCGACATTTTTCTGCGCGCCGAAATAGACCATACCGAATTTGCTGATATCAAGGGGCTCTGAAAGGGCACAGGAGGAAATATCCGCAATAAGCACCTTGTCGCCTACCGGCGGAAGCTCCTTGTAAACCGTACCGTAAATGGTATTGTTCATACAGATATAAACATAATCCGCGTCCTCTCGGAAATCCTCCGGCTTTGTCTTGGGGATATAGCTGAACGTTTTGTCCGCCGAAGAAGCCGCGGCAACAACGTCGCCGTATTTCTGCGCCTCGGTGAATGCCTTTTTCGCCCACTGTCCCGTGATGATATAATCCGCCTTACCGCTGCCGTTCATAAAATTAAGCGGAATCGCGGAAAACTGCGCGGACGCGCCGCCCTGTAAAAAGAGCACCTTGTAATTATCAGGGACATTATAAATTTCTCTCATCAGCGCTTCCGCGTCTTTGATGATTTTGTCAAATTCCTTTGAGCGGTGGCTCATCTCCATAACGGACTGGCCGCAGCCCTGATAGTCCATCATTTCCGCAGCCGCCTGCTCAAGTACCTTTTCAGGCAATGTGGAGGGGCCTGCGCTGAAGTTATAAACTCTTGCCATAATTTTTCTCCTAATCAAAAATAATTTATTACGTAAAAAACCGTACTATTCCATTATATTGTTGTTTAATATTTTGTCAATGATAGATCGTAAAGTTTGTAGAAATTTACAAAAGTTTGATATAATTTTAACAATATGGTGCAGAAAAAGGCAAAAGATTGGGAACAACATGATTTTTAACGGTTGTATTATCATTTATCCTTTGCCATCAGCCTTTTTCAAAAATACGCCCACGCTGTGTTTCCAATCACGAAAATTTCTGCTACAGCAATCTCCGATCCAGAACAAAAGATTTTTACGGACTTATACAATTAATTTCCGTATATTCAAGACAGATGAACTTGACGTTTCTTTTTTACAATAAAAACAACTGTAATAATAACGATCACCAGCACCGCCACAGCGACTATGGCAACAATCAGACCCGTAACATACGGTTGCATCAATTCCTTTCTGTCAGATGAAAGAGTGTTTTTCAAACCGATTTTATTAAAATTTTCAAGGCTGTCCCACTCGCAGACCATAGTAATGCCGTGCTTTTCACAAAGCGCGTTGAAATCGGTCAGGGCATCTTCTCTTTCTTTCTCGTCTGTGCGCGGCTGCAAAATTTCGGCGTAAAGAACGGAAAGTTCTATTTCCTCCACACGGCTCTCCATTTCAGAATCACCGGAAACCGCAGATTTCGCCTGCGCTGTCAAATCCTGATATTTGCGGATGCTTTCCTCTGACAAATAGCCTTTCCAGTGCGCCGTCATACCATCATAAAGCCCAAGAGCATTTCCTGATCGACAAAGTTCGGAAGCGCAAAGATTCATATACTCCAATATATAAGGTGCGGCATCCCCATAATACGCAACAACATATCTGGAAACACATTCCGCCACGTTCATATTGCTGCCCTCCCACATTAAGCGGGACAGAACATAGGCTCTCAGACAGGCAAATTCTCCTCCTTTTTCTCTTGATGCCTGATGAAAAACGCCCACAATATGATTATCCTCATAAAATTTTTGATTTTTCGCCTGCACCGCGAAATTCGGAAACGGCATAAGAAGATGCGCAAAATTAACCACATAATCCCAAACAACAATTTTGTCGGTTATCTTTGACCATTCCTCAACCTGCTGCTGAAATTCCTTTGCATTCATGTTGGTACCGTTCAAATATGAAGACGCCTGATCTCCGGGCATAGAACAAAGCTTGATAACCACATTCGGCTCTGCCTTTAAATTTTCGGGCGCTTTCAACGTATGAAGATAAGCCAGCGTAGAAATATATTTATCCGGAAACGCTTTGGCCAGTTTGTTGAGAAACGGCAGAAGCGTGCCCATGCCTGTACCCCCTGCCGCTTCATCCGCCGCTTTACATTTTTCGCACTCACAACCGGCAAGTGCCGGATTATCGCTTCCGCTGAAGTCCCAGTACAATTCCTCTGGATTTTGCCTGATTTTTTCCGCAAGGGAATTTTTTACAATCTCAAAAACCTCCGGATTACTGAGACAAAGATAAGCATCCCTGCCCTCATAGGTGGTAACCCTAACCCCGTCTTTTTCGGAGAAATATTCCGGATGTTCTTCAAAATAATCGTCAGGCGAGAGATAATCATAGCAGTTGTGACACCACGTACCCCAACCCTCATACTGCAGCTCCTCTATTGTCAGATCGGGATTCTCCGATTCCACGTCAATGCCGTTCAGCCGCAACTTTGCCGCCCACTTGTTTTGCACAGTTTCATAGGCATAAACATCACGCCACTGTGTAGCAGGCGTTACTGTTGTATCGCTCTTATCAATCCAGACCGTTTTTTGATGCGGCACATATGTATCATCAGGAGTCAAAAACATACACCCCAGAACATCTTCCATAAAAGCATATACGCCGTTTCTGGTTGCCGCCTGAGTGGCTCCGCAGATTGATATAAAATCATCTGTCACAACGGTACGATAGCCATCACTCAGACCCGTTTCGTCCGGGCGCTTCGTCCCCATTGCAGTATCAATGCAAATATAGTTTCCAACGCCATCCGCTTCTTTATCGCTGATGACTGAAATACGCGCACCGGTCATTTCATAGAATACAGACTGAAAAGTTTCAACTGCCTCCAAAAGTGATTCTGAATATCTGTCCGGCAGAACTACTGTAAAATCCGTTTTACCTCCAACAGCCAAAGCGATTTTATCCTCTCCCGCTTCAGCAAGTCTGCTCATTTCCAAATCCGCTGCATATTCTTCTGAAAAAGTGATCGATTCTGCAACAGTTCCATCATCCTGCGCATAAGCAGTTACAGAATTTGTTAATAATATTATCCAAACCAGAAAAAAAGCCACACTCATTCTGACATGTTTCATAAAAATCACCTTTATAAAAGTAGTAGGCATATCTATTTAAATTATAAAGTTTTATATGATTATAGTCAATAGATTTATGTGATACTTATATAGAATTAATTATAATAAAATATTACGCGGTTTTTCTACATGCTTTTGCGTTTATAATAATATGCTTTTTTAACAGGTGCAGAATCATTGCCGAGACTATATACAGTGACACTTCGTATCCTAATATTTCCTAAAAAAACTGCGGTAAGCATAATGCCACCGCAGTATTGGCGCGCTTGAGGGGATTCGAACCTCCGACCTACCGCTTAGGAGGCGGTCGCTCTATCCTACTGAGCTACAAGCGCATATTCATCTTTTAGCAAAAAAGGCACCTGGAAAGGTGCCTTGTGGTGACCCGGACGGGAATTGAACCCGTGTTACCGCCGTGAAAGGGCGGTGTCTTAACCTCTTGACCACCGAGCCGCTGGTGGCTTTAACTGGATTCGAACCAGTGACACTGCGGGTATGAACCGCATGCTCTAGCCAACTGAGCTATAAAGCCGTATCGTTTTATGCAAGCAAGATTATATCTTATTAATCATTATTTGTCAACACTTTTTTTCTATTCAGGAGAATAAACGGTCATGGAGTCCGAAATATGATTCACAAAAAATGGAATTGAATAAAAACTGCACATATGTTTGACATGCTATTTTTATAATGGTATGATATATACAGAAGAATCTTCGGAGGAAATTATGGAAAAATTAAGTGAAAAGCAGAATGAAATATTCAAATACATAAAGGAAATCCTATCCCAAAGAGGCATCGCTCCTTCGGTAAGAGAAATCGGCAAGGCGGTGGGTCTTAGCTCCACCTCATCCGTGCAGTATAATCTCAACGCGCTTGAGGAAGCGGGATATATCAAACGGGACGCCAATCTCAAAAGGACCATACGCATATGCGGCAGCGCTGAATCCGTCAGTCATATACCGCTTGTAGGCACGGTTACCGCCGGAGTGCCCATTCTTGCCACCCAGCAGATTGAAGATTATATTGCCATTTCCGGCGTCAGCGGCAGCAATCTTTTCGCTCTGCACGTCAAGGGGGATTCCATGATCAACGCTGGGATATATGACGGGGACATCGTGGTCGTGGAGCAGACGCCTGTGGCGGAAAACGGTGAGATCATAGTGGCGCTCATCAATGACGAGGCTACTGTCAAGCGGTTTTATAAAGAAAAGGGGCATTTCCGCCTTCAGCCTGAAAATGATAAATACGAGCCCATTATCGTGGACGAATGCGCCGTTTTGGGCAGGGTAAAAACATTAATACGCTCCTATTGATATTTTATATATATTGTGCTAAAATCTATTGAAATATACAGAGGGTGATAAACATGAGCGAATGCACAAATGACTGCGCAAGCTGTAAGGAAAACTGTGCTTCAAGAAAGATGACGAAGGAAGATTTCCTTAAGCCTATGAATAAATATTCAAATATAAAAAAAGTTATCGGCGTTGTCAGCGGCAAGGGCGGAGTAGGCAAAAGCCTTGTTACCTGCCTGCTGGCGTCCAAATGCGCGAAAGCAGGTCTTAAAGCAGGCTTACTGGACGCGGATATCACCGGTCCGTCTGTACCAAAATCTTTCGGCATAACGGAACGCGCCATGCAGGACGGGGAATGTCTGCTTCCTGCTGTGGCTGACGGAAACATTAAAATGATGAGTATTAATCTGCTGCTGGAGGACACCAACTCCCCTGTTGTTTGGAGAGGTCCTGTTATCAGCGGCGTCATCGAACAATTCTGGAGCGATGTGCGCTGGGGCGAGCTGGATTATCTCTTTGTGGATATGCCTCCGGGAACCGGCGATGTGGCGCTGACGGTATTCCAGAGTCTGCCCGTTGACGGAATCGTTATTGTTTCAACTCCGCAGGATCTGGTAAAGATGATTGTGAATAAAGCCTATAACATGGCTAAAATGATGAATATTCCCGTTCTCGGACTGATCGAGAACATGAGTTACTATGTGTGCGAGGACTGCGGCAAAAAGATTGACATTTTCGGAAAATCGCAGATTGATGAAACCGCCGCTGAACTGGGACTTCCGGTACTCGCCAAGCTGCCAATCAACCCGGATATAAACAAGCTGGTTGATGACGGCAGAATATATGAGGCGGAGTGCAAAGAACTTGATGAATTTATTTCCGCCCTAAAATAAAAGGAGAATACAATGGCCAAAAGAGAAGGATATATCAACTGGGACGAATACTTTATGGGCGTGGCGATCCTTGCTTCCCAGAGGAGCAAGGACCCGAACACACAGGTTGGCGCCTGTATAGTAAACGACGACAATAAAATCATGTCCGTAGGATACAACGGCTTTCCGAGGGGATGCAGCGACGATGAATTCCCCTGGGACCGCAGCGGCGACAAGGACAGCGACACAAAATACCCCTATGTCTGCCATGCCGAACTAAACGCGATTTTAAACGCCGGCGGCAACAACCTCAGCGGCTGCCGCATATATGTGGCGCTTTTCCCCTGCAACGAATGCGCCAAAGCAATCATTCAATGCGGCATCAAGGAAGTAATATACATAAGCGATAAATATAAGGACACCGACCTGGTACAGGCGAGCAAAAGAATGCTAAACAGCGCCGGAGTCAAGCTGACGCATTTCAACTCAAATAAATCCATCACCATAGATTTTAATGCTGAGGAAATATAACTTAATGAATATCGATATTTATGATTTTGACAAAACCATCGTACCCTTTGACAGCGGCTCTCTGTTTTGCGGATATTGCCTGCTGCATTACCCGTATCTCATTCTGTTTCTGCCTATTGCTGTACCCGTTCTTTTGACGGCAGCGATACTGATGATTTTGAAAATAATCCGCTTTACCGATTTTAAAAAAATCTGCTTTATGTTTGTCCCCCTTATTCCGCTTGACAAGGCAGTCAAAGGCTTTTGGGACCGGCATGAAAAAGATGTACATAAATGGTTCTATAAAAGGGAAAGATATTCCGTTGTAATCAGCGCGTCTCCCGATTTTCTCCTTAATGAAATCGGAGACCGTTTGGGATTTGACAAGCTTATCTGCACCCGGCACAACAGAAAAACCGGCTCCATTATAGGAGAGAATTGCCGGGGCGAGGAAAAGGTAAAAAGGCTTTCTCAGGAATTTGATATGACAGACATAAATGTTATAAATGTTTACTCCGATTCACTCAAACACGACAGACCCATTTTTTCTTTGGGAAAAAACTGCTATCAGATAGTTAACAGCAAAATTGTACCTTTCAAATATGACGAGGTATACACGAACGGAGACTTGAGGGGATGACTTATGAAAAAAACGATTGCAATTTGCGTCCTGCTTGCGGCTGTAATAGGCACGTTTATCTATTCGTATCAATACAGAAGTGAAAAGATAACGCAGCAGACATCGGTAATTGCAGCAACATCGGCACAAACGACTGAAAGCGAGACCGCGAATGAAGAAGAAGCGGCTCAGGGACGGCATCTTGTAGCCGAGGACAAGGAAAACGACTATCAGATCTATTTTGACGGAACAAATACGGAAATCGTACACGGCGAATATAAAAGAACTTTCACTTCATGGTCATATTCTTTAAGCTGTGAGGATCCTGTAATTTACTGCAAGGACTATGACGGCGACGGCGATAACGAACTGATGCTGAAAATTGTAAACGGGAGACTTGAAGAACAGTATGACAAAAACTCGTCTCCATATACCTATGCGCTTTATATGTTTGAGCCGATAACCACCAGTTCCGGAGAAAAAACATTTTCAGCAATTGTTGCGTCTGCGGACACGTGGAAAGAGCCGTTTGCCGAGGCCATCAATTGCGAGCTGACGCAGCTAAAAAACTGCAATAAATTTCTGCAATTTACAATGGATGACGCAGACGAGACAATCGTCTACAACGAAAAAACCGGTATTACCACAAACGAACATGTAGGTTACGGACTTGCGTTTTGCGACAACAGCAAAAACTACTACACACTTGACAGATGGACAAGAGGCGCAGGCATCTATGATCTTGATAAGAACGGAAACATTACGCTGGACATACAGGTCCTCGTTAATTATCAGGAAATTACGGATACGCAGTATTTAGGCAACATTCATTGTGAAATGACAGTTACCGACAATATGTTCTCCATATCGCCCAATACAATTGTCTTTAACGCTATTGACCCATATGAGGTGGCAGACCCGAGAGACCTGGCAGAAAGCAAATGGACCTGCGTAATAGACAATGAAAGCGCCGGTACAAATTTTAAAAGCACCGAAATTGATTGGATCGACGCCGAGTTCAGCCTGGAAAACACCGACGAGCAAAACGCACAGTACTTTGAATCCATGCCAAGCAAAATAAAATGTGTGGACAGTGTGAAATTTACTCAGGGCGCTGTTGTGCTCACCGCAAAGGACGGTTATACATTTTCACAAACCATTGCTGACAGCGGTAAGTTTTCCGTACTGATCAACAGCGGTGAGGACGATGAATACGATATATCATATACCTGCAGCGTCAGCAATAAAAACAATTCCAGCACGCTTACAATTAAATTTGATAAAACGTATGACAAGGAAGATTTTGGCAATATTACAATTAAATTCGGAGTATAATTGTCTTATACAAGAATAAAATATAAATAAAAACTAAAGAATTTTAATTAAAGTTGATTATGTATGTCTGATATGATATCATACTAAAGATTTAAAAAAACAGGAGGTTTGGCTGAACAGTATGAAAGAAGTTATAATTACAGCAGATTCTACCTGTGATTTGCCTTCTCAATTCATTGAGCAAAACAATATTGTAATTCTGCCGCTTTCCGTTCTTTTGGGTGATAAATCATATTATGACGGTATAGACGTTTTTCCGAAAGATATTTATGCATATGTTGAAAAGACCGGAATCCTGCCAAAAACATCTGCGGTAACTCCGGCGCAGTATTATGAGGTTTTTGAAAAGGCTCACGAAGAGGGCAAGGCGGTGGTCCATATCGGTCTTTCTTCCGCCATTTCATCAAGCTATCAGAATGCATGTATTGCCGCGGGAGAATTTGACGATATTTACTGCATCGATTCAAAAAGTCTCTGCACCGCTATGGGACTTCTGGTCTTAAAGGCATGCGATTTCAGAGCGAAAGGATTTGACGCAAAAAAAATCGCCCACCGCGTCAATGCATTAGTGCCAAAGGTAAGCACCACCTTTGTGCTGGACAATCTGGAATATCTGCATAAAGGCGGCAGGTGCTCTGCTGTTACGAAATTCAGCGCAAATATACTGGGTATCAAACCCAGCATTGCTGTTGACCCCGCAACCGGAACCCTGGACGTTGCCAAAAAGTACCGCGGAAAAATGGATGTTGTCTATAAACAGTATATCAACGACTGTCTGAGAGATATAAACAAGATTGATACGTCACGTATCGTTATTGCCAACAGCGGCGGTATCAGTCCGGATATCATCAGCTTTGCAAAAGGCGTAATTGAAGGAAAGGCAAAATTCGGTGAGATCATCCTCGCCGATGCGAAATGCACCATATCATCCCACTGCGGTCCGCGTACCCTGGCAATCTTTTATATAAAAAAATAGTCATACAAACGGTGAAGCAAAGATATTATATAAATTCCAAAAACTGTCTTTGTTTAGCCGTTTTTCTTTCCCAGAATTGTAAACCTATAAAGGAGAAAAAGTATACAATGTCTTTAAAAAACGATATTTTATATGAACTGTTGAACAACGACGACTACATAAGCGGGCAAGCGCTTTCCAAAAAATTCTCAAAAAGCCGCGCCGCTGTATGGAAGGCAGTTAAAAGCCTTATCCATGACGGCTATGATATTGACGCCGTTACAAACAGGGGTTATAAACTCACGGACAGCAACAATCTGATCTCCGCCCAAAGCATAAAAGCGGCTGTTAAAAGCGACGTAGAAGTGCTGTATTTCCCTTCTGTAGACTCCACCAACAACTGCTGCAAAAGGCTTCTTGCCGATGGAAAAAACGGAGTTTTTCTTGTTACTGCCGACGAACAGACCGCCGGAAGAGGCAGGCAGGGCAAAAGCTTCTATTCCCCGCCCCTTACCGGCGTTTATTTCAGTCTGGTAATCCGGCCCCGGACCACTTTGCAAAATGCGGTAACCGCTACCACGGCGGCTGCAGTAGCGGTTTGCAAGGCGATAGAAAAGCTCACGGACAAAAAGCCGAAAATCAAATGGGTTAACGATGTTTACCTTGACGGCAAAAAGATCTGCGGAATTCTGACGGAAGCCGTAACCAACTTTGAGGACGCAACCGTGGAAAGCGTAATCATCGGTATCGGAATAAATATCACCACTGTAGATTTTCCCGAAGATGTGCCAAGCGCAGGAAGTTTAAACGCAAAAATCAGCAGAAACGGACTTATCGCAGAAATTACCAGCGAGCTGCTGGAAATCGCTCAAGGAGATTATAATGCCTTTATTGCGTATTACCGCAGCCATTCCATGGTGATCGGCGAAAAAATTAAGTTTATCCACAACGCAAAGGTTACCGCGGCAACAGCCGTTGCCATTGATGAAACCGGGGGATTGGAGGTGGAGCTTGAAAACGGCGAGCACACTGTCCTGCGCAGCGGTGAAATCAGCATAAGAAGATTTTAAAAAAATAACCGAACTGTTATCTAACATCATAACAGTTCGGTTATTTTTTATATTTATATTGCTTTCTTAGGCCTGTGTAATGTTTACATCGGCAGTATAATCGCCATAAATCCAGCAGGTGTCGGAATTGCTCAGAGCGGTCGTAACCTTATAGGAAGCTGTGCCCTCTTTAATATCTTCAGCAGATACTCCGGAAAGGTCAACAACAAGGCTTACACTGGAGGCTGAAATATCCTCCAGATTTTCCTCGGTGCCGATAACCGTTACTTCATTTGTGCTCAGTCCCGTAATGGTGGCATTATAACCCTCAGGCGCATTGATTACACGTATATTGTCCGAGCTTACGGAAACGGTTTTTTCCGTATAATCAGACGGTACATTGACCGTTACTTCAATTTCATCAATATTGTCAAGTATAACGAATCCGTCAAGGGACTCCACGTTAAAGGTAAATGTATTCTCACCGGTATTCAGTTTTGAAAAATCAATACTGCCGATAACTGCTTGGGTTATATTGGCATCCTCCAGAACACCGGCATTTACTCTGTCCACACTGTATGAAATATCAAAATCACTCATGTCAAGGCGGCTGGGCTGCCCGGCAAAATTAGCCGTAACGTCAAGCACCATTTCCCTTAATACAGGTATAGTTATGGTCAGGTTTTCCCCACCGGTTTCAATCGTGATATAACTTACATTTGAGCCGTTGCTGTCCAGCGCGTTAACCGTCAGATCCATCGAGGTGGTGGCAGTCAGCTTTTCTTCAATATTTACAACAGCGGTAACGGAAGCGACCTGGGAAACATACGACCGCGGTCCCCTTACTGTAACCGTGCTTTCGCTGAGCAGGGGCTGTCCCATTGTGTATCCCTCTTCTATAAAATCATCGTTGGAATACTGGATATCCACATCCATTACCTTTTCATCTTCAACATCAAAATAGGCTCTGTACGCCGTAGGATAATAGCTTGATACGGTAAATTCCGCATTTTCATCCGTTTCAACTCTGATCGGTACGTCATACGTTCCGCTGGAGGTCACCGCATTTGTCTGAAGATAGACATTAAGATCATCAGCAGTAATATCTCTGGCAAGATATTTTTTACAGCTTATGGTTACCTCTACATCTATCTTGTCATCACCATAACATTTCAGTCCCAGCTGCTCCGCGGCGGTACCGGAAAAATCCGCCGCAACGGAAACATTGATAGTCTTTGTCGTTTCAGGCGACAGGTTTATTGATGTAACGATCCAGATAATAACTGCCAGTATAATGGAAATGATAATAAGATATTTATCATTATAAATCAGTTTTCTTAATGAAAACTTGTTTTTTTTCTTTTCTTTTTCAGCCATTATTTTCTCAGCCTCCTTACCAGTTTTGTAATAATCTTGTCATCGGAGGATGAGCCAGACGGAACAAACTCAGTCATAAGAATATCTCTTAAATCGCCGTCGGAAATATCTCTCTGGAGCACGCCCTTTTGTACAACCGAAATAAAACCTGTTTCTTCACTGACGATTACTACGATCGCGTCACTTTGCTCCGTAATTCCGATACCTGCCCTGTGCCTTGTACCGAGGGCGGAGGAAACGATTTTTTTTGTAAGCGGAAGAATACATCCCGCGGCGTAAATCTCACCGTCACGTATCACCATAGCGCCGTCGTGAAGCGGTGATTTAGGGAAAAAGATATTCTCCACAAGCTCCTTTGACACCTTGGCGTGAATCTCCGTGCCGGTTGCGATTACGTCACCCAAGAGCGTATTGTTTTCAAAACAGATAAGCGCGCCGATCTTCTGGTCGCTCATATCAGAGCACGCTTTGCAGACAGCTTCGATAGCGTCAGAAATCTCCGCAATTTCCACCGCTACCCCGGGATGAATGATGGTCTTCAGATTCTTTGCTGTGGCGCCGTGTCCCACCTGTTCAAGAATTTTTCTGACCTCCGGCGCGAAAAGAATAACAAGAATAATAAGGATATTTGAAAAAACCGCCTCAAATATATAGCTTGCGGCTTCCATATTAAGGAGATTTACAACGCCGTAAATAACGGCAAGATAAATAAGACCTTTTACAAGCTGAATGGCCCTTGATTCCCTGATAATACGGATACATATATAAATAAGGATCGAAACCATTACAATATCTAAAAAGTCTGTTATTGTGAAAGTGGAGAATACACTTATTATTCGGTTAAAAACATCTGTAATCTGCTCTGCCATATTATACTTCCTCAGTATTGCTGTTTTTACTTTCAGTAATATTTTAACACACGGAAATTGAGAAATAAAGGGAATATCAAAGTTTTTTCAAAGAGTTTATAAAAATTTCACATTCACGTTCTGTCGTAAACACGGACGGACTTATCCTGACCGTGCCCCTGTCCATCGTACCGAAAGCACGGTGAGCCAAAGGCGCGCAATGAAGCCCGGCGCGAACGGCAATCCCCCTCTGGGCAAGAAGAGAAGCAGTCTTTTCCGACGGGTAATCATCATAATTAAAGGAAAGAATCGGAGCAAAAACATCCTTTTGGGGAAAAGGCGTATACAGCACTGCTTTTTCGTTTTTACTGAGCTGTGAATAAAGCATCTGAATGCATTTAAGCTCGTGGCGGCAAATGTTTTCGACGCCCTTTCTTCTGACAAAATCCACTCCCGCGCCGAGGCCTATTATACCACTGTTATTCAGTGTGCCGGATTCAAACCTGTCAGGCATGGATTCCGGCTGGTTAAGATCCATGGAAGATGAGCCTGTACCGCCTTCCATTATGGTGTTTAATTTTATTTCATCACGGATTGCCATAAAACCCGTTCCCATCGGGCCGTAAAGGCCTTTATGACCGGGCGCGCACAAAATATCTATATTGTCGGTTTGTCCGCTGACAGACAAAACGCCTACACTTTGCGCACCGTCAACAATAAATCTAATGCCTCTTTCACGGCACAGCTTTCCAAGTTCTTTTATAGGAAAAATATATCCGAATACATTTGACGCGTGCATACATATGATTACCGACGTATTGCTCTTTATAAGCGCCTTGAAATTTCTCAAAGTTTCTTCCTTATCCATTCCCGGCATAGCGGTATCGCAAGTGATCATACCCATATTCGCCAACGAATAAACCGGTCTGGCAACGGCATTATGCTCCAGACCTGAAAGGATAATATGATCACCTTTTTTTACGCTGCCCTTGATCGCCATATTCAGCGCGGCTGTACAATTCTGTGTAAAAGCAATATTCTGAGGCGGGAACGAAATAAATTCACCCAATTTTTCCCTCACGTCATAGATTTTATCCGCGGCTGCAACAGAGGATCTGTAACCTCCCCGCCCGCTGTTGAAGCTGTATTTTTTCATCGCATATCCCGCCGACTGCAAAACCGCGTTGGGCTTAGGATTCGTGGTGGCGCTGTTATCAAGATATATCATCGGGTATCAACACCCCGTATTTTTATTTTTCCGCGCTCCAGTATTTTTACAGGTTCCTCGCTGTCCGCTGTAACCTCCAAGGCGTAGCCGCAGCCATCGGATTTCACGGGATTTTCTATTTTTTTAATCTGCGCTTTATATCCCTCTGAACGCAGTAATCTCTGTCCCCTCTGCGCATTTGTTATCGAACCTACTTTTATATATAAGATCATATTCATGGTACCTCATTTCATAACATATTTCATTGTATGAAAAAAAGCAAGATTGGGAATAGGGAAAAGAAAAGGAGAGTCTGGTCAGACTCTCCTTTTGCTCAAACATATTATTTTTTACCGTTCTTTTTCGCTGCCTTGGCTGCTTTACGCTCCGCAAGCTCTTCCTCAAGTTCCTTGCGTTTACGCTCATTTTCCTCAGCCTTAAGTCGCTCTTCCTCCTGGGCGCGAATCTTTGCCTCGTCATACTTAGCGGCGATTTCATCAAAGTGGGAAAAATTCTCCTGCTGTACAAGCAGTTTTCTGGAGGTGATATAGGCATCTGCCGCACGGTTGAATACCGCCAGATTATCCATTTCCTCTTTGGACGCCTTGCGGGCATCCTTTCTTTTTTTGCTGTAGTCTTTGATCTGCAGTTTCAGTTTTTCTACTTCGTCTGAATCCTTAGCCTTTTTCGCCTCCCGTAATTCGGCAGAAAGCTCTGCTATTCTGTCATCGCACTCGTCTTCAATCTTAAAGAAACTTTCAAGAACGGACATATCAGGTTCCTTAAATTCAGTGACCGAACCGAAATGCTTAACAAAATTCTTATGTGAAGAAAGCTTTTTCCTGGCAAGCTCGATCTCAATCTTGCGCATTTCTTTCTCCTGCTGGGTATTTTTTGGAAGCGCCTTAGCCTTTTTAAGCTCAGCCTTAACCTCGGCAACATTCATATTTTTTATTCCGTCAAGCCCCTCGTCGTAAACTTTTTTATAGAGCTCAACCTGACGCATTACGTTTTCTGAATTAAATTTATCAAGCTCAGCGCAGACAAATTTGGAAATATCAATCTCCTCATTATATGCCAAAGCTTCCCTATATGCTTTCTTGGCAGCCTTCCGTTCTTCCTTGTCGGAAATATTTTTATACATAGATTTTGAAACTTCTTTGGGCGAAGCCGACGCCATCTCTCTTGCGTTATTTACAAGGTCTATGGTTTCAACAAGCTCCTTGTCGCTTAAAGCGTTGTTGGCATAGTCCTCAAAGAGCGCGCGGACCTTAAGAACACGCACGACCGACTTCTGTTTTTTCTCAGTAAAATCATAGAAGAAAAACGGAATAACATTGAGCAAGGCGCCCACCGCCGACACGATAATCAGAATCCGCAGAAGCGGGAGCAATACGCCGTCAACATCATATAAAGCATTTGAAGCATTATAAATATCCTGACCATTGGCTGCCTGCTGCTGAAGCATCTGACCGATGCTTTCATTGGATCCCGGCAATACCCTGGACATCAAGGCGGAATCATTTACCACACGTCTCGCGTTTTCCACATTCATTCCGAAATGCTCCTGAAGAGCCGGAATGACGCTGGCTGTAATCAGCGTGATTACAGAGCCGATGGTTCCCACCGCAGCGAACATTCCGTCAATTCTCTCTCCGGTCTTATACTGCTGATAATCACGGATATCAGCCTGGATGGACGGATTAAGAATACGAGCAAAGGCTCCGACAACCGCGTTGAAATAAAGACATATCAAAATAAGCCAGATGGTATACGTCGTAATGGAGCCTGTAAACAGGATCATGGCAAGAATGAATACAATGTTAAACAGGTTTGTAACGATCTGGACATTTCTTTTACCCCATTTGCGTATACACAGCGGAGCCAAGATCATGCCCCAAAGAGAAGCGTTTCCGTAAATGGTCGTTACAATACTGTAAGCATTTCCCGAACAGGCGCCGCCGTAGTTGTAAAGCCAGTACAGAATATTGCTGTACGCGGCTTCAAGAAAACCTATCCAGCCGGCAAGGGAGATGATCCAGAAATACTTATTTTTTGCAACCGCTTTAAGCGCGTCAATGAACTTTATCTGAATAACGTGGGTTTTTGCCTGAATGATTTTTTCCTGCGTATTGGCATAAACAACTACCAGCAGAGCGCAGCCCAGTATACCCAGGATAGGATATACCAGCTTATAAACACGAATATCCGTCAAATTCGTATGGAGTATGTTCTGCGCTACGATAGGCATGAGCAGATTAACAACGGACGGACCTAAGGAGTATACCACACTCTTTATCGACATGACATCCGTTCTTTCCTGCGAATTTGGAGAAAGAACATGAATAAGGTTCTCATACGAATCATTGAAGAAATTGTAGAAGAACTGCAGGAGAATATTAAAGATAAGCAAAACGACACATTTTGCGATATATCCTGCTTCTCTGCCGAATATTTCCCCCGTTCCCACAACCAAGCTGAGCTTATCATACGGGAACCAGACCATGCTGACAAACAAAATGGCCGTGGGTATCCCCATCATCAGTATGTACGGTCTATATTTTCCGGCTTTATTACGTGTATTATCTACAATATTCGCTCTTAATCCGGTAAGAGGTATACTGGATAAGACGGCAATAACATAAAGCACATACATATCCGTAGGAGTAATTCCTATGGTACCGGTAATAAACGTGTTTGTAGCCGCAAGGAGCAGAGTATAACTCATACTTACAATAAGATATGCTCCTATACCGCCGAAAGAGTAAGACGCAATTTCCTTAAAGGACATATACCGTCCCTTGGGCGGCTCCTTCCAGTAATATCTGACACTGTCTATAAGACTTGTCACCTTCTGCTTGATTCCAGAATTATCCGCCATTGCATTCCATCCTTTCAGTTATACACTCGTAATATTAATAATAACACACCCGGTTATCAAATTCAACAAAAAATATGAAATATCAAATTGTTTTTAGTTAAAATTCAACACAAAGGCATCCTCTTCACCGGAGCAGACAACATTCACGCTGTCACCGTCAGCGGTATAGGATACGGAATTCTCAAGCTTGTCAAAGGAAGCGTCCTCCACTTTATCCACCGGGGTCTCATCGGTATAATTGAATTGCGAGTCATGGACTCTGCCGCTGTTCATCGCGAAACCGGTAAGCGCTTTACCCTCGTTCTGTTCAATATCCAGAGCAGGATTAAAGTAGTACCAAGTTCCCTGAAATTCTGCCATAGAAATGATACCCTGGTCACCTGAGGTACTCATTATATGGCTTGCTTTGCCGCCGCCCTGTAAAACAAGATACTCAAAAGCAGAGCAAACGGAGGCGGAATATCCCTTCCCCTGCATAATCGTGTCATAGGCGGTCACTACGGAATTATCAATCTTCATATTTTGTGTCAGATATGTATAAACATTAAAAACATACCTATCGGTGCTGACCTTATCATATTCACACGCGTCCTTGATTTCGTCAATTTTGTCAAAAAACTGGTTCACAAGACTCACGTGCTCTTCCTGAGGATGAAGGTACGTGACGGAAACGCCCGATGCATCCTCCAGAATATCAATACTTTCCACGAGAGGATAAAGCGGGAAACAGGTATAAAATAACTGGTTAACATCGTCTATCAGGGAAGTGTTGAATTTCACTTCGCTCTCACCGGCAATCACCGCCTGACACAGCTTTTCATATGCCCTGACCGAGCTTTCGTCCATATTTTCATAGTGAGAATCAACGGTTATATTTATTTCTTCCTGCTGCTGATCAGCCGCGCTGTCATTTGAACAGGCGGTAAATATACCGAATATAAAACATAGTAACATGAGAACTGAAACGGTTTTCTTCATATTTAAACATCCCCTAACCTGTTTAAGAAATTTTGTATGTATGTTACCATCCATGAATAACAATCCATCATAAAAACACCGTTCAAAGAACGGAATCGTTCTTTAAGCGGTGTATCATTTATTGCGTCTCAAATTTTTAAAAAAGTCTGTCAGCAACTCCGAGCAAGCGTCCGCCATTACACCCGATATGATCTCCGGTTTATGATTATACGGTATTATATTGAAATCGGCAACCGAGCCGAAAGAACCGGCTTTTTTATCATACGCGCCGTAATAAACTTTTTTTATCCGAGAGTTGATAATCGCACCGGCGCACATCGGACAGGGTTCAAGCGTTACATAAAGCTCGCACTGCCACAGCCTCCAGCCGCCCAACTTTTTACAGGCGCTGTCAATGGCTTCTATCTCCGCGTGATAAAGGGCATTCTTTCCCCGTTCACGCCTGTTTCTGCCCTCACCGACGATTTCGCCGTCCTTGACAACAACGGCGCCCACCGGTACTTCGCCCTCCAGGGCACTGCGCTTTGCCAGCTCAATTGCCCTTATCATGAAACCTTCATTCATATCATACTTTTGCAACAGTTGTCGCTGTAAGGACAATCAAAATCACAAAGGGAACGATCATCCACGGGAAAAGAAAACTCGTAAATTTCTGTCCTACTGTCAGAACGCTTGCGCAGCTGTTATCCTTTTTTATCAGTTCTTTCTTAAGCGCCAGGTACACTGCGGAAATAATACCCGCAACTGTCCAGAAAATATATATCACCGTAACCACATTATTTGAAACGGTTTCGTTGACCGCATAGTTCAGCGTAAGCTGCACAACGGACATGCCGTTATTCAGGGCATGGATAAAAATCGCCGGGACGATACTGTCTGTCCTTACGGTAATATAACCCAAAATAAGACCTATGGTAAATGCGAATATAAACTGAACCACATTGCCGTGAAGCAGGCCGAAAACGATGCTTACTGCTGTAACCGCAAAGCCTTTGCCGTATTTTCTCAGAAGCTGAAGGGAACAGCACCGCATTGCAAACTCCTCGCAGATCGCAGGAATAATCGCAAGAGCTATAAGGTTCATTACACACGCCAGTACCGAATCCGGCTGCGTAACCTCACTGGACTGCAATTCCAATCCGAAAACACTCTGGAAAAACAACACGATAAAGGATACCACGATCTGACTGGCGCAGCAGCAAACCATACCGAAGCATACCCACGCGAACGCTTTGGACGATTTCAGTCTTTTGTTGGGTATGATCGGTGATGTATACCGTTTTTTATTCACCAGCGCCATAATACCGAAAGGCACCGCAACAGACAAAAAAGATATTCCGATAACATTCAGACTGTACTGGAATATGGGATTGGTGCTGTAAAGGTCATCTAAATCAAAAATCAAAAGCAGGCTTGTCACCACCGACTGAATAACAAGATACGCAACGATGGCGCAGCCCATGGCAAAACTTATCGTTCTGATTTCACGCTTTTCCTGCTTAATTCTCTGCTGTTTGTACAATTCCCTCTGCATTGCCTCATTAACATCACTGCCTGACCCAAACGGGTTATAATAATATTGAGACATTCAATAATCAATCCTTTTCTTTTTCCTGTTCCTGCAAAAATAAATCCGCAAAATAAGGTAACGCCTTGATCCAATCACAGTACGTATGCCACTCCGCCAGCTTATGATTGCGCCTTGCGTAATAAATGCTGCAAAGATTTTCATAATTCAGCGTACAGGTACGCATCTGATTATATGAGCTGGGAAGCAACTGGATGATCGTGTACCACAGTTCCTTATCCTTGGTTTCAAGATACCTTAATCTCAAATCTTCAAGGGTTTCAATCAGTTTTTCCATTGCCGCTATACCCTCGGCATTCATATGGTCAACGGAAAAATCGGAAAGCGCAAAGGGCTTTGACGTAATTTTGTGCATCGTTGAGGTGGAATTGGCAACCGTTCCGATTTTATATGTATCATATTCCTTCCACCAATACATCGGCGCGGTTACATCCACACTTACAAAAATCATTCTGACAAATTTTCTGTGGTCCGTACCCGCCGCGCAAAGGCGCTTGGCAAGACTCAGATCATTTTCACCGAAGACGAAATCACCTTTATCGTCAAAGTAAGAATCATATCTTGCCCATGAGTTCAAAGGATTTCTGGCTCCGCGCATAGCATTGTCAAAATTCATTACGCTTGTGCGTTCAATTTTTATCATAATTTAGTCTAAATCCTTTGCAATTTTCTTTATGTAAGCCGCAAGTTCATCCTTTGTCTCCGGGTGATGCAGACCCACTTCAATATTCGCCTGAAGGATACCGAACTTATTGCCCATATCATAGCGCGTACCCTCATAGTCAACGGCAACAACGCCCTTTGTCTGCGCAAGGGTTCTCATAGCGTCAGTAAGCTGAAGCTCGTTTCCCGCGCCCAGAGGCGTATTTTCAAGTATGGAGAAAATCTCCGGCGGCATAACGACTCTGCCCAAGATTGAGAAATTGGACATGATTTCCTCCGGTGACGGCTTTTCAATCATATCCGTACAGGTATAGCAATTGCCCTCCAACTTATCAACCGCAAGGGAGCAGTACTTTGTAATAGCCATTCCCGGTACTTCTTTAACACCGACTACGCCCTTTCCGTACTTTTCATAAGCGTCGCAAAGCTGCTTTGTAACAGGTGTTTCAGACACAATAACGTCATCGCCGTATAATACAGCGAACGGCTCGTCGCCGACAAAGCTCTTGGCGCAGAGAACGGCATGACCAAGTCCCTTGGTCTCTTTCTGCCGGATAAAATAAATATTGCCGAAGTTGGAGCATTTCATTACGTCGTCATATATCTTTTTCTTGCTGGCATTGCCCTCCAGTTTAGCCTCAAGCTCAAAGGCGTGATCAAAATGATCCTCTATTGCGCCTTTGCCCCTGTTGGTAATAATCAGCACATCCTCAATTCCCGATGCGAAGGCCTCCTCAACAATATACTGAATCGCAGGTTTGTCAACAATATTCAGCATCTCCTTCGGCACAGCCTTTGACGCGGGAAGTACACGGGTACCCATTCCGGCAGCCGGTATAATCGCCTTTTTTACTCTCATAGAATTTCCTCCTTAAATTCGTGTAATGATATCAGTGATTAAACTCAGGACACAATACGCAATAACCGGTGAAAAGAAGCTGGTTCCGCCCAGTTTCCCCAGATAAAGCTTTTTCATGTCCGATTGTGACAATGTTGTTTCCTCAAACATAGGAGCAATGTTAAAAGACGCTCCTTCTTCAAGGTTTTTGTCGACTTTGTCAAGTACCTCAATGGCCTTTGCCCTATAAAATGTATCAGAAAACAAAGCAATAATCAAGTGAATTATGAAATTTACACCGGAAAGTATAAGAAGCACCGGCATGATTTTTTCATTTGCCGCTGAAATACTGTTTGCTAGTTCCGCAGTAGGATTGCTGTAAAAGGACTGCAGATTTGCGCTCATAAACGACATATACTCTGTTATCTGCTGACTGAATATCCCGTTGATAATCAGACTTGCCGCCAGATTCAGTGCCATAAAAATTACGCCCTGCTTATACATTTTCCTAAAAAACAAATAATAAGGTCCGAAAATGAACGCGCTCCAGTTCCAGGAAATCTTTTTGTTTTTCAAAAACTTCGGAATAAACTTTTCCGTATTCGTGCGAACGACCGCAGCTATATCAGACACGCTTTTGCCGTCTATCGTACGGCTTTCATGCTCATATTTGCTCTGGTTCTCCGGACTCGGCGCGAAGCCTTCAAAAGGGTTGAATTCCTTATACTGCGGATTGCTCTGTCTTGCGCCGCAATGACTGCAAAACGGTGCGTCACTGCTGATTTCAGCGCCGCACTGAGAGCAAACGGTTTTATTATTTTCCGTATTCGCAGTCTCCTTTGGAGGCTGATAATACTGCTCCTGCCCGGAAGGATCATACTCGCTGTTGTGCGCTCTGTTATCAGACTGCTGCGGCTTTGTTTTGTCTTCCGGTTCAGCCGGACTTTCATATTCAAAATCCGTGTTATGCTTATCCGCATTAAAACAATGTCCGAGGGAGTTATAGCATTCCCTGTGATGCGGCGTTCCGCAATGGGGACAAATAACGATATCGTCCTCCTGCTCGAATTGCCTGTTGCATACGGGACATTTTTCATTTGAATTTACAAACATTATTAAATCCTTTCTTGGTTATCTAATTTATTATACATTATAATAGCACAACAAATCAATCTTTTCATTAAAATATTATTAACTGTTTTTTAAGTCAGTAATAATAAATATATTCCCATTCAATAAATCAGCGGTTGTCTCCTAAATGGCACTTGAAAAACGCAGTAAGATTGTATATAATATAATAATATATAATATCTTTAGAATATATTTATTACAAAATCTGTTTTACGGAGAAAAATATGATAGAATATGAGGAACTCAAACTCAGGCTCCTTGAGTCTGAAAAAACGGTAAAAAATTTGAAAGAAGCGCTAGCTATAGATTTGCTTAAGGAGGAAATATCCCAGCTCGAACAGCAAAGCAGCGCCCCCGATTTTTGGGACAATATGGAGGAGAGCCAGAAGATCATGCAGAAAATAGGCTCCCTCAAATCAAAAGTAACTTCTTATGAAAGCGTAAAAAACGATTTTGACGATGCGTTGGTTATGATAGATCTTGCAAATGAAGAAGAGGACGCCCAGCTGCTTGACGACTGTACAAAATCCGTTGAGGATATAGAAAAAAGGCTGGAGGCTTTGACGCTCTCCACCTTGCTCAGCGGTGAGTATGACAACAAAAACGCATTGCTTACTTTTCACGCCGGCGCCGGCGGAACGGAAGCCCAGGACTGGGCTGAAATGCTGTTTCGGATGTACAACCGATGGGGTGAAAGACACGGCTACAAGGTATCTACCCTTGACTACCTTGACGGAGACGTTGCCGGTATAAAAAGCGCTACGATCTTAATCGAGGGTGAAAACGCTTACGGCTACCTTAAGGGTGAAATGGGTATACACCGGCTGGTCAGAGTCTCTCCTTTCGACTCCTCAGGCAGACGCCACACCTCCTTTGCGTCACTGGAAGTCATGCCGGAAATTGACGACGATGTAAATGTGGATATACGCGATGAAGATATCAAGATGGATGTTTACAGAGCGTCAGGCGCCGGAGGACAAAAAGTAAACAAAACCTCCTCCGCAGTCAGATTAACGCATATTCCCACTGGGATCGTGGTTTCCTGCCAGATAGAGCGCAGTCAGCACCAGAATCGTGAAGTGGCAATGAGGATGCTCAAATCCAAGCTTGTTGAAATCAAGGAGAGGGAAAACCTTGAAAAAATCGAGGATATTAAGGGCGACCAGAAAGAAATCGCCTGGGGCAGTCAGATACGTTCATACGTTTTCATGCCTTATACGATGGTAAAAGATCACCGAACAGGCTATGAAACAGGAAATATAAACGCCGTTATGGACGGCGAAATCGACGGCTTTATAAACGCTTATTTAAAAATGAAATCTGTTGAGGGGGCAGAGAATCAGTAATGGCTGAATTTTTGGATATAACAACAACAGGCGGCTTTGCAATAAGACTGCTTCTCGCTGTTATGCTCGGTTTTTTCGTGGGGCTTGAAAGGCAGTGGACCAAACATCAGGCAGGCATACTTACAAACGTTATTGTGTGCGTTGGCGCATACGCGTATTCGGCGTTTTCCTATATCGCCGACGACGGCAACGTCGACGTAACGAGAGTGGCTGCGCAGGTCGTCAGCGGCGTAGGCTTTTTAGGCGCCGGTCTTATTCTGCGTGACGGCATAAATATAAGAGGTCTTTCCACCGCCGCCACGATATGGACCACTGCGGCGATAGGTATTCTGTGCACATTGCCCAACATCCTGTTTTCCGTAATCGTTGCCTTTGCCATCGTTGTTCTTCACTTAGTGCTGCATCCTATTTCAACAATAATTGATAAAAGAAAAAATTACAAAAAAGAAGGCAGCAGAATAACGGAATATTTCTATAAAATTTCAATAAAATGCACAGAGGAAAGTGAAACGGATATTCGCTCTCATCTGATAAAAACAATACGCAACAAAGAAAATGTACTGCTGCATAATCTGGAGAGCGTTTCCACAGACGACGGAAACGTTAAGATAAGGGCTTACATAACAACCAATAAGAAAAATGACGAGGTTGTGGAAAACCTGCTTATTCATATCGGCAAAGATAACGGTATCATAACGGCAGGATGGAAAATTGACAATTAATTTTCATCAATTTTTTATGAATAAAATTTCAAATGAAAATGATCAGGTCGTTTTCATTTGAAATTAATTACCACAAATATTAAATTCACCCCCTGACAAAAATAAGTTAGGGGGATTTATTATGAAAAAATTTATTTTGTCATTACTATGCGTCGCTGTATTGGCAGGATGCACCGCAAATAATACCGAAGAAATGCAAAGCACTGCCAACAGCACGCAAAGTACGCAAAGCACGGAAAGCACAACAAACGTGGCGGATACGACTGTTGAAATCACGGGGGTTGATACAAAAAACTACAGCAATGAAAAAATCGTATGGGGACCCGGAAGAGCAGAAAATCACCAGCGCCCTGCCGATCCAGTATCCCTTCAGGAGCAATACGGCGAGCTGGGCGCCACATTCATTATGAGTGATGAAAAATATATCTGTCTTACCTTTGACGAGGGTTATGAAAACGGCTATACGCCGGCAATCCTGGACACTCTGAAAGAAAAAAATGTAAAGGCAATCTTTTTCGTGACTTATGATTTCGCCAAGGACAACACGGACTTGATTGAACGCATGATCGACGAAGGTCACATCATAGGTAACCACACCTACAGGCACTACACAATGGACGAAGTATCCGAAGAAGAGGCAACCGAGGAAATCGTGTATCTTGACAATTATATGAAAGATACCTTTAAATACAGAATGACGCTCTTCCGCTTTCCTAAAGGCGAGTTCAGCGAAAAGACGCTGGCGCTGGCTGACGGTCTGGGTTATAAAAGCGTATTCTGGTCCTTTGCGTATGCCGACTGGGATGCACAGAATCCTACTGACAAAGACGAAGCGTTCAAAACCATTACCGAACACACGCATAACGGCGAAATCATGCTGCTGCACGCCGTAAATCAAACAAATGCGGAAATCCTCGGCGATGTAATAGACGAGGTAAGAAATCAGGGGTATGAATTTACGACTGAAATATAAAGAATAAGTTATGATTTAGTATATTAAATGCGGGCGATTGATAATCGCCCCTACGATTAAATGATAACGCACCCTGCGCCGCTGTGCGCATTGTGCGCGCGGCGCATAAACAAAAGGGGTTTCCAAAGGGGAATAAGCCTGCGCCTCCCCTTTGGTCGTTTTCTCGGTTACCGTCTTTTGCGACTCAAAAGATGGTAACGTCCGCACGTGAGCGCAAAGCGCATTTTTAACATATTTCATATGGTAAATCAGAATTTTCCATCAAGATAATTCAGATTTTACAATTTTGTAAATTTTCCGATTTGGTATTGTTATAAATAAGTCTCTATTATATAATATACATACTGTTAAATACTATAATGGAATTTTATAAAATTTTATGAATTGCCATTTTTGAAAGTGAGAGAAATATATGTTGTTTTCAAGGGATATCGGCATTGACCTCGGCACGTCAAATACGATCATCTGTGACAAAAAAGGCCGTATTATAATCCGTGAGCCAAGCGTTGTTGCCGTTGACGTAAAATCAAAAAGAGTACTTGCAACGGGCGACGAGGCAAAGGCGATGATAGGCAGGACGCCCGGTTCGATCATAGCCGTACGTCCGCTTCAGGACGGCGTTATTGCGGACTTTGATATGACATCGGATATGCTTAGAAGCTTTATCTACCGTTCCAGTAAGAGAAGCCTTTTTACCAGAACGAGAGTTGTTGTAAGTATACCCAGCGACGTTACGGAAGTGGAGCGCAGAGCCGTTGAGGACGCCGTGCGTTCAGCCGGCGCGCAGGATGTGGAACTCATTGAAGAACCTATGGCTGCCGCTCTCGGCGTAGGTCTGCCCGTATATGACGCCACCGGCTCCATGGTGGTGGATATCGGCGGCGGCACCTGTGACGTAGCTGTTATCAGTCTGGGCGGTATTGCAGCCTGCAAGAGCATTAAGGTAGGCGGAGACGCCTTTGACGATGCTATTATAAATTATCTTAAAAGGGAGCATGATCTGCTCATAGGCACGAATACAGCGGAGGATATTAAGCTGAAAATCGGATCCGCTTCACCGTATGACGGAGAAGGGGCAATGGAAGTACGCGGAAGGAATATTGTAAACGGTCTTCCGAAAAATACGGAAATTACTTCTGAGGAAATCCGTGACGTTTTGTCGGCACCGATTGCTCAGATCATTTCCGCGATTAAAGAAACGCTTGAAGTCACCCTGCCGGAGCTTTCCGCAGATATAATAGACAAAGGCATTTATCTTACCGGCGGCTCCAGCCAGCTCAGAGGACTTTCAGACCTTATTTCCCGTGAAACCAGAATTGACGTACATATTCCCGAAAACCCGATGGACTGTGTTGCGTTAGGAACATCAATTAAACTCAGAAGGGCAATATAACAGATGAAAAATCTTTTCAGAAGCAGTCGTTTCAAGTTAATAGCAGCTGTTATCGCGCTGCTGCTTGTGGGCATGTTTTTATGCGCCGCAAACGGTTACGGCGAGACTGCCCAGTCCAGCGTGGTGGGAACCATTTTTGCTCCCGCTCATTGGGTCGCGTCCAAACTTTCCGACGGTTTGGACAAGATAGCGGGAACCGCCACGGGCAACGCGCAGTATGAGCAGAAGATCGACGAACTCCAGCAGGAGCTGGGCGATCTGCAGAATCAGCTCGCCGATTATAATAACCTGAAAACCCAGAACGAGCTTTACAAAGACGCCCTTGAGCTTAAGGAGGACAACCCGGACTTTACTTATCTTCAGGCTTCTGTCATCGGACGTGACAGCGCGAACCCGTTTTGTACCTTTACAATCAATAAGGGTACTTTGAATGACGTAAAGGACGGAGACGCCGTGCTTTACGGTAATTATCTTGTGGGCGTGATAAAAAAGGCATACCCTACATACAGCATTGTCAGCTCCATCATAGATCCGGATTTCGGCGTATCCGCCTATGATATTGACACGAAGGAGCTCAGCTATGTTACCGGGGACGCCGAACTGGCACAGGACGGATACTGCAAATTTGAAAATCTGGATTCAACCACAAAAGTGTCCTACGGCTCCATCATTGCCACTGCCGGCATAAGCTCAACTATGCCCAAAGATATAATAATAGGCACTGTACGTGACATTAATGATGAGGTTACCGATATATCCACATACGCGGTAATCGAGCCGGGAACGGATATTGACAAAATAGACGAATGCCTGATACTTACCGGTTTTGAAACTGAAAGTGAGGCAGAATAATGGAGCTGTCAAAAAAGCAAAAAACAATGAAATATTTTTGCTATTGTCTGATGATTCTGCTGGCTGACCTGCTTCAGAATACCGGGGGACTGTTTCCTCAAGTCTTCGGCGCGAGATGCTTTTTGCTTTTACCGCTGGCAATAATACTTTCCATGGGCGAAGATATCATCGCAAGCGCTTTTATGGGGCTTTTCGCAGGACTGCTCTGGGACATGTCGGGAGCGGTGCATTTGGGATTCAACTGTATTTTTATTGCGGTAGTCTGCTTCCTGTCATCCGCTCTTGTTACCTATATTGTCCGTGACACATTTATTACAAATATGATCTGCGCGGCTTTGGTCATCATATTATACTGCTTTTTGTACTGGCTGTTTTTTATAGTAATAAAAGGAGTTGACGGCGGGGAGACCACCCTGTTCTCTTTCTACATTCCGTGCGCAATTTATACCCTGATCCTTACGCCTGTTATATGGCTTATCATGAAGCCGGTAAAAGCAAAACTGAATTTTGTAAAAAGTCAAGAATTTTAAGTGAAAAAAGGAGGTCTGCAAAGTGAAAGCACGATATAAAAGCAGCAGAAGCGTAGTTGCCGTTATTCTTATTATTGCGGTTATTTTAGGCTTTGCGGTGGACCTCTATATAATACAGATACGTGACAATGCATACTACGCTCAGCAAAATAACACCGTGGACACATATGTTGTCCCCATCGAAGCTGCCAGGGGTGAAATCGTTGACAGAAACGGCAACTCTCTTGTCACCAACAGGCAGGGTAATTCCATTATCCTAAACGCCGTTTATTTCCCGTCAGCAGAGGATAACGAACAGAGAAACAGGATTATCTATAACCTTATCCAGCTTTTCGAGTCAAACGGTGAGGAATATGCCCGGAATCTCCCCCTGGAGTTTGACCGCAGCGGCAATATTCAATTTACCGATGATGAGGACGCCGAACAGGATATTGAAGCCATGAAGAGCGCCGACATGCTGAATCTCCAGCCCTATGCGACGGCGCAGAACTGCTATGACGCGGTAATGGAAAAATACGGAATAGAGGGCTACGACGCGGAGACGGCCCTGAAAATTGGCAATATAAGATATGAGCTTACCAGACTGCTTTTCTCTTATGAAAATCCGGTTACAATCGCTGATGACGTCAGTGATGAAACCGTGGCTAAGATAAAAGAGGACCAGACCACTTATCTCGGAGCGGATGTTAAGGTAGTGGCTTACAGGGAATATGTGGATTCCACTGTCGCTCCCCATATTCTCGGAACAGTACGTAAAATCAACGCCGATGAATATGAAGAAAGAAAGGACGACGGATACGGTATCGACGACCAGATTGGCGAATCCGGCATTGAGCAGGCAATGGAAAGCGAGCTTCGCGGCACACCGGGAGAGCTCACCATTACCGTTGACAAGGACGGCAATATCACCGAGGAAGTGACAAAAGAGCCGGTACAGGGCAATACGGTTGTCCTGACCATTGACAGGGATCTGCAGGTCCTTGCCCAAAATAAGCTGAAGGAGATCTGCGACGAAGTAGACGAATCGTCATCAGCAGGCGCCGTTGTGGTGGAGGACTGTAACAGCGGCGAAATACTTGCCGCTGCTTCTTACCCCACATTTAATCTGAATGATTATTACGATAAATACGACGAACTCTCATCAAATTCAAGGAATCCGCTGTGGAGCAGATTTGCTCTGGGCACATACGCCCCCGGTTCCACCTTTAAACCGGTTACTGCGGTTGCAGCTCTTGAGGCAGGGACAATCACTGCTGACACCACCTATGTCTGCGTAGGTCAGCAGGTGTTTTACGGTCAGCCGTTCCAGTGCCTTAACGGCAATGCTCACGGCACGGAAAATGTAAGGACTGCGCTTAGGGATTCCTGCAATATGTTCTTCTACAACACCGCTTTGGATACAGGTATAACCATAATAGACGAGTACGCGGAAGCTTTCGGTTTAGGCCAGAGTACCGGCATTGAAATTGCGGAAGCAACGGGAAATATCTCTTCTCCGGAAAACAGAGAAAACGCCGGCGGCGTATGGAGAATCGGTGATACAATGCTTACCGCCATCGGTCAGAGTGATAATTTGTTCACTCCCCTTCAGCTTTCCAACTACTGCTCAACAATCGCCAACGGCGGAACAAGATATGAGCTTCATCTTGTCAAATCAATCATTGACACCTCCAGCGGCATCGTAAATGAAAAAAGTATTGTGGAAGCTGAAACACTTGATTTAAGCCAAAATACACTTGACAATGTCCATCAGGGCATGCGAATGGTTGCCACCAGCGGCGGTCCCGGCTATATCTTTAATAATCTGGACACAGAGGTGGCCTGTAAAACAGGTACTTCCGAGGTCGTTGTGAACGGCGTAAAAAGAAATAACGGTTTTCTTATAACTTACGCGCCTTATGACAATCCCGAAATTGCCGTGTCTTCCGTAGTAGAGCTTGCGGGTTCAGGTACGGAAACGGCTGAAATAACCTCCGCAATCATTGATTACTGGTATCAGAACAATACGGACGCCAAAACGAATCAGAAGGCAGGCACTCTGCTTTAATTACAAAGAATATTTTTAATAATAGTGTTGAACACTTTGAAAAATTGTGATAATATACTAAATACTGGAGAAAACACACGGAATCATACACTATTATTTGTCTTGACAGAATACTTGGAGGTAATTTATGAATATTGCTCTTATTGCCCACGATGCAAAGAAAGAACTGCTGGTTCAGTTTTGCATTGCTTACTGCGGCATTATCAGCCGCCATGAAGTCTGCGCGACAGGCACGACCGGCAAGCTGGTAGCGGAAGCAACCGGGCTGAATATCAACTGTTTCCTTGCCGGAAGTCAGGGGGGCGGCCAGCAGATAGCCAGCCGCATTGCTTATAATGAAATAGATCTTCTGATTTTTTTCCGCGACCCGCTTTCACCTAAGCCCCATGAGCCCAATGACAATGATTTATTAAGGCTCTGTGACGTGCACAATATCCCCTATGCCACAAATATAGCTACTGCAGAGGCGCTTATCAGAGGGGTTGAACGCGGCGATTTTGAGTGGAGAGAGATCGTGAATCCCAAATACAATCCATCAAGATAACGTAAGCAAGCGAGATGAATTTCAAATCGTCTGAAACCGTTTGCTTCACATTTGGGTGAGCCTCCCGGTAAGCTCACCCAATTTTATTGAATATATTTTATTTTCGGAGGTGGGTATTATGGCGCTTATTACAAAAGCAGTCAAGGGCACAAAAGACGCCCTGCCCAAAGATATACACAAAAATCAATATATAGAGTCCATGATGATTGACATTGCCGAAAGATTCGGATATAAGGAAATACGTACACCTACATTTGAGCACACCCAGCTTTTTCAGCGCGGAGTGGGAGACACTACGGATGTTGTTCAGAAGGAGATGTACACCTTTGACGACAAGGGCGGACGTTCCGTAACGCTTCGTCCGGAAGGCACTGCGGGCGCTGTGCGCGCTTATCTTGAAAACGGACTGTGCAACGAAGCCCTGCCGCAGAAGGTCTGCTATCTCGGTCCGTGCTTCCGTTATGAAAAGCCGCAGGCAGGCAGACTCAGAGAATTTCATCAGTTTGGCGCAGAATGCTTCGGTACAGCTTCACCGCTGGCGGACGCGGAGCTTATCTCATTCGCCAAACAGATATTTGACGAACTCGGCATTCAGGACCTGAGCCTCGAAATCAATTCCATAGGCTGTCCTACCTGCCGTGCGGAATACCACAAGGCGCTCAAGGAATATTTTTCATCACACATAGACAAGCTTTGCGATACCTGCCGTGACAGACTGGACAGAAATCCCATGCGTATTTTGGACTGCAAAAGCCCTGTCTGCTCCGAAATCGCCAAGGATGCTCCCGTCGTTACCGACTATCTCTGCGATGAATGCAGGGAGCATTTTGGCGCGGTACAGGAATACCTCAAAGCAATGCAGATTGAATATACGGTCAATCCGAAGATCGTAAGAGGGCTTGACTATTATACAAAAACCGTGTTTGAATTTGTTTCCGGCTCCATCGGCGCCCAGGGCACCGTCTGCGGCGGCGGAAGATATGACGGTCTTGTAAAAGAGCTGGGAGGGCAGGATACGCCCGCCCTCGGTTTCGCTCTGGGAATGGAAAGGCTGATGCTTCTGATGGAGGCGCAGAATGTCGAATTTCCTAAGGCAATAGCGCCTGATTTGTTCGTTGTAGCGCTGGGTGAAAAGGCGACACTCAAGGCGATTGATATCGTTAAGGATATGAGAGCGGACGGCTTTACGGCGCTTTACGACCTGAATCAGCGTTCCCTGAGAGCGCAGCTTAAATACGCGGACAAACTAAACGCAAAATACAGCGTCATAATCGGAGATAAAGAGGTTGAGGAAAGCGCTGCCAAACTCAAAAATATGGAAACAGGCGAGGAAAACGAGATCCCTCTGGATAAATTTGTAAGCGGATTTTATAACATCACCCTTTCAAGCCAGCTTGACGATCTGGAGATCAACGGTGAAGAATTTGACTTTTCTTCCCTTTTCGGCTTAGACAAAAAAGACTAACGAGGAGAACGACCATGGCGGAATCAATTAAAGGTTTAAAAAGAACAAATTACTGCGGCGAGCTCCGGCTTGCAGACTGCGGCAGAGAGGTCACTTTGTTCGGCTGGTGTCAGAAGCAGCGTGACCTGGGTAATCTTATATTTATTGACTTAAGAGACCGTACAGGCATCGTTCAGCTGTCTTTCAACGATACGACAGACAGAGAGGTGTTTTCAAAAGCGCAGTCGGTAAGAGCGGAATATGTTGTTGCCGCCGTAGGCACGGTCTGTGAACGTGAAAGTAAAAACAAGGAAATTCCCACCGGAGAAATCGAAGTTCACGTTAAAGAATTCCGCATTCTTTCAAAATCGGAGACGCCGCCTTTTGAAATTGCGAATTCAGAAAAGGTGGGAGATGAAACCACGCTCAAATACCGTTATCTGAACCTCAGAAATCAAAAGCTTACGCAGAATCTGATCATGCGGCACAAAATCGCCAAAATCGCAAGAGAGTATTTTTATGACAATGACTTCATTGAGATTGAAACGCCTATGATGATCAAGTCCACGCCGGAAGGCGCCAGAGACTATGTTGTGCCGTCACGTGTGCACAACGGCAAATTTTACGCGCTCCCCCAGTCACCGCAGATCTACAAGCAGCTTTGTATGGTGGCGGGATTTGACCGCTACATTCAGCTTGCCCGCTGTTTCAGAGACGAGGATCTGAGAGCGGACAGACAGCCGGAATTCACGCAGATCGACCTGGAAATGTCCTTTGTTGACACAGACGATATCATGGAAATGGCGGAGGGCTTCATTTCAAAGCTGATGAAGGAAACCGTCGGTGTTGAGATTCCCATGCCTTTGCAGAGAATGACCTTTGCCGAGGCTATGGAAAAATACGGAACGGACAAACCGGACACCCGTTTTGATATGCTGATAAACGATATCACCGAATGGGCAGACAAAACAGACTTTGCGGTATTCAAAAACGCGGTTGCCGACGGCGGCTCCGTCAAGGCTGTCGTTGCCAAAAACGCCGCGTCTGTTTATACAAGAAAAAAGATCGACAAACTTACAGAACACGCAAAGGGCATCGGCGCGAAGGGACTGGCGTATGTCCGCTGGGCTGACGAAGCGCCGAACTGCTCCTTTAACAAGTTTTTAAAAGAGGGCGAACTTGACGATCTTATTGCTCAGCTCGGCGCGGAAAAGGGTGACTGCATTTTCATTATTTCCGACAGGACCTCCCTGGCGCTTTCCGTTCTGGGCGCTCTGCGACTCATCATCGCAAAAGAACTGGATATCATACCGCAGGATAAGTGGAACTATCTCTGGATCACGGAAATGCCGTTCTTCGAGCAGGATGAGGAAACAGGCGAATGGGTAGCGATGCACCATCCGTTTACCATGCCTATGGAGGAATGTATCGAATATCTTGACACGGACAAGGGCAAGGTAAGAGCAAAAGCCTTTGACCTTGTGTTAAACGGCACCGAACTTTCCTCCGGCTCCATGAGAATTACAGACTGCGCCCTGCAAAACAAGATGTTTGAGCTGCTGGGTATGGAACAGGAGGAAATCGACGCCAAATTCGGATTTCTTGTTGAAGCGTACCATTACGCCTCACCTCCCCACGGCGGCATGGGTATAGGTCTTGACCGACTGGCAATGATCATATGCGGCGCCGACAGTCTGAGAGACGTAACCGCTTTCCCGAAGGTACAGAATGCCAGCGAGCTGATGAGCGGTGCGCCCAGCACCATCGACAATATTCAGCTTGACGAGCTGGGCATCCGCGTCGTAAAGCCGGAGGAAAGCCATGAGTAGCAATTTCTTCGCAATGGTCAACCGTATGAAGCTGATTGACCGATGGGCTTTGATGCGGAATACGTCAAAGGAAAATATTGCGGAGCACAGTCACTCGGTGGCTGTTATCGCTCATGCTCTGGCACTTATCGGCAATAAAAAATTCGGTAAAAAGTATGACGCGGAACGAGCATGTCTGCTGGCACTTTATCACGATACCACGGAGGTAATCACCGGCGATATGCCGACTCCGGTCAAATACTATAATGATAATATAAAAAATGTGTATAAAGATGTTGAACACCGGGCGGGTGAAAGGCTGCTGGCGATGCTGCCGGAGGAATTCAGAGCCGACTATGCCCCTCTTTTTGAAAAGCAGGAAGAGGACGAGGAACTCTGGAAGCTTGTTAAAGCAGCGGATAAAATCAGCGCTTTGATCAAATGTATTGAAGAAATGCGTATGGGCAATCTTGAGTTTAACAAGGCGCTTGAAGCACAGGAAAGGATCATTGATAATATCCCTCTTGACGAAGTCAGGTATTTTAAAGACAATTTCCTGGACGCTTATTATCTTACCCTTGACGAACACACAAAATAATACAAAAGATAAAAGCCTCGGGCGGTATGCGTAAACTGCCCGAGGCTTTCTTTGTATGTTAAGTAATGTCAGTGCCGTTAACATTCTGTTCTTTTATATGCTCTTTCGCCTGTTTCATCAGTTTCAGCGTTTCTCTCAGGGTCTCCAGGTTTGATTCCTCAGGGGTGAGTTTGACCGCGATATACGGCTTTTTCCCTGCGGAAAGCGTGACCCTGCCTTTCATAAAGGCATTGAGGATCGCCACTGTTTTCAGTTCCACGTCGAGGGAATAGAAAAGCAGTGAACCGTTGCGCTGGATTACATCGGTTATATTGAGCGATACCGCAGTATTTCGCAGCAGAGCAATTTCAATAAGTCCCCATACGGACGACGGCGGCGAGCCGAAGCGGTCCTCAAGCTCATTATATACGTCGTTAGCATCTTCGTCATTCTTGATATTCGCAATGCGTTTATACATTTCAAGACGCTGGGCGGTGGAAGCAATATATTTCTCCGGAATATGCGCGTCAATAGCAACGTCAATGAGACATTCCTTCTCCTTCTCCTCCACCTCATCTTCTTTCAGCTCTCCCTTTTCCATTGCCACCGCTTCTTCCAGCAGTTTCAAATACATATCGTAGCCTACCGCTTCCATATGACCATGCTGTCGGTTTCCCAGCAGTGAGCCGGCGCCCCTGATCTCCAGGTCGCGCATAGCAATCTTAAATCCGGAGCCGAATTCCGTATATTCCCGGATCGCTTCAAGACGTCTTGTGGCAATGTCGGAAAGCTCTCTGCCTCTCGTAAATGTAAAATACGCGTAAGCGCGTCTTGACGACCTACCTACTCTGCCTCTGATCTGGTGGAGCTGCGCCAGTCCCATACGGTCGGCGTTTTCTATAATCAATGTATTACAGTTGGGTACGTCCACCCCGGTTTCAATAATAGTGGTACATACTAAAACGTCAATTTCGCCGTTCAAAAGCTGGTTCCAGACAGCGGAAAGCTGTTCCTCCGTCATCCTGCCGTGGGCAATGCCCACCCGCGCGTCAGGGAGCGATTTTTTAATCTGCATCGCCTTATGCTCAATGGTATCAATATTGTTGTGAAGATAATAACACTGACCGCCGCGGTTGATCTCCCTTTCAACCGCCTCGATGATAATATCCTTGTCATACTCAATAACATAAGTCTGAACAGGCTGCCTGTCGCCGGGGGCCTCCTCAAGCAGGCTCATATCACGTATACCGCTCATAGCCATATTGAGTGTACGGGGAATGGGCGTGGCGGACAGAGTCAGTACATCCACCCTTGGAAATTTCTCCTTGATCTTTTCCTTCTGCGCCACGCCGAACCGCTGTTCCTCATCCACGATCAGAAGTCCCAGATCTTTAAAGCTTATATTTTTGCCCAGCAGTTTATGGGTTCCTATCAAAACATCCACATTTCCGTCCGCCAGGCGTTTGAGAATCTCCTTTTGCTTTGATGGTTTAACAAAACGTGAGATCATCTCCACATTCACTGCGAAAGGCTCAAAGCGTTTTAACGCAGTCTGGAAATGCTGCATAGCCAGTACCGTTGTGGGTACTAAAATGGCGCACTGCTTTCCGTCCGTTACGCACTTAAATACCGCTCTCAGAGCCACCTCAGTCTTCCCGAATCCCACATCGCCGCAGAGGAGTCTGTCCATCGGAGCGGATCTTTCCATATCTCCCTTGATCTCCTCACTGCATCTGAGCTGGTCCTCCGTTTCCTCATATTCAAATCTGAGTTCAAAATCACGCTGGAGGTCGCTGTCCGGTGAAAAAGCAAAGCCCTTGGTGCTCATACGCTTAGCGTAAAGGGCAATCAGCTCCTTTGCCATATCCTTGACAGAGGAACGCACCCGCGCCTTGGTCTTTTTCCACTCAGTAGAGCCCAGACGGTTGATTTTGACATGGGCATCCTCCCCGGGTCCTATATATTTTGACACCAGATCCAGCTGCGTTACGGGTACATACAAAGTATCGCCCTTTGCATAGCTGATTTTTATATAATCCTTTTTAACCTTGTTGATTTCCAGCGCGTTGATACCATCAAACACACCGATGCCGTGCACATTATGCACGATATAATCACCCACATGAAGCTCGTCAAGGGAATGAAACGCATTTTTAGCGGGCGCTTTTTTATGCTTTTTTGCGCTTTGGGACGACTTAGAATGCGTCATTAGGGCAAATTTGATTTGTGAAAACTGAAAACCCGCCGGTAATGTACCCGTGACAACATTGATTGCCTTTTGCTGAAATGCAGAAGGATATTGTTCAAAAAATACGGCGTCATAACCCATATCCCGGATATCCTCGGCAAGGGCTCTTCCTGCTCTGGAAGTACCTGCCATCATACACACTGTGTAACCGCCCTTTACCAGACCGAACAGTTCGTCCTTCAACTGCGAAAGCGTACCGTTCCAGGGGTTAAAACTCTGCACCGTAAAATCAGCAAGGTGCCTTACCGGCGTGTCAAAGCTGCCGCGGGGTAGAGAATCCATATATACCGCGTTATGCTTTTCATAGACATTGGTTAGCTCTGTAAAATCAAGGGAAAATTTGTCAAGTCCTTTGCAGAGCGTACCGTCCTCCACAAACCATTTTAAATCCTCGGTATTCAGCCGTTCCTGTTTAAGACATTTTTCCTTTACTCTGGCGCTTTCAACGACAAAGAGTCTGCCCTCAAAATAATCGAAAATTCCTTCTGAGTCATAACAAAGCGGCAAATACTTGTCAAGGCAGTTCAGTGTAACGCCGTTTTTTAGCTTGTCACAATCGTCATACAGCTTTTCACGCGCCTTTACCGCCTTGCCTTTAAGCCCCTTTGCTATGTTCTCTATCTTTTTTATCAGCGCGTCTCTGTTTTCAAAAAGCGCCTCATTGGCGGGCGTTATCCGAACAGTCTGAAGGTTTTTGCTTCTTCTCTGGGTATAGATATCAAAAGAGGAGATCGTATCCACATTGTCTCCCCACATTTCAATACGTACCGGCTCGTCAAGATAAGGCGGAAAAATATCAATAATTCCTCCCCTGACGGCAAACTGGCTTGTGCCGTCCACCTGCTCATACCTGACATATCCTGCCAAGACCAGCTTTTCCTCAAGCTTTTTTATGTCCAGCTCATCGCCGGCGGAAACGGAAAAGCTCCTTTTTTTCAGCTCTGACGGCGGCATTGTGTACTGACAGGCGGCATTGGCCGACATAACGACCGCGCTGTAGTCACCGTTCAAGATACGCGAAAGCACGCCCAGTCGGATATGCTCAAACTCCCTGCTGACGCCTGCCACCTCAACAAAGGTGAACTCCCTTGACGGATAAAGCAAAACGCCCGGCTGGAGCTGGGAAAGACTCTCCTGCACTTTAACGGCAGTTGCCTCGTCCGGCGTTATAACAAAAGCTTTTTCGCCCTGCTCACACAGGGAATGGATCGCAAAGCACTTGGCAATATCCGGAAGACCAATTGCCCCAACAGGCGCGTTAAGGGTATGCACGCTCCTGCTGAGGCTGACAAATTCATTACTCTTATTAAATTCTTTTGAAAAACAGGACATATCGTCTGCCCCTTTACTTATGAGAGTGAAAAACGAAAAAATGTTAAAGCAAACCGTTTTAGGCGGTTTCGGGTAATCCCGTTTATGAATTATATAAATTCATCGCCCTGTCCATTTCATCATTGACAATAAGGCGAACTGCTTTTGTACTGTTTTCAAGGGCCGATTTCAGATCAGACTCCTGCTCCTTGGGGAATCTGCCCAGCACCCAGGAAACAAGGTCATATTCCGGACTGGGTTTTTTCCCTACTCCTATTTTTACACGGGGAAAGTTTTCACTGCCCAAATGCGCGATAATACTTTTTATTCCGTTATGGCCGCCTGCCGAGCCCTTGCGTCTGATTCTGGTCTTTCCTACGTTAAGAGAAATATCATCGTAAACGATAAGCACTCTTTCCGGCGGTATTTTATAAAACTTTGCCGCCTCTCCCACCGCTTCTCCGCTGGCGTTCATCATCGTCTGCGGTTTCATAACAAGGCATTTTTTACCGCTGATGACAGCGTCGCTGACAAGCGCGTGATGCCTGAGCTTTTTTATATCAAAACCCTCTTCAATGGCAAGCAGATCCATAGCGAGGAATCCGGCGTTATGCCGGGTCATTTCATACCTGCTGCCCGGATTACCCAAACCCGCAATAATATAATCATAGGAACGGTTATTAAATTGTTTCTTTCTGCTCAGAAACATTTGACTTCCCTCAACTTTTACATAGTACAAAAAAGCGTGCAAAAGCAGTCAGCCGATGCACGCCGTTAATCAATGCAAAAACAGATTACTCTGTCTTTTCAAATTCGCTGAAGAGTCTTTCCTCGTCAGGAATTTCAAAATTATACATATTCTCGTCCTTAATATGATTTTTAATAAACTTATCCCTGTCAAAGAGCTCGTCGGCTTTGACCTTCCATGCCTTTGCCGCGGCAATGGTTTTGTCAAAGAGCTCGTTTGCGCTTTCCGGATTTTCCATCTCTGTTGAGTAAGCGCCGGTCTCCTTAACCATTTTGCTGATGGCTCCGGGATTGTCAAGCACGGGGCAGGGACGCAGCATATTATTATTGAACGGCTGATTTTTCTTATACGCCATAAAGAGCGGACTCTTAAGCGCGTCCAGAACGGAGCATTCCTTGATATTGACATTGGAATAATGCACAAAGGCGCAGGGCTCGCAGTCACCGTTGGCGTTGATATGGAAATAATGGCGTCCGCCGGCTATACAGCCCTGTACATATTCGCCGTCATTCCAGAAATCCAGGGCGAAAATCGGCTTTGTATGCCTCCACTCATGCATTTTCTTATACATGGTGGCACGTTGCTCCGGAGACACCATAAGGTCCGTAACAGCTCCGTTGCCCGTGGGCATATAGGTGAAGAACCAGGCAAACATCACACCCTGGTCAATGAGCCAATCCATATATTCATCAGAGGAAAGAACATCCGTATTCTTACTTGTATAGCAAAGAGAAGCGCCGAAAGGTATTCCCCTGTCCTTAAGGCGTTTCATTGCAGCGGTACATTTTTGGAATGTACCCTCGCCGCGGCGGTAGTCGTTGTCCTCTTCATAACCTTCAATAGAAAAGGCAGGCAGGAAATTACCGACCTCACCGATCTCATCGGCAAAGCTGTCGTCAATAAGCGTACCGTTTGTAAAACTCATAAAGATACAGTCGGGATTTTCACGGCAAAGGCGCATCAGATCCGCTCTTCTGATTGTTGGCTCTCCGCCTGTATAAAGATACATATATGTGCCAAGTTCCTTACCCTGACGAATGATCCTTGCAAGATCGTCGTAGGAAAGCTGGCTGTTTTTGCCGTATTCAGCCGCCCAGCAGCCCTTGCAGTGCAGATTGCATGCTGCCGTAGGGTCCATCAGGATTGCCCACGGTACGTTGCAGCCGTGCTCCTCTATGGCTTTCATTCGCTTTGAATAGCTGTTGATCGCCACATTAAGCGCAGGCGGAACGAGCTTTTCCACCACATTCTGATTTGTATCGCAGATCAGCTTCTTGGCGAAGATCATCCAGTTATTGTTAGGATCGTCAAGCACCTTATGAAGCCCGGCGTATGTACTTCTGTTGACTTTTTTAACGTCTGCCATTTCAAGCAGATTTAAAATCTTTGGCGCATTGTTAAAAAAGTCCTTACGGGCATACTTTATAGCGTTCTTTATTGCAATCGTCATTGCAGTTTCTTTAATTGATTTCATAAAAATCCTCTCTTATCGGTCTGCCGTCATAATGATCCATTACGAGAGTGCGGCAGATATCAATCAATCACTATAAGAAATATATTCCTTTTATATAAAAAAGTCAAGTTAAAATTTACTTAATCCCCTGATGATTGATCAAACGGCTAAAATCTGATTTGGAATTTCAGACGGTATATTCTGTCTGTTTTATTTTTATATATCTCGTTGCAGTGGGCGCCCCAGCTGTCATATCCGCCTATACCCTGCTGCCTTGCGATAAGGCGCACTACGGTCTTGTCATACGCCGGCAGCTCCTTCTTATGCCATGCCGCTTCCACCTCTTTAGGCAGATAGTGACACACATTCATTTCCATCTGCGGTTCGGCAATTACAGAAAACACCTTTTTTCTGCCCACAATTGTGGCGTATCTGACGCCGGTGCGGTTTCCGCATTCCTGAGGCTTAAGGTAGTCTACCCACATATCGTTAACTGTGGTGTTGTAAACGCCTATTTTTGTACCGTTGCAGCGGTCAATATAATTTTCCTCAGGGCCTCTGCCAAGATAGGTTACCTCCTCAAAATCCTTTGGGAGTTCAAACAGGACGGAAACCTCGGGGATCTCCGGCAGCGTATCGTCCGGTGAAAACTGCAGGTCGATCTCCATCCCCTTGGAAGTAATCGTATAGATAATCTGCGCCTTGCACTCAGGCTGGGTGCAGATGGTGGCGCCGCAGGTCACAACAACTTTTTTCTCACCCTCTAAGATTTTATAATTGTATATAGACCATTTTGTATTGTTGAAAATTCCGGGCGTATCTCCGGCGTCTCTCCAACAGCCCAGTCTTGAGCCGGCGCGGCTGCCTCTGTCATTGTCCGTCAGCGCCCTCCAGAAATTAAGCCGCATCGGCGCCTGCAGCAATTCCTCGCCGCCTACCTTGATGGAAGTAAGCTGATTTCTCTCCCTTCTTTCAAAACGGATATTGATATCGTCCGATATGATCCGCAGGGAGCCGTATGTATCGTTTACAATCAGAGGCGCCTCCGTCTCAAGCTCATCATATGTATTTTCAAACTCATTTATGACAAACTGCTCATAGGCAACAACGTGTCCCTCTTCGCACCAGGAGGTCTCTTCCTTTGTTCTGAATTCCAGATCGAGATAGCACTCCGTTCCGGTAACTCTGCTCAGCTCAAGGTCCACAACAGCTTTTTCACCGGGAGCCGCGTCCACCGTTGCCGTGCCGTTGCACATCATTCCCTTATCAGAACTCAGCTTCCAGAAAAGTTCGTATTCACTGAGATTGGTGAACATAAATTTATTTTTAATTTCAATAATACCCTTTTGGGCGTCAATGGCATTGAAATCTACATTTTGGTAAAGCTTTTTTATTTCGTCAAGCTTGGGGGTGGGCTTTCTGTCGCCGAACAAAAGACCGTTTCCGCAGAAATGCCCGTCGTGGGGATCTTCACCGAAATCGCCGCCGTAAGCCAGATATTCCGTGCCGTTCTCATCTTTGGTCAGAATACTCTGATCGACCCAGTCCCAGACAAAACCGCCCTGCAGGCACGGATATTTGTCCCACAGTCTTGTATATTCATCAGTAGAACCGCAGGAGTTACCCATGGCATGTGTGTATTCGCAAAGTATAAAAGGACGTCCGTCACGCTGCGTCACTGCGTATTCCTCACACTCCCAGGGCTTATAATACATCTTCGACTGAACATCTGAAAGCTCTTTTTCATCCGGCGCACGGTGGCACTCATAATGAACGAAACGCGTCTTGTCAGCATTTTTGATGTAATTATACATCTTCTTGGGTATTTCACCGCCCAGGGACTCGTTACCCAGAGACCAGCTGACTACCGATGTGACATTTTTATCACGGTTATAAGTAGCCTTTATACGCTCCATACACGCTTTTTCCCATTCCGGACGGGATGACGGAAGCTGAGGACAGCCGATTATAGTGGACCAGCCTGTGCCGTGGGTCTCCATATTATTCTCATCAATTACATACAAACCGTATTCATCGCAAAGTTCCAGAAATCTGGGGCAATTGGGATAATGGGAAGTACGCACGGCGTTCATATTGGACTTTTTCATCATCTCAATATCATAACGCATAACGTCCTCTGTGATATATCTGCCTGTCTTGCAGTCAAATTCATGCCTGTTTGTGCCCTTAAAAACGACTCTCTGACCGTTGATACGGATTATACCTTCCCTGATTTCAACAGTCCTGAAACCTATTTTCTGACTGATATATTCAATGGGAACGCCGTCATTTTTAAGCGTCAGAACGATGGTATAAAGATAGGGACTTTCTGACGACCAGGGCTTGACATCAGCTACGACTGCCTTGAGGGTCGTGTTGTGATCCTCGTCCGCATACTGCGTATCCAGCGCAACGGTTTCTCCGTTAGCGTCTATAATACTCATATCAATACTGAGGCTCTCGTACGTACCATTGGTCTTTACATCCACCTGCGCGTAACCGTCGCTGAGCGTCACGTCAGGCTGAGCGGTAACGGTAAAATCCCGGATATATTCCCTCTCTGTTGTATAAATATAAACGTCACGGAAAATGCCGCCGAGCCGCCACATATCCTGACACTCCAGCCAGGAACCGGTGCACCAGCGGTAAACCTCAACGCCGATTGTATTCGACCCTTCCTTAAGATATTTCGTTATGTCAAATTCACTGCGGTGGAAGGTGGATTCGGAATAGCCGACTCTCTCGCCGTTTATATAAAGATAAAAGGCGGATTCCACACCCTCAAAGCATATAACGACCCTTTTGGAAAGCAGGGTACGGTTAACATGTATTTTTTTCAGATAACAGCCCACCGGATTATGCTTTGTGGGCGCGTTCGGAGGACAAATATCTTCACTGCCCTCCCACGGATAGCGCACATTGCAGTACTGACTCTGGTCATATCCCTGCATCTGCCAGGAACAGGGAACAATCACCGTATCCCAGTTATGGGAATCATAATGCGGCTGGGCAAAGTCAGTGGGTTTGTAAGCGTAGTTCTTATATAGCTTGAACTTCCATTTTCCGTTAAGCAATTTGCAGCGCGAGGACGCGTAACGGTCAGCCTTTTTCGCCTCCTCAAAATTATCATACGGCATAAACGTGGCATGCTGCGGAAGCTTGTTTACACCGACAATTTCAGGATTGGACTGCCATTCCGTATATCCGTCAATAAAGTTTCTCTCCATAATCTGTCTCTCCAAATAAAATTATCTTCTGTGAATCTTGCCCTCCTGGTAACCTTCCTGTTTTATGGCTACACCTATACTCCTCAGGAGAATGACAAGATCCAGCTTAAGCGACCAGTTATCGCAGTAAAGCTTGTCATATTTGATCTTCTTTACAAGGGATATCTCGTCCCTGCCGTTGATCTGTGCCATACCGGTAAGTCCCGGCCTGAAGCGGTAGATCCCGTATTCCAATCTAAGCCTGTGGGCGCGCATTTCCGATGATATCAGCGGTCTCGGCCCCACAAAGCTCATATCTCCCTTAAGGATATTCCAGAGCTGCGGCAGCTCATCAAGACTGGTCTTTCTCAGAAATTTGCCCACCTTGGTAATATATTGCTCCGGATTTTCAAGCTGTCCCGTCGCAACATTGGGCGTATTGTTTTTCATTGTCTGAAATTTATAAATTTTAAAGGGCTTTCCGCGTCTGCCCCTGCGCTCATGTGAAAAAAACACGCTTGAATCCGGCGTAAGCAGATTGGCAATGCAGATCACAAGAAAAAGAGGTGATAAAATAATTAAAGCGAAAAGCGACATAACAATATCAAAGAGCCTTTTGAACTTGGTGGGCCCGAAATATTTTTTAAAAAAAGCTTTCATTGTAACGTCCTTATTAACGGTATCAAGCGAAAACAGAAATTTATACAGATACCGCGCGTACATTTAAAATCATTATCAATTTAGTTGGTTTAACTTTTCAGATTATAACGATCTGAAAAGCCTGTGATTTTATTTTATTAAATTCAACATCATGTGCTTAATTTTGTTGATTATACCACATATAATTAAAATATGCAATTTTTTTATAATAATTTTAATTAGTATTGCCAAAAAACTTTTTATTATATATAATGGGTTAGTAAATCACAGGCAAGCGGGATAAATCTGAAAATGTCTAAAGCGGGTTTATTTCACTTGATTAAAAGGAGTATTCATATGAAAAAGATAATCAGCCTACTGCTTGCGCTTATATTGTGCTTAAGTTTTACGGCGTGTTCGGGTCCCAATGCCGACATGACGGAGGAAAATATTACCGAAACCGTTGCCGCTGTTGAAACCGCGTTAAAAAATTTTGATACAGATGACCTTGATAAATATGTGGACTCGTCAACGCTTTCCGTCATTATCGGCTATGCTGAAAGCCACGAGCAATTTGCCGATCTTGGCAGAGCCATCTTTGCCAATCTGGAAATGGATATCACAAATATTGACATGGAAAACAAAACCGTAACCGTAACGGCGATAAACAAGGATCTCTCCGCTGCCACAAGCGAATTTGCCCAGAGCCTGAAGGACAGTTATTCTACCTTTGCCCTGCTCAGGAAGCTGAGCGACGATACTTTTCTGGATGAAAAGCTTGCCGAGCTTCAGGACACCATTGCCAACTGCCAGCTGATGGACGAAGGAATTGAAATCGTGCTTAATATTGAACAGGACAGCAAAAACCTTGTTTTCAGCTTTGACAGCCTTGATGAGGACGCGGTGTCCGGCGGCGCTTTATCCGCAATAAAAGAGATCTACGGTATCAGCTAATCCCTTTAACAATAATATAAAAAAATAGTGACAATAATGCTTATTTATGATAAAATATCATTTGGTATTATTTTCTGAGGTGTAAATATATGGCAAACAAATTAGTAACCGCTCTTTTCGGCGACTATTCAAAAAAAGAAGTCAAAAGAGTTAAAAAAATATCCAACAAGGTGCTTGCCCTGGAGGAAAAATATCAAGCAATGGACGACAAGGAACTGACTGCCCAGACAGATATTCTGAAACGGAGGCTGGCAGACGGTGAAACACTTGACGATATATTGCCGGACGCTTTTGCCGTGTGCCGTGAGGCTGCGTGGCGCGTACTGGGCATGAAGCACTTTGAGGTACAGGTAATCGGCGGCATCGTTCTTCACCAGGGCAGAATTGCCGAAATGAAAACCGGTGAGGGTAAAACGCTTGTTGCTACGCTTCCGGCGTATCTGAACGCCCTTACAGGCGAAGGCGTACACATTGTAACCGTCAACGACTATCTTGCCAAGCGTGACTCCGAATGGATGGGCAAGCTGTACCGTTTTCTCGGACTTGACGTTGGGCTTATTATTCACGAAAAAACAAATGACCAGAGAAAAGCGGCTTATAATGCCGATATAACCTACGGCACCAACAACGAGATGGGATTTGACTACCTGCGTGACAATATGGTGCAGTACAAGGAACAAAAAGTACAGAGAGGTCACAAATTCGCCATCGTGGACGAGGTGGACTCCATTCTGATCGACGAGGCGCGTACGCCTCTGATCATCAGCGGTAAGGGAGAGCAGTCCACCGACCTTTACAGACAGGCAAACGCCTTTGCCAAAACACTGAAAATGGTCAAGGTCGCCAAGATGGACGAAAAGCAGGATACGGAAGCTACCTACGACGGCGACTATGTAGTTGACGAAAAGGCCAAAACCGCCACGCTTACTCAGGACGGTGTAAAAAAGGCTGAAGCGTATTTTAATGTGGAAAACCTTATGGAAATGGAGAATTCCACCCTTCTTCACCACATCAACCAGGCAATCAAAGCCAATGGCGTTATGAGAAGGGATATTGACTATGTTGTAACAGACGGTCAGGTCAAGATCGTTGACGAGTTCACCGGCCGTATTATGGAGGGCAGAAGATACAACGAGGGGCTGCACCAGGCTATCGAGGCAAAGGAAGGCGTTAAGGTCGAACACGAGAGCAAAACGCTGGCAACCATCACTTTCCAGAATTATTTCCGCCTTTATAAGAAGCTTTCCGGTATGACCGGTACGGCTTCCACTGAGGCGCCGGAATTTTCAGAAATATACAAGCTTGATGTTGTTGAAATTCCCACCAACAAACCGCTTATAAGAATAGACCACCCCGACGTTATTTTCCAAACGGAAAGGGCAAAATTCAATCACGTGATTGAAC
>JAGHJI010000081.1 GCA_017886765.1 Eubacterium sp.
AACAATTACCGTATTCAAACTAAAACAAAACTGACTCCGCTTGAAAAACGAAATCAGTTTGTTGCCTAATTTTAATATTTACATCAAGTCGTTTTTTTGTACTGTCTGCACAATCTGGGGCAGTTCATTACATCTGCACCGTTTTTTGTGTCATGATATATTTAGTTTTCGGTTTGCTCCTTTTCGTTTCTCTTGGCGACAAGGGTTTCCAGCATCATACGGTGTTCGCTGTCGGTCATACCGTAATTTCTGATGGGAATAACGGAAAGGAACAAACCGATTGCCGGTGGTATGGAGCAGAGGAAAAACATCATTGCCGCGTAAGGCGCATAATCGGATTTGAAGGATGCCCCGGCGCGCAGCGCCTCATTACACAGATTTACGTTGTCACCGCTGAAACCGACGATGGAATAACCTATACCCTGGATGATGGAGCTGATTCCCGCTGAAAGCTTCGTGATAAAGGACTGACCGGAGAAAAAGACACCGTCCGGACGGAAGCCTTTATGGTATTCCTCATAGTCCACAGCGTCAGCAATCATAACCGACTGCAGTACGTTTAATGCCCCCATACCCGCGCCGGCAAGCCCAAACACGACAAACAGTACCGCAAGCCAGAACGGCTTATCCAGGTCCTGAGGAGCAATCTTATATATCGGGTAAATCAAGGCAAAGGGAATGGCGCTGATGATTGTAGAACCGGTATACAGCTTTGTCTTTTCATACTTCTCCATAAGCTTGGGCACAAAAGCCATCGCTATGAACTGACCGCCGAAAATTGCGCCGCCCAGTATTACGATATAAAGCATATAGTTGCCGAAATAGTTTCCGTAATAATAGGATACCAGCGTCATTGCTACGGATAAGAGCATTTGAATGGGGGCTCTCAGTACGCCGCTGATGAGCTGTTTTCTGAAAGGGAGATTGCCCCACATGATTTTGAAATTATCAATAAATCCCAGATTCTTTTCCTGGGACGGCACACGTTCCCTTACAAAAATACCCGTAAGCTGAAAAAGTCCACATCCGATTAAGGCAAATACTGCCGCAACGATTATAAACCCGTACTGCTGGGATTTTGCGGTGGAACCCACGCTTTTTTCAAGCATCTGACCGACGCTTTGGGACAGGGGAGTGATGGAAAGTAAAACCACTCCGGCGCCGATTCCTCCGGCGATACGGGCAAGAGAAAGAATGGAAGCCCGGTCCTTCTCCACCTCTGTCATACGGGAGGTTATGCCCCAAAGGGGAATATCGCCCACCGTATAGCTCATTCCCCAAAGTATATAGGAAACGGCTGCCCAGCCCACGATCAGAGCGTTTTTGGCAGGAGAGTTTGCCTCGCTGTATATACCGTTGCAGAACGTCGCGACGGTTATAACAAAAATAATGGGCGGTATTACCATAAGATAAGGGCGGCATTTTCCCCATTTGGTGTTTGTTTTGTCAACTATCGTACCCATCATAGGGTCATTTATGGCGTCCCAGACCCGGGCGACTGCCATAAAAATACTGATCGCCATTGCGGGAATGAATATAACGGACTGAAAATAAAAGTACAGACCGGTTCCTATGATATTGTAGATCATATTCTGCCCCGCCATACCCAGCAGATACATGTTCCGTTCCTTCGGCGTGTAGGTTCGTACATTCGCAGACATTGTAATACCCCCTTGATATGATTTGCTTTATTTAATTATATCATAGCCTGTGTGTTTTTTACAATAAAATGACGTTTTTATTTTACAGCTTTTGTATTGAAAGTGTATATGTTTTCTGTTATAATTCTATTGTTATGAAAAAAACGATTTGTATATTATTATCGGCGGTTCTCATGCTGGTCTGCTGTTCCTGCTCACTGGATATGAACTTGAATAAGAAAGAACGCTATTCCGCAGGATTTCTTGACCTGTTTGATACTGCGTCCACGGTTATTGCTTATGATACCAGCGAAAGCGATTTCAATGAGCATTATGACCAGTTTTATGAGAAGCTTGCGGAGTATGACAAGCTGTACGATATCTATAACGCATATGAGGGCGTCAATAACCTTTATACCCTGAACCACGAAGCAAAGGACGGTCCCGTTAAGGTGGACAGCAGAATCATAGATCTGCTGGAATACTGCAAATATGTATATGAACTCAGCGGAGGGAAAACCAATATATGCTTCGGCTCCGTTCTTTCCCTTTGGCATGACAGCAGGGAGAGCGCCGAGGCTGATCCCGAAAACGCCTCCCTGCCCGACATGACGGAGCTTGAAGAGGCGGCAGAGCACACCTCCTTTGACAGCCTGGTTATTGACAGGGAGAACAGTACCGTCTATTTTTCCGACCCTCAGCTCAAGCTCGATGTAGGCGCGGTGGCGAAGGGATATGCGGTAAGAGAGGTCTGCAAATGGGCTGAAGAAAACCTGTGGACCTCGGCGGCGGTGAGCATAGGGGGCAATATTTGCACCTTCGGCTATAAGGAGGACGACGGCAATTCCCTCTGGAATATCGGTATAGAAAATCCGGATACAACAGCGGACGATTACCTCGTAAATGTCCGGATAACCAATCTGTCCGTTGTCACCAGCGGCGATTACCAGCGCTATTATATGGTGGACGGTAAAAAGTATTGTCACATCATCAATCCCGATACGCTGATGCCCAGTGAGTATATGACCAGCGTGTCTGTCATATGCGATGATTCCGCGCTGGGAGACGCGCTTTCCACCACTCTGTTTAATATGCCGATTGAAGACGGTAAAGCTATGATTGAAGGCATGGACGGCGTAGAAGCTGTATGGGTCGATAAGGAGTATAACAAAACATACAGCTCCGGTTTTGAAGAATATATTGAAGATTAAGGAGAACCATTTATGAGCAAGAAAGCACATTTTAATCCTAAGTCACTGACATGGATCCTTTCACTCGTTGTGATGATTATAGTATGCGTGGGCGTTATTTTCGGCTCCAAGGTAATTTATGATTTTGCGAATAAAAAGTACAATGAGCCTGTTGACATTGATTTTACAATCGCCTCAACCAGCGATCTGGATATATCATCAATGGATGCAGACAAGTACAGTGTAACGTCTGTTCAGGAAGCGTATGATTCCTCAAATAATCTTGTCGCCTATATTGTTGAGGGTACGACTATCGGCTATAATCAGTCAAGCCCCATTGAAATGACGACCGTCATTTCCGCCGACGGTACGCTGGTATGCGGCATTGATATTCTTCACCAGGAGGAGACCGAGTATCTCGGCGTAAGAATTGAGGAAGCCAGCTTCAAGGATCAGTTTACAGGAAGATATCTGCCGGTTATTGCATCGGGCAGTACGGAAAAGGGCTCTGTGATCGATACCCTTGCCAACGCGACGATCTCTTCACAGGCGGTTATTGACGGTGTGAATAACGCCCAGAGCTTTGTCAGTGAAAATCTTGTTGCCGGAGAAACGGCTGCTCAGTAATGAAAAAAGCGGATTTTATTGTAATCGCCGTGATTGTTGCAGTGGCCGGGATATTGCTGCTTTTTCTCTATGGGGTAAACAGCGATTCCGGCGCCTATGTGCAGATTGAAATCGACGGTACGGTAACCGATACACTTCCTTTGGATACGGATACAACAAAAGAGATTATGACTGAAAACGGCGGCGTAAACATCCTTGTCATTGAGGACGGCTATGCCAAAATGACCGATGCAAATTGTCCCGACGGTATCTGTATGAATCATAAGCGGATCAACAGAAACGGCGAGTCGATCATATGCCTTCCGCACAAGGTTGTTGTGTCCGTTGTAAATGAAGATGATTTGGATGAAATCGACGCGGTAGCGTAAGGCGGAATGTATGAATAACAGCAAAGCAAAAAGGATAGCTTTCTTTGGTATGATGGTGGCGCTTGCCTTTACTTTCAGCTATCTGGAAAGTTTGATTCCTTTTAATTTCGGAATTCCCGGGGTAAAGCTGGGACTTGCAAATCTTGTGGTCGTTATGGCGCTTTATATTATGAAACCGTCAGAGGCTTTTTCCATCGCGGTAATCAGAATACTTTTGGCGGGTCTGACCTTCGGCAACGTGTACAGTCTTGCTTACAGCCTGTGCGGCGGTATCCTCAGCTTTATCGTTATGTATTTTATGAGAAAGACAAAGCTGTCGGTCATCGGCGTGAGCATGCTGGGGGGAATATGTCATAACATAGGACAAATCATCGTGGCAGCAGTTGTTATGGAGACTGCGCGTATTGCTTATTATCTGCCGGTCCTGCTGGTAGCCGGTCTGATAACGGGCTTGCTCCTGGGTATTGTATCCAAACTGATTATTGACAGATTCAATAAGATTTCCAAAAATCCAAAAAAATGAACTGCATCAAACGATGCAGTTCATTTTTATATATTATATTATTATTCTGAATCAGAGCCGGTGGTGGTTTCAGGCTGCGTGGTGGTCACAACCTCGCCGTATACCTGCAGGATGATTTCTTCACCCACGGCAACCTCTTCTCCGGCTGCCGGCGCCATACCGTAGCTGGATTTTACCGTGTTTTCCGTATGGCCGCCGTCATTGTAAATCTCAACGGTAGATACGGTAAAGCCCAGGTCTTCCAGCTCCTTGGTCGCCTCTTCAAGCGTCATACCGCCGACATCGGGAAGTACCTCTGTCTGTATTCCTCTGCTGACTGTCAGCACGATTTGTGTACCCTGGTCAACGGTCTCTCCGGCGTCCACGCTCTGCCTGAACACGATACCTTCTTCAACATCGCTTGAAAAGTCTGTGTCAAATGTGATGGTAAACTGCTCGTTCCATACGCCGTTATTTTCAATATCGCTTTGCGTATAGCCCGCCGAGACAAAATCAGGGACCGAATAGGTCGCCACCGGAGCGGTAGTTGTGGTGTTATCCTGATTGTTGCCGAAGCCGCCGTTTCTGACAAAATATATTCCCAGAGCAACCGCCGCTGCTATAAGAATGACAAGAACAGCGATAATAATTTTCGTAGCCTTTGATTTGGGCTTGGGCTCGTCGTAATCGGGATAACCTCTGTAGTGCTCCTCTTCCTCCACCGGATCTTTTTCTATGGTTTCCGGCTGCTGCGCCGCCGCTGCCACAACGGAGGGCGTTACGCTGAGCTGTTCACGGAAAGCTTCAATGGTCTGTATTCTTTTTTCGGGATAGATTTGCAGTCCGCCGCCCAGTGCTTTTATTATATGGGTGGGTATCTTTTCCGCTATCGCGTTGGGGATCATTAGTTTGTCGTTGGTTTCCCTTGACTTGGCGTCAGGCGGATTCTGTCCTACAAGTGCGCGGAAGATACAGGCGGAAAAGGCGTATATATCCGTTGCCGGACACATTTTATGGCTGTTGTCATACTGCTCCAGGGCGGTGTATCCCTCGTTTGGCGTGAATTCCAGTTCAGAGGACATCATATTTGCCTCGCTGATACAGAAATTCTTCAGCCTGACCTTACCGTCGCGGCAGAGAATGAGATTGTCAGGACAGATTGCTCCGTGGATGATACCGTTTGAATGGAGTGCCTCAAGGGTGGTCAGAACGGGCATAAACATAAGCCTTGCCTGATCCCACAAAATATTGCCGTCCGGATTTCTCAGCAGAAATTCACGCAGCGTTATCGAGTCCATGTACTCGCTTACGGCATACGCTGTGCCGTTCAGTTCAAATACATCGTAAGCCGGAATGATGGACGAAAGGTTGCGCATTTTTATTATAGTGGTCCATAAGTTGAGAAATGACGCTTTGTATGTTTCATAGCTTGATTTATAGCGCTCTCTGACATGAACGTCCAGATTCCCCTCCAGGCGGTTCGCGATGCCCTTGGGCAGAAATTCCCTGACGTTTACGACAGAGTCAAGCTGACTGTCATACGCCATATAAACAACGGCGTCGCTCTCATGCACAACGACCGCGCCGATAACGTACCTGTCCGCCAGTACCGTTCTGGGCTGAAGGTACATCATGTCAGTATGCTTGTCGTTATCGTAATTGCAATTTTCGCATATATTTCCGTTTGTAAGTTCCTTAAAACAGTTTATGCAAAGATTGTCCGTATCTTTCAATTCTATCACTCCAGTTTAAGCCGCAGTCAACCTTAAAGATAGTTTGCCCGCTGACCTAATTACATATAAAATTATAATACCAATCCAGCTGAATTTTGTCAAGGAATTAGCATTGAATATACGTTTAATTTATTGTATAATATTTATGAATAAAAAGTCAAAGCAGCGAAAGCCGGGCAGAAAAACAGATTTTCTGCTCAGCTTTTGTCGGCTGAAAGTTGAGGATGTAATTATGGCGTCATTTGCAATGATAAAAGAACTTGCGGAAAAGAAGGATAAAAACGGCAACGGATACCTGGATATGACAGTAATCGGCAGCGATAAAAAAGAGTATCCGGCAAAGGTATGGAGATTTGAAAACAACGGTCAGTTTGAGGACGGGGACGTGGTTGAGATTGAATATACCCTGGATAATTACAAGGGAAAGGCGCAGCTCAATATTTCATCTATGAAGAAAGCGCCGCAGGAGATGATCAAGGAATTTGTTCCCGCCGCAGAGTACAACGGCAAGACGGTTTTCAGTATGCTCCTTGATAAAGTAAATCATTTCAGTGATGAGAATCTGAAAAAGATTGTTTCTCATATTATGCTGAAAAACAGGGAAAATCTGGAGGTGTATCCGGCGGCATACAGACTGCACCATGCGATTGTGGGCGGACTTATGCTGCATACCGCTTCCATTGTGGAAATGGCGGAAAAATTATGCCAGATTTATCCGAATATAAACAGGGAACTGCTGCTGTCCGGCGCGATTCTGCATGATGTAGCCAAGACCTTTGAGATGGAAACAGGCAAGACCGGTCTCTGCAGCGGCTATACCGTTGGCGGAGAGCTGATAGGGCATCTTGTAAAGGGCGCTATGTATATCGAGGACACCGCAAGGGAACTTGGTATTGATGATGAAAAGACCGTGCTGCTGGAGCATATGGTACTGTCGCATCACGGTGTGCCGGAATACGGCTCGCCGGTAAGGCCCATGTTTTTGGAGGCGGAGATTCTTTCCGTGCTTGACTCCCTTGACGCGACGATTTTTGAAATCAACAATGCCACAAATAAAATCGAGCCGGGGAAGTTTACCGAGCGGCAATGGGCGCTGGATAACCGCAAGCTGTTTAACCATGGACTTTCGTCCACCGAGCATAAAGTAAATCTGGGAGAGTAGTTTTGAACAATACGGTAAATGAAAACTGGACAGAGATTGCGGTAACAGTAGATACTAAAGATATTGAAACCGCAGGTAATATTGCCAACATGGTCGTGCCCTACGGCATATATATTGAAGATTATTCCGATCTGGAGGGCGAAGTCATGGAAATCGCCCATATTGATCTGATTGAGGAGGAACTGTTAAAGGCGGACAGGACCAAGGGAATCATACATGTTTATGTAAATCCCCAGGAAAATCCGATGGAGGCGGTTTCTTTTATCCGAGAAAGGCTTGACGCTGAACATATCGGATATGAAATAAAAATTGCGGACTGTGCGCAGGAGGACTGGGTGAACAACTGGAAACAGTATTTCCACCCCATGCCCGTGGGTAAAAAGCTCCTTATCCGTCCCGAATGGGAGGCTGAATATGATGCGGCCGGCAGAAAGGTCCTCCATATCGAGCCGGGTCTGGCCTTCGGAACGGGCAGTCACCCCACCACGAAGCTGTGTCTGGAAACACTTGAAAAATATGTGGATGAGAATTCCACAATCCTGGATATCGGCTGCGGCAGCGGTATCCTTTCCATTGCCTGTCTGCTCCTGGGCGCCAAATCCGCTTTTGGCGTTGATATCGATTCCCTTGCGGTAAAGACGGCAAAGGAAAACGCTTTGAAAAACGGTTTTGACGAAAGCAGATTCAGGGTCGTACAGGGCAACCTTTCCGATAAAGTCAAAGGCAAGTATAATTTGATCGTCGCAAATATCGTTGCCGATATCATCATGGAATTTAACAAATCCGTGGGGGATCTCCTGGATGACGGCGGGGTTTACATCACCGGCGGCATCATTGACAGCCGGGAGGATGAGGTGCTGTATTCCTTCTCGCAGAACGGTTTTCAGGTAAAAGACCGTTTTGAAGAAAAAGGCTGGCTTGTATTTGTACTGCAAAAGGAATAGATGACAGAAAAAACTCCGGTTGTGAAACAGCCGGAGTTTTTATTTCAGTTATGGTTTCTTTTTCTGTAATCGTCGTTGATTGCATTGCTCCAATTTGCACAAAGTTCTTCATCTGATCTCAGGCGGCAGACGGTATCGGCAACGGTGTCATATACAATCTCAGTGCCTTGACTGTCCGCGTTATAGTTCACGGCTCTGTCTTGGCTGATTCCGAAATGACCCGCGGTCTCCACCGCATCGATGTTTGCGCCGATAAATAGGAATTCCCAACCGTATTTCTGTTTTTCGTGCTCAATCATCGCCCTGACCTTGTCGCTTGTATATCTGTGGCTGGCGTTCTCATAACCGTCGGTTATGATTACAAATAAAGTGCGCGCCGGAACATCCTCAGGTCTTGCGTACTTGTGAATGTTGGCAATATGATGTACGGCGCCGCCGATGGCGTCCAGCAGTGCGGTACAGCCCCGCACAAAATACTCCCTGTCCGTCATGAGATGGACTTTGTCAAGTTCGGCTCTGTCGTGTATCACCTGCATTTCATGGTCGAATAAAACAGTGGAAACGTAGCACTTCCCGTCCTGCTTTTTCTGCTTTTCAATCAGGGAATTAAAGCCGCCAATGGTATCCGCCTCCAGTCCGCCCATGGAGCCGGACCGGTCAAGGATGAAAACCAGTTCCGTAATGTCATTTTTTGTTTTTTTCATAATAAAAACCTCCGTATCATGAATTTTGTCTGGTCGTTTCCCGACCCTGCAAGTTCATTATAGGAGGTTTTGCTTTAGATTTGGTCGCCTGACAGGCGACGATTTCATTTTCAGGTTATGAACCCAAAAGACTCTGGTCAAAGGCGAAGAGCGCTTCATTTATCTCAAAAATATTATAGTTGCCCCGCTTGATAAAATACTCTACGATGATATCAAATTTGTTGCTGTGAGACAGGGAAAATCCGGCTTTCATCAGCATCTCCTTTGTTTCCTCAAGGGAAAGCTCCAGCGCAACGCAAAAGGCGAGAACCGTGGGCTTGCTCGGCTTGTAGTTTGTGTTAGAGCGTATTTTGGAAAACAGGCGTTTGTCGATATTTGCTTTTTTGTAGCACGCGCTGTCCTTCATTCCTTTTTCGTCTATTTTTCGCAGAAGCATCTGGGAAAAGCTCTCGTCGATCATTTCGTTAATGACGCTTTCCAGTTCATTATCCTTTTTAAAATATAAGGAAACATCGCTAAAAAGTTCTTCGCTCTTATCTGTTTTCGACTCGAATGTGATCGTGTCTTCTTTCGGGCTGGCAGCTTTCTCATCCAGCGGCATACTGCACTGCTCTCTGCGCATACGCTCGTAATCCTTATCCGTATGCTCGGTAACGTAGTTGTCATCTATATACTGGGCAATATCCGCAAAAAGCTTGCTGCCGGTGTTCACTGCGTTTTTATTGTAGACCACAATGTATACCAGCATGTCGTTTTTCATCAGAAACTCGGCTGTGGTGTCCACTGCGATTTTAAATGCTTCGTCTATCGGATATCCGTAAACGCCTGCGGAAATCAGCGGAAAGGCTACCGACTCACACCGGTATTCTTTTGCAAGGGCAAGGGCATTTTTGTAGCACGATATCAATAAATCTTTTTCGCCGTTATTGCCGCCTTTCCATTTGGGACCTACGGTATGTATAACATATTTGCAGGGCAGGTTATATCCCTTTGTGATTTTCGCCTGTCCCGTTTTGCAGCCGCCGAGTTTCATACATTCCAGCAGTAATCCTCTGCCGGCGGCTTTGTGTATCGCCCCGTCAACGCCGCCTCCGCCAAGGAGCGTGTTGTTGGCGGCATTGACAATGGCATCGCATTGTACTTTTGTAATATCATTTCTGATTATCTGTAAAGGCATGTAATCCTCTCCGATTATTTTATTATAATTTAATAATAAGACAAAAAAGGAGATTTGTAAATGGTTTTACACAAAAGGATGGATTTATCAAATTGGGTCGCAAAAGAAGGTAACCGAGAAAATGACCAAAGGAGAGGTGCATATTTATTCCCCTTTGGAAATCTCTTTTTTCTTGCCGCAATGGAGTTACAACCGTAGGGGCGATGATCCATCGCCCGTCTTTAGAATATTAGATTGATAAGCGCGCAGATTATGACCCCGGCGGCAAGGGGAGTGATGACGGAAAGCAGCGTCCACTTGACGCTCTTGGTTTCTTTCCATATCGTTAAGAGGGTAGTGGAACAGGGAAAATGGAACATAGAAAAGATGCAGGTACAAAGCGCCGTTACCCAGGTCCAGCCATTGTCAGTCAGTATCGTTTTCAGACTTTCAAGGGAGGAGTAATCGCTCATCTCGCCTGTTGAAAGGTAAGCCATAAGCGCAATGGGAATGACGATTTCATTTGCCGGAAAGCCCAGTATAAATGCCAGCAGGATTACGCCGTCCAGTCCGATGAACCGACCGACAGGGTCGAGCGCTTCAGCGATTTTGCACAGCAGGGTGGTATCCGCAACGTCAATATTAGCAAGTATCCAGATGATAAGACCTGCCGGAGCGGCAACAACCACCGCGCGCAAAAGAACGAAAATGATTTTTTCTCTTATCGTATCTCCTATGAGCGTCAGTATTTTAGGCTTTCTGTACGGCGGAAGCTCCAGTACAAAGGAACTTGACACACCCTTTAATACAGTGGAGGTCAGTATCTTTGAAGCGGCGAATGTGGTCAGCATGGATACGGAAATAAGGCCCAGCAGGATTACCGCCGACACAACACTGTTGTCACAGAAAAACATGGATATGATTGCGATCAGTAACGGAAATCTGCCGTTGCAAGGCGTCAGGGAATTGGTGATGACCGCCACGATTCTTTCTCTGGGGGAGTCGATGATACGGCATCCGGTAACGCCTACCGCATTGCACCCGTAGCCCATGCAGGTGGTCAGCGCCTGTTTTCCGCAGGCTCCGCACCGTTCAAAAGCGCCGTCAAGGTTAAAGGCTATTCTGGGCAGAATGCCGAAATCCTCCAGCAGAGCAAACAGCGGAAAAAAGATTGCCATGGGCGGCAGCATGACCGCTACAACCCATAAAAGCACCTTTAGTATTCCGTTGACAAGAAGACTTACAACGGTTTCTGATACGCCGATTCCTATAAGCGAATCGGCCATCCAGGTCTCAAAGCTGTCAAAAACACCGCGCAGAAAATCAGAGGGATAATTTGAGCCGGCGATGGTTATCCACAATACCGCTCCGAACAGCAGAAGCATAACGGGGATAGAGGTGTATTTTCCCATGAGAATCTTATCCAGCGCTTTTTCCATTCTCTCTTTTTTTGAGGGCAGACTTTTGACCGTCTGCTCCGCAATGCTGCCTGCCTTATCAAAAATGGAAGCCATTATGGAACGGATATATTTTTCATTGCTGTACCCGAGCTTTTCCAGGTCGCTTTTTGCCGTGTTCAGATTACCCCGTACCGAACCGTTATGGAAAATATCCGCGCCGAAATGTTCCTTGAAGGAATCGTTAAAGCCGGCGTTGTTTTCCAGCAGTCTCAGGGCGAAGAAGCGGAGATTTTTATTTGTTTCAATATTGCCCTTCAGTCCTCTTTGTACACGGTGGACCGCGTTTTCTATTGAATTGGAATAAAAAAGCGTCTTGGGCTCGTTTATCATTGTGTTGTTTGAAATCAAATGGATTTTTTCCAGCAGCTCGTTTATACCCTTGCCGCTCCGGGCGGTGGCTTTTATAACAGGCACACCCAGTAACTTTGAAAGATGATCGGTATCGACCTCAATATTTTTCTTTTTTGCCTCATCGGATAAATTAAGGAGCACAACGATCTTATCCGTAACCTCCATGACCTGCAGGACAAGATTAAGATTACGCAGGAGATTTGTCGCGTCGACCACACATACCACGCAGTCATATTCCTCAAAGCAGAGGTAATCCCTGGCAAGCCGCTCCTCTTCGCTGGAGGAGAGCAGACTGTATGTACCCGGTAAGTCCACAAGCTCATAATCCGTGAATTTATAGTAAAACCTGCCCTTTGCAATATCCACCGTTTTTCCGGTCCAGTTGCCCGTATGCTGATGGGAACCGGTGATTTCATTAAATACCGTGCTTTTGCCCACATTCGGATTACCCATCAAAAGCACTTTTTTCCCTTGCGTCACAGTATCACTCCAATCCTCTCGGCGTCTTTTTTGCGAAGTGCGATTTTACAGCCCCTGAGTTCATAGGCGGCAGGCGTACCGAATGCCGCTATGTTTGTGCATATAATATTCTGACCGGGCATAAATCCCATGTCCAGAAGCCTTCTTGTAACGGAGGAATCATGAGGGATCTCTGTTATGGTTGCGCGCTGATTTTCTTTTATATCGGAAAGCATCATACAATCACCTTTTTGTTAAGAATATTTCTCTTCACACTATTTTATGAGCTAAAACGCCAGCTGTGAATAAATAAGCTATTGAAATGTCCGTGATATAATGATAGAATATAAAAGGTAAAAATTTATGAAATAAAGAGGTATCATTTATGGAAAAACTCAAGTATTTTGTAAACGGACAGTTCAAGGATTCCAAAACGGAAGTTTGGTATGACCTTCACAATCCGTCTACTGGTGAGATCACAGGTCAGGCGCCCTGCTGCACAAATGATGAGGTTTTAGAGGCAATCGAAGCAGCCAAGGCGGCTTATCCTGCATGGAGCTCCACTCCGGCAAGAAAAAGGACCCAGATTCTTTATAAGGTGAGAGAACTTCTTATCAAGCATATGGATGAGCTTACCATGCTTGTGTGCGAGGAAAACGGTAAGACCTGGGGCGAGGCGCAGGGCGATGTGGGCAAGGCGCAGGAGGGAACCGAGCTTGCGACACAGGCACCGTCGCTGATGATGGGCGAAAGCCTTATGGATGCTTCAACCGGCTTTGATACAGTGAAATACCGTGAGCCGATAGGTGTTTTCGCCGGTATCGTTCCGGTAAACTTTCCGGCTATGATTCCTTTCGGCTGGATGGCTCCCGTTTGTGTTGCCTGCGGTAACACCCTTGTTCTTAAGGCGGCTTCCCTGACGCCGAGAACGGCTATGAGAATCGGTGAGCTTTACAAAGAGGCAGGTATTCCCGACGGCGTAATCAATATCATTACCTGTTCAAGACATGAAATAGACACGATTCTTGATCATCCCGATGTGAAGGGCATAACCTTTGTTGGCTCCACACCGGTAGGACTCAAGATTTATCAAAAAGCCGCGGCAGCGGGCAAGAGGTGTCAGGCGCTCTGCCAGGCTAAGAACCATGCCCTTGTCCTTGAGGACTGCGCCCTGGAAAGAACAGTTGCCGGCGTGATCAATTCCGCTTACGGCTGCGCCGGTCAGAGATGTATGGCGCTTTCCTGCTGCGTTGTTCAGGAGTCCATTGCCGATAAATTCGTTGCTGAGCTTAAGGAGCAGGCAAAGAATGTGAACTGCGGTCCGGCATGGGATAAGTCTACCCGCCTGGGTCCCATCACATATGAAAAGCACTATAAGGAAGTGCTTGCCGATATCCAGAAGGGTATTGACGAGGGGGCGACCCTTGTTCTCGACGGCCGTAATCCCAAAGTGCCGGAGGGCTGTGAAAACGGATATTTTGTAGGACCCACCATCTTTGATCATGTTACCGAGGATATGACTATCGGCAGGGACGAGGTGTTCGGTCCGGTGCTTTGTATCAAGAGATGCAAGGATTTTGACGAGGGTCTTGCCATTATGAACGCAAGCCCGTATGCAAACGGCTCCGTCATTTATACCCAGAGCGGATACTACGCCCGTCAGTTTGCCCGCTATACAGACGGCGGTCAGGTCGGTATTAACGTAGGTATTCCGGTTCCGGTTGGTTTTATCCCGTTCAGCGGCCACAAGCAGAGCTTCTTCGGCGACCTTCACTGTCTTGGAAAGGACGCATACCGCTTCTTTACGGAGAGCAAGTCCGTTACCCAGCACTGGTTTGACGAGGAGGAGAAGAAGGCCAAGGAAGTGGACACCTGGGACGGTCTTCTGTAATTTTAACAAAGAAAAAACCTGTTCTCTTAAATGGGAACAGGTTTTTATTGTTTATCCATATTATTAAGGGCATATTCGATACATTGGATAATCAGCTCATTTCTGCTGATATCATTTTTTCCGGATATTTTATCGATTTCTTTAAGCAAATCTGTTTGTATTCTGATGGATATCACATCTTTTTCTGTTTTTTTCGGCTTAAAGCTGTTCACAAAACCACCTCTTGACTTATTGTATCACATATGATAATATAAATATGTATTTGAAAATAGAATACAATTACGAATACGAGGTGTAAGTATGAAAACATGTGATAATTGCGGCAAAAAGATATCTTCATTGGAAGTATACAAAGAAGATGATAAAGCGCTTTGTATGGATTGCGCTGTAGGATGCGCATATAAAAAGGAAGAACCGCAGGGGCAAAACTCCGAAATAAACTGCGGCAAGGACAAAACAGCCGATATTTCGTATTACGCTGACCGGTTAAAGTCAAAATCAACCAACGGCTGGGCATTTGGTATGAAAGTACTTGTTTTAATCCTGCTTGTAGTGCTGGTTTTCGGAAGCCTTGCTTTAGCTATTTTAGCAGGTCTTGAGGAAGACAATTTCTTTTTGGGGTTGGGCGTTTTTGCGGGTTTATTTGTTTTATCGTTTTCCATTGTGGGTTTTGCAATGACGTTTTTGCAGCTTGCCGAAGACGTGTCGTCCATAAAAAATTTTCTCAGCAGAGAACACAAAAAGGATAAAGATATTTAATGTTTATCATAAAACAATAGCTATTTTCTTGACATTTCAAAATCTTTTATTAAAATATAGTAGGATATTTGGTAAAAGAGGTTGAAAGTATGGGAAATCAGTTTGTTATGCCGGGCAGGGTTGTTTACGGCAGGGGAGCGCTGGAAAAAGCCAAGCCGCTGTTAAGCGGAATGGGAAAAAAAGTGCTGATTGTTACGGATGCGTTCATGGTAAGGC
>JAGHJI010000090.1 GCA_017886765.1 Eubacterium sp.
ATTGGTATCAGGACATTTACAGGTTAAAAAGGGGTACTACTACGCCGTGCTGAGCTATTACGACAGCCGAAACAAACGGCATGTCAAATATGTATCCACCGGACTTCCCGAAAAGGGAAACAAACGAAAAGCGGAAGCAGAACTCGCACGCATCCGCAGCGAGTTTGAGCCACCGCAGGAGGTCGGAGAGCTTGCTTCCGATATGCCCTTTGCGGATTATCTGCTTCAGTGGCTGGACATCGTAAAGGTGCGTGTAAAAGCGACGACTTACAGTTCCTACGAAGCGATGATAAAATCGACCATCGAGCCGTACTTTCGCAAGAAAGGGTACACGCTTCAGGGGCTGGAGGCAAGGCACATTCAGCAGTTCTATTCGGAAAAACTGCGGACGGTCAAGCCCAATTCTGTCATCCATTACCATGCCGTGATCCATCAGGCGCTGAAATACGCCATGAAAACCGATCTGGTAGCGCAGAACGTGGCAATGAAGGTAGACCGCCCCAAGAAGAACGACTATCAGCCGGTTTTCCTCGACGCTGAGGAACTTCAGCACCTGTTCGAGGTGGTCAAGGGCACGAGGCTGGAACTTCCAGTTCTGGTGGCCGCTTTTTACGGCCTGCGGCGTGGAGAGGTGTGCGGGCTTCGATGGGACGCCATCGACTTTGAGCGTGGCACCATTACGATCAAGCACACGGTCACATCTATGCAGGTGGACGGCAAAACAAAAATGTATGCGCAGGATTCCGCCAAGACCAAATCCAGCATGCGGACACTTCCACTGGTGGGCAGCTTTGCGGAATACTTCAGGGAAGTCAAGGCGGCGCAGGAGTTGAACAAACAGGTATGCGGAAATTGCTACAACTATGAGTATGACGGCTATGTCTTTGTGGACGAGCTGGGCGATTTGATGCGGCCGGATTATCTGACAAGCTATTTTCCGCAGTATATTCAAAAGCACGGCCTGCGGCGCATGCGCTTTCACGATCTGCGCCACAGTTGCGCCAGTCTGCTCCTTGCCAACGGCGTGCCGCTCAAGCAGATTCAGGAGTGGCTGGGACACAGCGATTTTTCCACCACGGCAAACATCTACGCCCACCTTGACTACACCTCGAAGCTGTCCTCGGCACAGGCGATGGTGAGTGGCATGCCGCTTCCCGAAGCGGGCGATTTCGGCAGCAAATGGACCGGAATTGCGGGTAATGGCGAAGAAAACTGATTTCATCGGTTCGAATGAAGGAAAAGCCAAAAATCAGCCCAGTTCTTTCCGAAAAACTGCTTGTTCTTTCCATGATTTTGCGGCAGTTTGGGAAAAAGAGAAAAAAGAAAAGTCCAGCAAACCCGCATGTTTACTGGACTTTCTGGCGGAGAGTTAGGGATTCGAACCCTAGAAGCCTTTCGGCTTACAGCATTTCGAGTGCTGCACCTTCGACCACTCGGACAACTCTCCATATGTCAATCCAAAAATCGTTTCCAAAACTTTTGGAAAGAACTGACGGAAAGAACAACAAAATATTCGGCTTTTCGAACTGCGTGACCCCGCATGGTTGCTGGATTTTCAGTGGACAAAACTGACACTGAGCCAATAAATTTCGAGTGCTGCACCTTCGACCACTCGGACAACTCTCCATATG
>JAGHJI010000082.1 GCA_017886765.1 Eubacterium sp.
CTCTGCTGCTGACCGCCGGAAAGCTGGTTTGGCAGGTGCGTCAGTCTCTGGGAGAGTCCCAGCCGTTCAATAAGGGAGCTTATCTGTTTTTTGTCCGGCTTTCTGCCGTCAAGCAGGAGCGGCAGAGTCAGATTTTCCTCAACGGTCAGAATCGGAATCAAATTATAAAACTGATATACGAGTCCGATCTGTCTGCGGCGGAAGATTGCCAGCGCTGTTTCATCAAGGGTGGATATATCCGTATCATTGATCACCACGCTGCCGCTTGTGGGCGTATCCACGCCGCCGAGAATATGGAGAAGCGTTGACTTACCGGAGCCGCTGGGACCGATGATGGCAACGAATTCACCCTGCTCAACAGAGAAGGATACATTGTCAAGGGCTTTTACCATTGTGTCACCCTTGCCGTAGATTTTAGATAAATTTTTTACATCAAGAATTTTCATATGCATTTATCTCCTTTCGTTGTACCCATCTTATCAAGCCCGGCTTACACCTTTGTGACTTTAAAATTACAATTTTGTCATTTAACGAAATGATGTCCTTTTTCGTTATCCATCGTTTTGGGCAAAATGCGGGCGATTAATAATCGCCCCTACGATGAAACAATAACGTACCCAGCGCCGCTGTGCGCGTTGAGCGCGCGGCGCATAAACAAAAGGGGTTTCCAAAGGGGAATAAGCCTGCGCCTCCCCTTTGGTCGTTTTCTCGGTTACCGTCTTTTGCGATTCAAAAGATGGTAACATTCGGCGCGTGAGCGCGAACACATTTTTAACATACGTTAATGCGATAAATTTTTCTTATATTATAGATTTATAAAACCTTATTTCAAAGGTCGTCCCCTCATTTTCACGGCTGCGGACAGTTACACATCCGTTTTCTTTTTCAAATACAGTTTTTGCCAAAGCAAGTCCAATACCCACGCTGTCGCTGGAAGCGTTTTTACCGTGGTAGAAGCGCTCAAATATATGGGGCAGATCCTCCGCGGTAATTCCGCTGCCGTTATCCTGTATGGTTACGGAATCATAAAGGGTTGTAATCTGGGTTGAAATCGTCAGCTCGCCGTCTTTATCCGTATGCTCGATACAGTTTTTAATTATATTTTCAAACGCCTCCGCCGTCCAGTTGTCATCTCCTTTTATGACAAAGTCTTCTACATTGTCCGTGAAAGTGATCCCCTTCAGATCAAGAGTAACGAGGAAGGGCTTTATGCTCTGCTCCAGTACGGCTTTAACGGAAAAAGACTCCTTTTTAAATTCCGCGGTGCCGGCGTCAAGCTTTGACAATTTAAGCAGATTGGTGATGAGCCATTTCATCTTGTCAAGCTGGCTTTCCATAATATTTATAAATTCGGTCTGTTTGTCCGGATTGCCATCCTGTTTGAGCAAATCGGTCATGACCATCATAGAGGTAAGGGGCGTTTTAAGCTGGTGAGAAATATCCGCCAGAGAATCAGCAAGATATGTTTTATCCTTTTTCAACTGCTCGTTCTGGGAACGCAGAAGGATAATAACCTTATACAGATTGTTTTTCAGTATAGACAGCTCGCCCTCTGTATTATCCGCAATATCCAGGTCGAAATTACCGGAGCAGACAAGGGACAGATAGTTATTCAGCTCGCTGAGCTTGTCAATGCGTTTTTTTGTATAATACAGAAAAATGCCTGTTACGAAACCGCCCAGCAAAAGGCATGGCAATGCACACCACGGCTCAATAAACAGACATACTGCGGAAAATAAAAGCGTTACTAAAGCCCCGTAAATAACAATTTTTTTCATACTTTTATCAGTCATTTTCAATCATATAGCCCAAGCCCCTTATCGTTTTGATATAAACGGGCTTTGTAGGGTCCTCCTCAATTTTATCTCTGAGTCTTTTGATATAGACCGTCAGCGTGTTGTCCTCCACAAAATCGCCGTCGATATCCCATATGTTTTCCAAAAGCTGATTGCGGGAAAGGACGCTTCCGCGGTTATTAAGCAAAATCAAAAGGAGTCTGTATTCCATCGCCGTTAAGATGATCTCCTGATTATTCTTATACACCTTGGCTTCATTCGTATTGATAACAAGATCTTTTACCCGCACGATTCCGTCTGCGGATTCCTTATTATACCGTCTGAGAACGCTTTTTATCCGGACCAAAAGCTCCTTGACTCTGAACGGCTTTGTAATATAATCGTCAGCGCCCAGGTCAAATCCCATAACCACATTTACCTCATCATCATAGGCGGTAAGGAATATCACCGGCAGATCGCCTTTTTTCTTTATCGTTCTGCAAACGTCATAACCGCTGCCGTCCGGGAGCGTCAGGTCAAGAATATACAGGGCAAAATCCTCAGAATTAATGATACGTTCGGCATCACTTACTGTTTTGGCAAGGGTCACGGTATAACCCTCGTTTTCAAGGGAATATGTCAGACCGATACCGATGGCGTCGTCATCTTCAAGAATAAAGATTTTCATAATCTCACCTCCGTATTATTTTACCACATAATATATACCGTTTCTATTACAATATTGTCATAAAGCCCTGCTTCTGTTTTCCCTGCTTTTTCATAAAAAATATGCACGCCAAAAGCACGTGTCCTTTGGGGTGCACATTCATAGCAGGGAAAATATTTTTATTGCTTTGCTTTCGTTTCACAATAAAGACAGCGGTAAGTGCCTTTATCGTCAGTCAGTCTGAAAATGTGACTGATGGATTCGTTATTGCATATGCATCTGGGATTGGGACATTTTATAACGTCCCTGAGTTCCTCCGGCATGGAAAGCTTGCGTTTTTCCACACGCTGGCTGTTTTTGATGATATTCACCGTAGCGTCAGGCGCAATGTACGCAATAACATCCAAATCAAGATCAATCAGGTCATTGATTTTTATGATATCCTTTGAATAATTTTTCTTTGACTTGGCATTTGTGATAATCGCCACCTGACAGGACAGCGCGCCGAGATTCAGAATTTCATAAACTCTCATTCCCTTACCCGCAGGAATATGGTCTATCACATAGCCGTTTTCTATGGCGTCAATATTCATGAAAGGGCACCTCCCCATTTAAGAAGCGTAATGATCAGCGCCATGCGGATATATTTTCCGTTGAGAGCCTGAACAAAATACTTTGCTCTGGGATCGTCGTCCACCTCGGTGGCGATCTCATTGACTCTCGGCAGCGGATGCATAATCGTCAGATCCCGCTTTGCCGTCCTGAGCTTGTCAAGGTCAAGAACAAAAGCATCCTTGTGTTTCAGATACTCATCCTCGGAAAAGAAGCGTTCACGCTGAATACGGGTCATATAAAGGATATCCAGCTTATCCATAGCCTGCTCCATGGTTTCGACCTCTTCATACGCATTGCCGCTCTTATCAAGGACGTCGCTTTTTATATAATCGGGAACAGAAAGCTCCTTGGGAGAGATAAGCACGAATTTCACATTCTTATATCTGCACATCGCTTTGATCAGCGAATGAACCGTTCTGCCGAATTTAAGGTCACCGCAGAGTCCAACAGTGAGATTATCAAAGGTACCTTTCTCCCGGTAAATCGTTAAAAGGTCCGTCAGCGTCTGCGTCGGATGCGAATGACCGCCGTCGCCTGCGTTGATAATCGGAACGCTGCTGCGAAAACTGGCAACTCTGGGGGCGCCCTCAAGAGGATGACGCATAGCAATAATATCCGCATAGCAGGACACCATTACCGCAGTATCCTCCACGCTCTCACCTTTTGAGGCGGAGGAGGAGGCGGCCTCGGAAAATCCCAGCACATTTCCGCCCAGTTCCATCATGGCGGCCTCAAAGGAAAGGCGTGTTCTGGTGGAGGGCTCAAAGAAAAGTGTGGCAAGCTTTTTTCCGTCGCAGATGTGCGCGTATTTTTCCTTATTATTGATAATATCCACCGCAAGGGCGATCATATCGTCTATTTCTTTTAATGAAAGGTCCGTTGTATCAAGTAAATGCCGCATGTTAAGGTTCCTTTCCTGTTAAGCTTTGGCGCCGTTGATCTCAAGATACTTCTTTATGCGCTCAACATTTTCACGGTTGCTGTCATCTTCCTCAAGATACTCTATAATATCATAAACATCAACGACTGAATATACCGGGAAACCATATTCTTCGCCGACCTCCGCTATTGCGGATTTTTCGGTCTGACCCTTTTCCTTGCGGTCCACCATAACGAATACGGCGGCAACCTTTGTGCCCTCCAGCTTGGAGAGAATCGCCATGCTCTCTCTGATAGCGGTTCCGGCGGTGACAACATCCTCCACAATCACGATGTCCTCACCCTGCCCCGGAGTATAGCCTACGAAAACGCCGCCCTCGCCGTGGTCCTTTTCTTCCTTTCTGTTAAAGAAAAACGGAACGTCCAGTCCCTCTTTCGCCAGAGCGACTGCGGCGGAAACAGCAATCGGAATACCTTTATACGCGGGGCCGTAAAGCACCGCTTTCTTTTTACCAAGCTTTTCAAAATACGCCTTGGCATAAAATTCACCGAGTTTCTGTATCTGCTTGCCTGTCTTTATATCGCCGGCATTTATAAAATAGGGTATTTTTCTCCCACTTTTCGCGGTAAAATCTCCGAATTTCAAAACGCCTGCGTCCTCAAGAAATTGAATAAATTCTCTTTTATAGCTTTCCATAACGTTCTCCTTATCCTACAAATTCTTCAACACAGCGTCTGTACGCCGCAACCGGGTCATCCGCCGTAGTGATCGGTCTGCCCACAACAATATAGTCAGAGCCGATCTCCTTCGCCTTTTGCGGCGTTGTCACTCTTACCTGATCTCCCACATCGCCGTCGGCAAAGCGCACACCGGGCGTAACAGTCATAAATCCGCTGCCGCAGCTTTCCTTGACCATACCAGCCTCAAGGGGCGAGCAGACTACGCCGTCAAGACCGGCTTCCTTTGCGTTATTTGCATATTTTACAATGGTATCATTGATGGAAGAATGGATGAGCAGTTCTTTCTGCATCCTTTCTTCACTGGTGGAGGTAAGCTGCGTTACCGCTATCAGTATGGGACGGGTACCGTCCTCACGGGTAAGCCCCTCCAGCGCGGCTTTCATCATATCTATTGTACCGGCGGCGTGGAGATTCGTCATATCCACATCCAGCTTTGAAAGCACCGCCATGGCCTTTTTAACAGTGTTTGGAATGTCGTGGAGCTTAAGGTCAAGGAAAATCTTGTGTCCCCTTTTCTTAATCTCCCTGACAATAGACGGTCCCTCGGCATAATACAGCTCCATGCCGATTTTAACAAAAGGTTTTTCCTCGGTGAATTTATCGAGGAAATCAAAGGTTGCCTGCGCGGATGAAAAATCACAGGCTATAATTACGTCCTTACCCATTAGTCAATCACTCCTATTATATCGCTGATTTTATCTATACCGAGCTTTTCGCACTCACACGGAAGAGCCTCGATAATCTTCTTGCATGCATAAGGATCCACAAGATTTGCGGCGCCCACCTGAACGGCAGTTGCGCCTGCCATCATCATCTCAATCACATCCTGCGCCGACGACACGCCGCCGCAGCCCATGACGGGAATATCACACGCTTTTGCCACCTGATAAACCATTCTCACTGCCACAGGGAAAACCGCGTCGCCGCTGAAACCGCCCATTTTATTGGCGATGACCGGCTGGCGTCTTTTTATGTCAATACGCATACCCAGCATCGTATTGATTAGGCAGATGCCGTCGGCGCCCGCCTCCTCACAGGCTTTGGCGATGGAAACGATATCCGTAACATTGGGTGATAATTTGATAAACACAGGCTTTGTGGTGACCGCCTTGACCGCCCTTGTCACCTCTGCGGCGCATTCGGGTGATGTGCCGAAGCTCATACCACCGCCGTGTACATTGGGACAGGAAACATTTACTTCTAAAATACCGACCTGCTCCTGACTGTCAAGAAGCTGACAGGTATACGCGTAATCCTCCACCGAAAAACCGGAAACATTGGCGATAACCGGTTTGTGGAAATAGGTCCGCATTTCCGGCAGTTCATGGTCAATAACATGATGCACACCCGGATTCTGCAAGCCTACGGCGTTAATCATACCGCTTGTGCACTCCGCGATTCTGGGCGTGGGGTTGCCGAAGCGGGGGTCCTTTGTCGTTCCCTTAAAGGAAAAGGAGCCGAGGATATTGATATCATAAAAATCCTTGAATTCCTTGCCGTATCCGAATGTGCCGGAGGCGGGAACAACGGGATTATCCATTTCAAGCCCCGCAAGGCATACCGATAAATCTACCATATGATCTCCTCCCTTTCCAGAACGGGACCGTCCTTGCATATACGCTTGCTGCCGTACTTTGTTTTACAGGAACAACCCATGCAGGCGCCGAAACCGCATCCCATCCTCTCCTCAAAGGAATACTGTCCTGAGGTCTTGGCAGCCTTTTCAATGGCTCTGAACATCGGCATGGGGCCGCAGGTATAGAAATAGTCATAATCATCAGGAAAAGCGTCGGTAACATACCCCTTAATACCATAGGAGCCGTCAACGGTCGTCACCCTGACATCACAGCCAATGGACTTAAATTTCTGTTCGTAAAAGATTTCGTCTTTCGTATTAAAACCCAGTATCACCACCGGCTTCTGTCCGGACGCAATCAATTTTTTAGCCAGCATATACAGCGGCGGAACGCCTACTCCACCGCCGATGAGCAGCGGCTTGGTCGACTTGGAAATATCATAACCGTTGCCCAGCCCGGTGAGTATGTCTAAAAAAGCGCCCGTTTCAAGCTTTGACATATACTCTGTTCCGCTGCCCACCACCTTATAAATAATGGTGATTGTACTGCCGTCACAGTCGCAAACGGAAATCGGGCGGCGCAGGAATTTGCCCGCAAGCCGGATATTGATAAACTGCCCCGGAGCGGTGATGTACTGCGTATCCCCCTCCAAGACCATTTTATAAACGTCTCTGGCTATTTTTTCATTGGATAAAATTTTATAGTTATCTTCTTTATACATAAGTCAGCACCTTATTCCGCGTCAATGGTAGATACACCCAGCGTGATCTCCTCCAGAACGTCAAGAAGCACCTTGACCGTATCCAGAGAGGTGAACATAGTCACATTGTTTTCCACGGCGGCACGCCTGATTTCAGAACCGTCGGAATGGGAATCGCCGGCATTGATATCAATGGTATTGATAACATAGGCAATATGACCCTGGCGGAGCGCCTTCAAAATCTCGTCGCTGTCGTCCAGTGTGAGTTTCTGGCGTACTCTGGTGCGTATGCCGTGGGATTTCAGATAATTGGCAGTACCCTCGGTCGCCTCAATATTAAAGCCCAGATCATAAAAGCGTTTGATAAGCGGCAATGCCGTGGGCTTGTCCTGGTCAGCAATGGTAACCAGCACCGTACCGTAATTTGCCACATTCATACCGGACGCCTGAATCGCCTTATACAGAGCCCTTGTCAGTGACTTGTCATAGCCGATCGCCTCACCGGTGGATTTCATCTCCGGTGAAAGATAAGTATCCATACCCTTCAGCTTTGAGAAAGAAAAGGCAGGAGCCTTAACATACCAGCGTTCCTTTTCCTTGGGATAGACTTCGGTGATACCCTGCTCCCTGAGGGAATGACCGAGAATAACCTGGGTGGCGATATGCGCCATGGGAACGGATGTAGCCTTTGAAAGGAAGGGAACGGTTCTTGAAGATCTGGGGTTGACCTCAATCACATAAACGTCGTCCTTGTCGTCGGCGATAAACTGGATATTGTAAAGGCCTATGATACCGATTGCTTTGCCGAGACGTACCGTATAATCCAGAATTTTGTCCTTAACGGCCTGTGAAACCGAGAAGGTAGGATAAATGGAAATTGAGTCGCCTGAATGAACACCGGTCTTTTCAACATGCTCCATAATACCCGGAACGAATACATCCTCGCCGTCGCAGATGGCGTCTACCTCCAGCTCCCTGCCCATAATATACTTATCAACAAGCACCGGCTGTTCCGTATTGATTTCAACCGCTGTCTGCAGATAATGGCGCAGAGATTCCTCGTTGGCAACGATCTGCATGGCGCGTCCGCCCAGAACGAAGGAAGGACGGACAAGAACGGGATATCCTATCTCAGCGGCAACACGGGCGCCCTCGTCTATATCTGTAACGGCAAGGCCCTTAGGCTGAGGAATCCCCAGCGTTTCCATAACCTTTTCAAAGCTGTCTCTGTTCTCAGCCCTGTCAATAGCCTGAACATCTGTGCCGATGATCGGAACACCCAGAGCGTCAAGGGGCGGAGCCAGGTTGATTGCCGTCTGACCGCCCAGAGATACCACGATTCCCTTGGGTTTTTCAAGGGTTATGATATTCATGACATCCTCAACCGTCAGCGGTTCAAAATACAGCTTGTCCGATGTTGTATAGTCCGTTGATACGGTTTCCGGATTGTTATTGATAATGATAGCTTCATAACCGGCGTCACGTATCGACCAGATTGCGTGAACGGTGGAGTAGTCAAATTCAACGCCCTGACCGATTCGTATCGGCCCGGAGCCTAAAACAACGATCTTTTCCTTATCGGATACGACCGATTCGTTCTCCTGCTCATAGGTGGAATAAAAATACGGTACATAGGAATCAAATTCCGACGCACAGGTATCGATCATTTTATATACCGGCATGATACCGTTATCTTTTCTGAGCCGGAAAACTTCCGCCGGAGTCATGCCCCAGAGCTTACCGATAAACTCATCGGAAACGCCCATTTTTTTAGCGTCCCTGAGCGTTTCGATATCGCCGACATTTGATTTGATTGTATTCTCAAAATCAACGATGTTCTTGAACTTTTCAAGGAAGAACATATCGATCTTTGTAGCGTTATAAATCGGTATGAGGTCCGCTCCAAGCCGGATAAGCCGGGCAATGGCGAACATTCTGTCATCCGTACCGTTTCGGATATACTCCAGCAGCTCCTCCTCCGTATAAGTGTCAAATTTTTTATCATATAAATGGCATACACCCGTTTCAAGGGAACGGACAGCCTTCAGCAGACTTTCCTCCATGGTTCTGCCGATAGCCATTACCTCACCCGTTGCCTTCATCTGCGTATTCAGGGTGTTGTTTGCGTCTGCGAATTTATCAAACGGGAAACGCGCGATCTTTGTAACTACATAGTCCAAAGTAGGCTCAAAGGAAGCCGGCGTGTTCGCAATGGGGATTTCATTAAGGTACATACCCACGGAAATCTTAGCCGAAACCCTGGCAATCGGATAGCCCGACGCCTTGGACGCAAGCGCCGAAGATCGCGAAACCCTCGGATTAACCTCAATAAGATAGTACTGGAAAGAATGGGGGTCCAGCGCGAACTGAACATTGCATCCGCCTTCAATTTTAAGCTCCCTGATAATTTTCAGCGCGGAGTCACGGAGCATATGGTACTCTTTATTGGTCAGAGTCTGGGACGGCGCCACAACAACGGAATCGCCGGTATGAACGCCCACAGGGTCGATATTTTCCATATTGCAGATGGTGATTGCCGTATCGTTGGCGTCACGCATGACTTCATACTCGATTTCCTTATACCCTTTGATACTCTTTTCAACAAGCACCTGATGTACCGGAGAAATCGCAAGGGCGTTTTTCATCATCAATCTGAATTCTTCCTCATCGTCGGCAAAGCCTCCGCCGGTTCCGCCCAGCGTAAAGGCAGGGCGCAGCACAACCGGGAAGCCTATACGCCTTGCGGCTTCCAGTCCTTCCTCAAGAGACTCGGCAATTTCAGACGGAAGAACCGGCTCGCCGAGGCTTTCACAAAGCTCTTTGAACAGCTCCCTGTCCTCCGCTCTTTCAATCGCCTCAAAGGTGGTACCGAGTATCTCCACATCACATTCCTGAAGAACGCCTTTTTTCGCAAGCTGAACGGCAAGATTAAGTCCTGTCTGACCGCCCAGCGACGGCAAAATCGCGTCAGGCCTTTCGTGACGGATAATACGGGCAACATATTCCAGATTCAAAGGCTCCATATACACCTTGTCCGCAATGTCCGTATCCGTCATGATGGTGGCGGGGTTTGAGTTGATAAGAACGACCTCATAGCCCTCCTCTTTAAGAGCAAGGCACGCCTGCGTTCCTGAATAGTCAAATTCGGCAGCCTGTCCTATAACAATAGGTCCCGAGCCGATAACAAGTATTTTATGTATATCCGTTCTCTTAGGCATTCTTACCCGCCTCCTTTTCCATCAATGCGATAAACTCGTCAAACAGATACGCGCTGTCCTGAGGACCCGGCGCGCTCTCGGGATGATACTGAACGGAGAAAAGCTTGTTCTCCTCAGACTTTACGCCCTCCGCCGTATCGTCCAGCAGGTTTTTGTGGGTCAGCTCCAGCGGCGTTCCCGCAAGGGAAGCAACGTCCACGGCGTAGGAATGATTCTGTGAGGTAATTTCTATTTTACCGTTTTCCAGATTCATAACCGGATGATTGCCGCCTCTGTGACCGAATTTCATTTTGAAGGTCTTAGCACCCAGCGCCAGAGAAATCATCTGATGACCCAGACAGATACCAAAAATCGGCAGCTTGCCCTTAAGCTCCCGGACTACTGAAATAACTTCCTGCACATCCTCCGGGTTGCCGGGACCGTTTGAAAGGAACAGTCCGTCAGGCTTCATATTCATAATTTCCTCGGCAGTAATGTTATACGGAACGACTGTTACGTTACAGCCCTTTTCATTCAGCTTTCTGATAATATTCAGCTTGATGCCGCAGTCGATGGCAACAACGTCATACTTATGATTGGGTGTTCTTGAATACCAGCGTTTTTTGCAGCTTACACGGGACACCATATCCGTAGGAATCACGTAATCTTTCACCTTTTTCAGCGCCTCATCATAAGGTACGCCGGCATCACATATAATGACCTTCTGCGATCCTTCGTCACGAATGATTCGCGTGATCATTCGGGTGTCAACGCCGCTGATACCGGGAATATTATATTCGTCCAGCACTTCGGAAAGCGTTTTTGTATATCTGAAATTGGACGGCAGGTCATTATATTCACGGACGATCAGACCGCCCATCGTCGGTATTTTGGTTTCATAATCCTCATCGGTTATACCGTAGTTTCCGATAAGAGGATAGGTCATACATACCATCTGGTCGGTGTAGCTCGGGTCGGAAATAATTTCCTGATAACCCACCATAGAGGTATTGAAAACGATCTCGTTTATCGCTTCTTTGTCGGCACCGAAGCCGTAGCCATAGAATTCCTGACCGTTTTCAAGCACAATTTTTTTGTCATACGGTTTCATAAACAATCTCTCCTCTGTATATAGTCAAAAGGTTTTCACCCTGTAATTTCCAGTCCTGAAACGGCGTCGCTCTGCCCATCGTCACAAATTTATCAGGGTCAACGATCCATTCTTTATCCACATCCAGCAGCGCCAGGTCGGCAGCGGCTCCTTCTTTTATTTCGCCGCCCTCTATACCGAAAATCTCCCTGGGTCTTACGGACATCATCTCAATTAATTTTTCAAGCGTAAGGATACCTGTTTTGACAAACTTTGTATTCAGCACGCCGAAAGCAGTCTCCAGCCCGACTACACCCATTGCCGATTTTTCAAGTCCCTTTGATTTCTCCTCCCGGGAATGCGGCGCGTGGTCCGTGGCGATAATATCCACCGTACCGTCAAGAACACCGTCAATGAGCGCCTGTCTGTCCTGAGCGGAGCGCAGCGGCGGATTCATTTTAAATCTGCCGTCCTCCTGCAGATTCTCATCACACATCGTCAGGTAATGCGGTCCCGTCTCACAGGTCACTTTAACGCCCCTTGCCTTTGCCCTGCGTATGATATCCACACTTTCCTTTGTTGAAATATGGCAGACATGGTAATGACATCCCGTTTCCCCCGCTAGGCGGCAGTCACGCTCGATCTGCACCCATTCTGACTCGGAGCAGATACCTCTGTGATTATGCTCTCTGGCATATTCACCATCGTGAATATATCCACCATTTAATAGCTCATTTACCTCACAGTGAGCTGAAATAATTTTACCCAGCTTTGCGCATTCCGTCATGGCCTGCCTCATCAGTTCCTCGGTCTGTACACCGGTTCCGTCGTCGGAAAAGCCGATGACCTTGTCCGCCAGATCAGCAAAATCCACCGTTTCACCTATGCCTTTTCTTCCCTTGGTTATGGTACCGAACGGCAGCACCTCAATGACAGCGTCCCTGTCGATAATATCCGTCTGGACCTTAAGATGTTCGACGCTGTCGGGGGCAGGATTCAGATTGGGCATTGTGCAAAGGGTAGTATAGCCTGCCCTTGCTCCGGCCATAGAGCCTGTCCTTATCGTTTCCTTATAAGAAAAACCGGGCTCACGAAGATGTGTATGAACATCAACGAAACCCGGAATTAAAAAATACTTACCCTGCGCGTCAATAACACGGTCAATATTGTCAGATGAAATAGAAATACCAAGGCTGTGGATCTTTGCGTCTTTTATGAGAACATCGGATTTTTTAAATGTTTTGTCTATATATGCCAAAGCATTTTTTATCAGCAAAGTCATACTGCGCAATCCTTTCCTATTATTCAGGAGATCCGCTCCCCATATATCTAATTTATTATAATATATCGGCTGTGCCAAGTCAACATAAAAATCTTTAAATTTACTATTTACAACAAAAGATAATTATAATACAATAGTTTTGAGTTTTTCTATCAGGAGTGCGTAAAATGGCTTTTATCGCAGGAGCGGGGGCAACAAATGTTGACCTCCTGTATCAGGGATTTGACAGACTTGCAGGCGTGGGCGAAGAGCTTTACTGCAAGGATTTTTCACTTCAGCTTGGCGGCGGACTGCCGGCCACGCTCATCAATCTGGGCAGACTGGGTATTGAGACCCGTATTGCCACAGAGCTTGGCAATGATATTTTCTCAAACTTTGCCAGGGAAAAACTTTTGGAAAACGGCGTATCCCCCACGAATTTATATACCGGAGATGCGATTCCGCTCAATATCACCTCGGCAATCATTCTGCCTAAGGACAGGACGTTTTACAGCTACGGCAAAGGGACCATTGAGCCGGATGATAAAGCTCTGGAAACCTTTTATAATATAGCGAAGGGCGCGAAAATCTGTATGATGCAGATGGGCGGTTTCCTTCCGGTTTACAAAAAGCTAAAGGAGGAAGGCACGATCCTTGTGCTGGACACCGGCTGGGACGATGAAATGAGTTTTGAAAAATATGACGAATATCTCACCGTTGCGGATTATTATACGCCCAACAGGAAAGAGGCGCTCAGGATTACCGGCAAGGACACAGAAAAGGACGCCGCTTATGCGCTGAAAAAATATTTTGACAAGGTCGTTGTCAAGGTGGACGCTGACGGATGTATCGGCATTGACGGTGACGATTTCTTTTTCTGCCCCAGTGTTGAGGAGTTCAAAAACGTGGATTCAACCGGCGCGGGAGACGCTTTTCTTGCCGGCTTTATGTACGGCGTATTTTATGATTATCCTCTTAAGGACTGTATTGCATTCGGGAACATCACCGGTGGCAAAGCCGTTACCGCAGTAGGCGCTCTCAGCGGATATGTGACAGAAAAAGAACTGCTGGAATATAAAAGTAAAATGTAATCTGTATAAATAAAACGGCGCAGCTGTAAACTGCGCCGTTTTATTTATTTCTCAAATCATTGAATATAAAAAGATGTAATAAGCAGCTGCTTAAAAAGCGATACGCTGCTGTCTTTATCCTTTTAACCTATCTTAGATCTGATGTCTGTTTTTTATCTTAAGTCTTTCCATTGCTCTGGCAAGATTGGCTTTGGAATGGTAATACTCAAGCTGAGAATGCTGATTTCTCAGTTCCTCCTCCGCCCTTTCCTTTGCCTCTCTGGCGCGGCGCTCATCAATTTCCTCCGGCAGTTCCGCTGAAATACACACAAGCGTCGCCTCATTGTCAAGAAACTCAAGAAAGCCGTTACCCACAAAAGCGTCAATCACCTTGCCGTCAGCGTCAGTAATCTTCATTTCGCCTGTTTCAATCGGCAAAACGCAGTTTTCATGATTTGCCAAAAATCCTTCAAAGCCCATATCGGCATGAGGCACAACGATGGACTGCGCTTCTGCGTCGAAGAATATTTTGTTTGACGCAATAATTTTCAGTTTAAAGGTCTTCATAATTAACTCAAGCCTCACTTTGACATTTTTTCTGCCTTTTTGAGAACATCGTCAATCGTACCGGTATTGAAAAACGCCGCCTCCGGCACATCGTCCACATCGCCGTCAACAATCGCCTTAAAGCCTTTAACGGAATCCTTAACAGATACATATACACCCGGCAGACCGGTAAACGCTTCAGCCACATGGAAAGGCTGGGACAGGAATTTCTCAATTTTTCTGGCGCGGAAAACCGTCTGCTTATCCTCGTCTGAAAGCTCCTCCATGCCCAGAATCGCGATAATATCCTGAAGTTCCTTATATTTCTGAAGATATGCCTGAACCTTACGCGCAACCTCGTAGTGTTCCTGACCCACAACATCCGCCTCAAGAATTCTTGAATTTGACTCAAGCGGATCGACTGCGGGATAAATACCCTTTTCCACAATCTTTCTGGACAAAACGGTGGTGGCGTCCAAATGCGCGAACGTAGTAGCGGGAGCCGGGTCGGTCAAGTCGTCGGCAGGCACATATACCGCCTGTACTGACGTAATAGAGCCATTCTTCGTTGACGCGATACGTTCCTGCAATTCACCCACGTCAGTAGCAAGGGTGGGCTGATAACCTACGGCTGACGGCATTCTGCCCAGCAGGGCGGAAACCTCCGATCCCGCCTGAACAAAACGGAAAATATTATCAATAAACAAAAGCACATCCTTATGCTCCACATCACGGAAATACTCCGCCATAGTCAGTCCTGTTTCCGCCACACGCATACGCGCACCCGGCGGCTCATTCATCTGACCGAATACAAGGGCGGTTTTTTCAAGAACTCCGGATTCGCCCATTTCATTCCAGAGATCGTTGCCCTCACGGCTTCGCTCTCCAACTCCGGGGAATCTGGAATAACCGCCGTGCTGCGTAGCGACATTGGTAATCAGCTCCTGAATCAGAACGGTCTTGCCGACGCCGGCGCCGCCGAAAAGACCAATCTTACCGCCTTTCTGATATGGGGTCAAGAGGTCTATTACTTTTATACCGGTTTCAAGAATTTCCGTCTCCGACGCCTGGTCCTCAAAGGACGGGGCCGTCCTATGAATTGCCCAGTGTGCTTCATTGTCCAGCCTTTCTCCGCCGTCAATGGTTTCACCAACGACATTGAAAAGCCTGCCCAGCGTTTTGTCACCGACTGGCACTTTTATAGCGTCGCCTGTGGCGACAACGTCCATATCCTTGCAGAGTCCTTCTGACGCCGCAAGCATAATACAGCGCACGGTATTGCCGCCGATATGCTGGCTGACTTCCATCACAAGGCGTTTTCCGTCCACCGTAACTTCAAGAGCGTCCTTAATTTTAGGTAACTCGCTTTCAAATTCAACGTCAACAACAGGCCCCATGACCTGTTTGATCTTACCTGTGTTCATGTAAAGGACACCTCCTACTCTGCTTTGTTTTTCTGCGCCTTCGCGCCGGCTATAACTTCTGTTATCTCCTGCGTAATAGCCGCCTGTCTGGCGCGGTTATATTCGATACCGAGATTTTTGAGCATATCTTTTGCCGCGTCCGTAGCCGTCTGCATCGCCATCATACGGGCATTATGCTCGGAACAGTAGGATTCAACCAGAGCGCCGTATATATATCCCGCCACAAAGTAAGGAACGATGTGACCGAAAACAGTATCAATATCCGGCTCAAAGAAAAACTGCTTATAATTATTTTCCTTACCGGTCACGATCCTGTTGCGCTTCAGGGGAAGAAGCTGTTTCATTTCCGCATTGAATGTAACAGAGTTAAGCATCCTTGTATATATGATATAAACCTCGTCAAGCTCCCCTATTTTAAACAGCTCAACGATTCTCTCACTGATGATTCTCGCTCTGTTCATGTTCGGATTCTGCGCGGTATACTGAAAATCGGTATCAACGGGAATATTCTTTTTTTCAAAATATCTCCTGCCGACCTGACCGATAATAAACAGCATGGTTTTATTATCGCTGAGCGCCTCTTTTTCCGCAATTTTTATAACATTGTGGTTATACGCTCCCGCCATTCCCTTATCGGCGGTCACCACAATATAACCCTTTTTGCGCTCATTCTGCGGTACCGACTCACGCTTGCTGAAAAACTCGTTTCCCGTGTCAGGTGACAGGTCAAGAATTTTCGCAAGGGAATCTTGGATCGCATAGAAATAAGGCTCCGTATTTTTCAGGTCACGCCTTGCCTTCTGAAGTTTTGAGGAGGATATCATACACATAGCGCTTGTGATCTTCATGGTATCCTTAATAGACTTCATTCTGGCCTGGATTTCACGTGAATTAGCCATGATTTACCTTCTTTGGAAAATAAACAATATTTTCTTACTCGTTGCTTTTTGATTTTTTAAACGCATCCGCAGCGTTTAAAATCTGCTCCTTTATATCATCGTCAATCTGCTTGTCTCTCTCGATAAAGCTGCCGATCTGCGGATAATTAGTATTTATATAATCCAGCATTTCCATCTGGAACGCTTTGATCTCATTAACCTGAACGTCAATAAATTTTCTTCCCGCAGCGGCAACAAGCGTAATAACCATATCGGACAGTGATAAAGGATTACCCAAAGGCTGTTTGAGCAGTTCCATAAGTCCTTTTCCGTAAGTAAGCTGCTCCTTGGTTTCCTCGTCAAGGTCGGAAGAAAACTGGGTAAATACCTCCATCTCCCTGTACTGAGCAAGGTCAATACGCAGCGATCCTGCCGCCTTTTTCATCGCTTTTGTCTGCGCGGCGCCGCCTACACGGGATACGGAAAGTCCCACGTTTACGGCAGGCCTCATACCGCTGAAGAAAAGGTCGCTTTCCAGGAATATCTGACCGTCGGTTATGGAAATTACATTCGTCGGAATATACGCCGAAACATCACCCGCCTGTGTTTCTATAATCGGAAGCGCCGTAATGGAACCGCCGCCCAGCTTATCGCTGAGCTTACTTGAACGCTCCAAAAGACGGGAATGCAGATAAAACACGTCACCCGGGTAAGCCTCACGGCCGGGGCTTCTTTCAAGCAGAAGCGAAAGCGCGCGGTAGGCCACGGCGTGCTTGCTCAGGTCATCGTATACAATCAGACAGTCCTTTCCCTGATACATAAAGTACTCAGCAATGGCCGTTGCCGAATACGGTGAGATATACTGAAGGGACGCCGGTTCGGAAGCGGTGGCGCATACAACAATCGTATAGTCCATTGCGCCGGCTTTTTCCAGGGTGTTCACAAGCTTGGCAACGCTGGAAGCCTTCTGCCCTATGGCGTTATATATGCAAATAACATCCTTGCCCTTCTGATTGATTATGGTATCAAGCGCAATGGAAGTTTTACCCGTTTGTCTGTCGCCGATAATAAGCTCCCTCTGCCCCCTTCCTATAGGGAACATGGAATCAATAGAGAGAATACCGGTAGCCATGGGGGTGTCCACGCTTTTTCTGTCCACAATGGACGGCGCGCTCTGCTCAACGGGGCGGTAATCCTCCGCCTCAATATCGCCACCGCCGTCAATCGGCTCACCCAGAGAATTGACAATTCTTCCGATAAATCCGCTGCCGACGGGAACACCGGCTTTTTTATGGGTACGTTTTACCCTTGTGCCCTGATGGATACCCACATCACTGCCAAACAGGATAATGCCCACCTGGTGCCTTTTGACATCCTGCACCATACCTTTAAAGCCGTTTTCAAAAATGACGATTTCGCCGTACATAACATGGTCAAGTCCGTGAACGGTGGCAATACTGTCGCCTATTTTGACAACCGTACCGATTTCCTCCACGTCAACACATTGCTCATAATCCTTAACGTCACGTCTGAGGGTAGCGATAACAGACTCGTTATCCACACTGCTTTCACGGGCAGTTTTCATTACCTGCTGTCTGATATTCGCAAGCTTTGTCCTCAGGCTGTAATCAAACTCCTTGTTGCCGATATTAATAATGAATCCGCCTACAAGGCTGTCGTCTTCCACAATTTTAATATTGGCTTTGTCGGACTTCTCCTGTCTGCACACAAAATCCCTTATACCCGCAAGCTGTTTTTCGTCCGGGGGCGTGACGCAGTATACCGTTGCATCCGCAACATTGCTTTTCTTATCCAACTCAATGATAAAGGCCTCTATGATTTCAGACAGCCGGGAAACTTTGCATGCCCCGGCCAGACCGGAAATAAAGTTCCTGACAGACGGCGCAAACAGATCCTTTATTACCTTATCCTTATCCTGTTTGCTGACATTGGGATTGTCCAAAATCTCAGACAATTCAGAGGAGGCGTTTATGATTTTCAAAGTCTCCTCAAGACTTGATACACTGATGTTTGATGAGAGCAGTGAATCAAGGTAACTATCCATATTCTGAATCATGATTCATCACTGCTTTCATTCAAAAATTCATCGTACAGCTTACTGTCAAGCTGGGGAGACGCACTCTTTCCCACAACTTTTTCAGCCGTTTCCATAGCAAGAGCGGCAATCTCCTCCTTGACGGCGCGCCTTGCTTTTTCCGTTTCAAAATCAGAAAGCTTTTTAGCGTCCGTCTTGATTTTATCAGCGTCGCTCTGCGCCTTGTCGATTATTTTATTATACTCATTTTTAGCATTGGCTCTGGCGCTGACAAGGATCTGTTTTTTCTCTTCTTCCACGCCGTCAAGCTCGCTCTGATACTTTGCCTTAATTTCATCAGCCTGCCGCTGCGCATCTTCAGCATCCTTAAATTGTTTATCAATCAATTCTTTTCTTTTATCAAGGGTTTTCTTAATGGGTTTGAAAAGAAAAAATTTCATCAGCAGAAAGAAAACGATTAAATTGATAACAGTCCAAAGAATGTTCCAGTCAAATTTTAACATGAACTGCTTTTCCTTTCATAAAGAATTTGGGATGTTCCTTTGAATCTAACCCACAAGGAAAATAATAAGAATACAGCCGATAAGACCGTATATAGCGGTCGCCTCGGAAAGGGCGGCGCCGAGAAGAAGCGTTGTACGGATCTGACCGGCCGCCTCAGGCTGACGGGCAATCGCGTCAACGGCTTTTCCTGTTGCTATACCTATACCTATACCGGCACCAAGACCACACAGCAAAGCAAGACCCGCGCCGATTGCAATAATTGAACCTGTCATAATTTTTCTCCTTTATATCTGTAAAATTTATTTTAAATTAAGCGCCAAGTTTCTTTTTCTTGGTCTTTCTTAATTTACTGCGTTTTTTCTTTTCAGAGGGCAGCTCATCTTCCTCAACAGCCTCCTGCAGATAAAGCCCTGTCAGGAAAACGAAAATGTATGCCTGTAATAGTCCGTCGAATATATCAAAATACAAACTGAAGATTACGGGAAGTCCTACCGGAACAATCGCCTTGATCAGCTCCATAATGGTAAACGCACCTATTACGTTGCCGAAAAGCCGCATACAAAGCGAAAGCGGTTTTGTAAAGATTTCCATTATATTGATTGGGGTGATGATGGCAATGGGCTTGGTAAGCGCTTTCAGTCTTCCGGCCACACCCTTTTCTTTGAACGAGGAATATTCCACCAGTATAATACTCATTATTGCCATTGCCGCCGTTACCTGCATACTTTTTGTCGGCGGTTTCATACCGAATATACCAATCGTATTTGACACGCCGATAAACAGCGCCATGCTCATAAGCCAGGGAATAAATTTTTCAACCTTTTCTCCCATGATGCCTTTGAAAAAGTCCACAGCTTTTTCATAAACCATTTCAAGCAAAGCCTGGCGTTTTGATATCTCGCCTGTCACCTTAAAATTTCTTGTAAGAATTATCGCAAGAACAGTCAGTACGCCAATGATTATCCAGGAAACAACGGTCGCTTCGTCAAAACCTATTTTGACATTGCCGATGTTAAAACTGAACACCTCTTCAATTTCAAGCTGCTCTGTCAATTCTTTCTGCAGGTCAAGCTTCATCATGATCTGACCGAACGTTGCACTCACCCCCCTGTTAAACTTACATAATTATACTACAATTTTTTATCTTTTTCAATAGATCGCATATAATATTATACAATTTGTTGTTTGATTGAAATACTATAAGTAAAATTGCATAGATTTATTTGACATTGATAATATTACTTTGTGCAAAAATCAGATTTGTAATTATGCAAAACGCCAAAACAATAAAATTTCTTTAATTACGGTTATCATAGCATTATGAAAAATAAAAATCAATACAAATTTTTGTTATCTTTTTCATACATTATAAAACATTAAAATCTCTTTCAAAAAGCAATTAGCGACATTTTAAAATTTCTATTTACATATTAAGGTAATTCGTATATAATATTAGTTCAAGTAATAAATAAAACAGCGATTTAAGGAGTTCAATATGGCAAACGACCAGAAAAAAATGGTGGATTCCATTACCTCCATGGACGAGGACTTTGCGAAATGGTACACCGACGTATGCAAAAAAGCGGAATTGATCTCATACACCAGCGTAAAGGGATGTATGGTCATCAGACCCTACGGATACGCTATATGGGAAAATATACAGCGTATTCTTGACGGCATGTTCAAGGAAACGGGGCATGAAAATGTAAATATGCCTATGTTTATACCGGAAAGTCTTTTGCAGAAAGAAAAGGACCACGTGGAGGGCTTTGCGCCCGAATGCGCCTGGGTAACCTACGGCGGCAGTGAAAAGCTGGAGGAAAGGCTGTGCGTACGCCCCACGTCCGAGACGCTTTTCTGCGAACATTTCAAGGATATCGTGCACTCCCACAGAGACCTGCCTAAGCTTTACAACCAATGGGTATCCGTAGTACGCTGGGAAAAGACAACAAGACCGTTCCTGCGCTCCCGTGAATTTCTGTGGCAGGAGGGTCACACCCTGCACGCTACGGCTGACGAAGCCATTGAAGAAACAGAGAGAATGCTGGGCGTATACACAAAATTCTGTCAGGAATATCTGGCAATGCCGGTAATCCAGGGGCAGAAAACAGACAGTGATAAATTCGCCGGCGCGGAACGTACGTATTGTATTGAGGCGCTTATGCATGATGGAAAGGCTCTACAGGCAGGCACAAGCCACTATTTCGGCGACGGATTCGCGAAGGCGTTTGATATCCAGTATTCAAACAAGGAAAATAAACTCACCTATCCGCACCAGACCTCCTGGGGCGTAACCACAAGACTGATCGGCGCGATCATTATGACCCACGGTGACGATAACGGCCTTGTATTACCGCCGGCGGTAGCGCCCATACAGGTTATGGTCATTCCTGTTGCGCAGCATAAGGAAGGGGTGCTGGAGAAAGCCCGCACCCTGACAGACGAGCTGAAGAAGATCTGCAGAGTCAAAATCGACGATTCGGACAATTCACCGGGCTGGAAATTCGCCGAATACGAAATGAAGGGCGTACCGGTAAGAGTTGAGCTGGGACCCAGGGATATTGAGAACAATCAGTGCGTAGTCGTTACCCGTCACAACAGGGAAAAGACCATCGTTCCCCTGGATAAACTCGCCGAGGTCATACCTCAAAAATTACAGGAGGTACGTGACGGACTTTATAACAAAGCCCTGGAAAACAGGGAAAACCGTACGTACAAGTGTGAAACCATGGAGGAGATCACAAAGGCGCTGGAAGAAAACGGCGATGGCTTTGTCAAAGCGATGTGGTGCGGCGACGAAGCATGCGAGGATAAGGTAAAGGAGATCACCGGCGTGGGTTCGCGCTGTATTCCCTTTGAACAGGAGGAGATCTCCGACGTATGCGTCTGCTGCGGCAAGCCCGCTAAAAAAATGCTCTACTGGGGCAAAGCATATTAATCATGAAAAACAAGAGTATTATGCTCTTGTAAAGCAATTATCCTAAACTTTAATTTTTACGGAGGTTATATTATGTCAGTATTGGTAACGGGCGGATTGGGATATATCGGCTCACACACCTGCGTGGAGCTTATGAACGCAGGCGAGGAAGTTGTTGTGGTTGACAATCTGTACAACTGCAAAAAAAGCTCTTATGACAGAATCAAGGCTCTGGTGGGCAGGGATTTCAAATTCTATGAATGCGATATCCGTGACAAAGAAGGTATGAGCGATATTTTTGAAAAGGAAAATATCAACTCCGTTATCCATTTTGCCGGGCTCAAGGCTGTGGGCGAAAGCGTTCAGAAGCCGCTTGAATATTTTGACAACAATGTAAACGGCACCCTTGTTCTTCTTGATGTAATGAGAAAGCACGGATGCAAAAAGATCGTATTTTCCTCCTCCGCGACGGTTTACGGAATGAACAACGTATCCCCTCTTACGGAAGATATGGAAGTCGGCGGCGTAACAAATCCCTATGGCAGAACAAAGTATATGATCGAGTGTATACTCCAGGATCTGTATGTTTCAGATAACGACTGGTCCATCTGCCTGCTGCGCTATTTCAATCCCATAGGCGCGCACAAGAGCGGCACAATGGGCGAGGACCCCAACGGTATACCAAACAATCTTATGCCGTACATCACCCAGGTAGCCATCGGCAAGCGTGAATATCTCAATGTTTGGGGCGATGATTATGATACACCGGACGGCACGGGAGTAAGGGATTATATCCACGTTGTGGACCTGGCGCTGGGCCATCTCAAAGCGGTTGAAAAGGTTTCCGGAGAAAAAGGACTTTTCATATACAACCTCGGCACCGGCGTAGGTTATTCCGTTCTTGATGTTGTCAAGGCATTTGAAAAGGCTTCAGGTCAGAAGATACCTTATAAAATCGGTCCACGCCGCGCCGGAGATATCGCCACCTGTTATTCAGACCCCAGCAAAGCCCTCAAAGAATTAGGCTGGAAAGCCGAAAGAGGAATTGAGGAAATGTGCGAGGACTCCTGGAGATGGCAGAGCCAGAACCCAAACGGCTATCCTGATTAATGAAGATTTATAAAAAAACAACAGCACTTCAATTGAGGTGCTGTTGTTTTTTTACCGGAGCTCAGTTCCTGACCGGTCAATTTATTTCCACAGTGCTTTATAGATGCTGAGAATATCCGCTTTTGTGATTTCTTTCATCGTATTTCCGGGAGAGCCTGATGCTATAGCGTCGTCAGCCATTTTATCCATTGCGTCAAAGAACCTGTTTCTGTCAATTCCGTACTGTTCCAGCGTAGGAATTTCGCAGACCTCACAGAGCTCCTGACAGGCTTCTATAAATTTGACCGCCGCGGATTTGTCATCATCATCCGGCTGCGCCTTTCCTATCGCTCTTGCCATATCCGCAAAGCGGTCATACGCGCCGTCATACACATAGCTGAAACATTCAGACATAAGCATGGCGTTGCTGATACCGTGCGGCACATGGAACAGCGCGCCGATGGGTCTGCTCATACCATGAATAATGGTTACTGACGCGTTATTGAAAGCCACACCCGCCTCCAGCGCTGCCAGGGACATCTGTTCCCTTGCTTTAACATTGTGACCCTCGTTATAACAAACGGGAAGATATTTGAAAATCCTTTTTACCGCTGATATGGCGAATTCGTCCGTAAGGGGCTGTGCCAGACGCGAAGTATACGCCTCGGCAG
>JAGHJI010000083.1 GCA_017886765.1 Eubacterium sp.
CTCGATTAAACAAATTTGCAACAATTTCGTCATCGGTATTTGATATTGTCTGCTTTGCTCCGCAATATGGGCAGGATGCTATTCTGCTGTTTTCTGTGACATCTAAATCTCCGCCACACATTTTACACTTATATACTATTGACATATTCTTCTCCGATAATTAATTATAATTCGCTTAAAATTTCATCCATTTTTTGATTGTATTTTTCTTCAGTCAAAAGACCTTTTTCATATAATGATTTAATGTTTGCCAGTCTTTCTTCAGCAGATAACTGTGTAGGCACAGAACTTTGAGGTGTTTCCTGATTTTCATCACCAAGTCCTAAATTTGCTCCTGCAAAAATATCTTTTTCCTGTGCTTTCTGTGGCTGAGCATCATTCTGTGAAACTCCCAATCCAATATTACTTAATGCATCATTATATAATCCGCCCACGGCCTCAGCTGCCGCTCCCATTGCGCCTATGCCAACGCCAACACCTAAACCTGCTGATGCAAAATTACCTACGCCTTCATTTCCAGCAGTTTTTTCAGCAACATCAAAACCTCTTTCCTGCTGATATGTATAGCCCTCAACATCTCGCTTATACTTTGTTGCCTCAGCGTCAACTTTTTTAGCTCTTGCATCCAAATCCTGCTGTGTTGATTGCTCAATTATAGATACATTCATTCTTGCACGCGCCTCTGCTGCAGCGCGCTCACCCTGATTTTGAATATCTATAAGCGCCTGTTGCTGAGTTCTATATTCATAGTACCGCTTGTATTCCATTGAGTCTTCATGTTTAGCAATATTGGTTACAACAAATTTTGTTATCTCTATGCCATAATCACGGAAGTCTTCTCTAATTTTATTCTCCAGGTAACCAGCAATTTCTTCAATTTTAGTTTCTACAACGAATATATCGACTTCATTTTCCTGATAATATTTTGACAAATGGTTAATAACTCTTGATTTTAAAAACGAGTCGAGAGTATCTTTAAGTTTCGCTCCGCTGAATTCAGAAAGTGTACCTACAAGTTTGTCCATAAAGATTTCAGCATTATCAACTTTAAAATTGTATTCACCTGAAATCCCTGTCTTAAGAGGGATAGGATATGCTTTATCAACAAACGGTACATTTCCAACCCCCCACTTGTTGTTTGTTTGCTCTGTTTTATTAACAAAATAAACAACAGCATGAAACGGTGATTCTTTTCCGAATGGAAGGTTTACCAAATGCCGCAAAATAGGAATATTCTTCGATTCCAAAACATATGTATCCGGCACATCAAAACAATCTGCCATCTGACCTTTATAATAAAAAATGGCTTCTTGTGCTTGCTGAACGACCAATCTTGATTTGGTATTAAAATCCTCAATAGGATATTTATAAACCAAATTGCTATTGTCACCTTCATACTTGATTACTTCAAACATTGCTTTCATAACTTTCTTCTCCTTTATTGTTTATTAATAGTCTTTGGGCTTTCCGCAGTTTTTACAATATGGTTTCCCAAGTAATGTTTTCTTAAATTCTCCTCCACATCTTCGACATTTATTTTGCTTTTTCCAAAGATCACAAAATGCATATTCGACCACCCATCCTAGATTATCTTTATAGTCTTTTTGCTTGCAATCTTTTTGTATTTTTTTTATAACATTTTCAGGAATTTTAATATTCACTAATTTCTCGCATCCATTAAAAGCATAACCACCAACCATTTCCAAATGTTCAGGTAAATTTATTTCTTTTAAATTAATACAATTATCAAAACTATGAGACGATATTGTCTTTATTGTTGATGGTAATTTAACTTTTTCCAATTTACTGCAATTTTCGAATGTAGGTGTAGATGAAACACCCTCTTTAATAATTACTTCTTTTAAATTAACGAATTTACTGAATCTAAAAAAACACCATGGTATTTCACGTTTTATTTCACTGGAGTAATCATAAATGGGAAAATCAATTCTAACTCTTTCAACAGTACTACATAAATTTATAAGGCGCTGAATATTTTCGTATTGAACATGCCCAATAGGTTCATTTGAATTGTTTTTGTTCAAATTACCTATTATCAATGTTTTGAAATCTTCAGAAACTATATTTTCATTTTCATGTTCATACTGCCCACTATAACGACTATACCAAAAATATTCACGAAGATAACTAATATCATCACAAGTAAGTAAAACTTTATTATTTCTTATAAATGTTAATTTAAAAATTCCAGTTCCTTGATAACTTTTTTTATAAACCTTTTCACTTAGTACATCATAATTTCCACAATACTCACACTTATCATCAACGAAACTATGCTTGGTTATTTTATAAGGTAAATTAATTCTTTTAGCCAATTCTATTGATTTAAAATCCTGACAATGTAAATTCATGAAATCTACATCGCCATAATTCAAATGAGAAAAACTGCTTAAGGTGTTATGAATATTATAAGATATTTTTGATATTTGATAATTCACAGTAAAATTATCTCTTGGGTATGCTCTTGGGATAAAGATTATATCCGTTTTGTCTTTATTGTATAAGATACCATCTTGTGAAGTATACATACTATTATCAGAGCAAACTTCAACAGATCGTAATTTTAGACATTTGTCCAAAGAGTAAAATACATTATCTATATTATTTCTGCCTAAGTTTATCGTTTCGATTGGTTGCCCAGCAAAGCAATTTAAATCTATCGACTTGATATTTTCTGGTAAATATACATCAACGGATTCACCATGGTATTCTTTAAGGACACCGGCTTCAACTACAAAATCTTTGCTTTTATCTTCATAAACATTGACTGTTGTTCCGGCACTATAATTATGTGTTGTATTATAGTTGTTAATTGTTTCATTATATGTATTATAATTATTTATTGCTTCCTGAACTATGAATGCTTCACCGCAAAACTGGCATACTGCAGCCTTTTTATCCGCATCTACCGCCAACATCCCTCCGCATTCAGGACACTTTGCTTGTACAAAAGACATTTTTCTACACCTCATGCTTAAAATTATATGAAAGCACTTAATTTTTCTGTATAGACTAAATAGAACTTATTAGTTTTTTATCTTTTAAGAAAATTAAATCAGCCATAAAAGAGAACAGGACATGTTTTCACTCATCTGTTTTTAAATTCAATAATTCTTATACATTCTGCAAGTTTTACAATAAAGCTTTCCTAGTAAATTTTTTTTGAATTCCCCACCACATTTTTGACATTTATTTTGTTTTTTCCAAAGATCACTAAATGCATACTCATATACAGATTGTCTATGTCGAGCATCATAATCACTTGCATTAACAATGCTTTTAATTTCTTTTTGAATTCTTTGTGCAACTATTTTAGGAATCTGAATATTTATTAACTGCTCACATCCATTAAAGGCATATTCATAAACATATGTTAAATTTTCAGATAAGTTAATTTTTTCTAAACTTCTACAATTTTGAAACGCATAACTCCCTATTACTTCTATGCTTTCGGGAATATTTATTTCTTTTAGATTAATACAATTTTTAAAACAATCATGGGGTATTGTCTTTATTGTTGATGGTAATTTAACTTTTTCTAGTTTACTGCAATCTTCGAATTTTGGTAAATTAATTATGCCTTCTTCAATAATAACCTCTTTCAAATCGGCAAACTTTTTAAAATTAACATTTTTTAAAGCATCTCTTTTTTCATCACCGAAATATTCATATGTCGGAGAATCAATAATTACTTTTTCAACAATACTGCATGAATTTATCAGTCTCTGAATATTATCAATCGTCACATTTGTTTTTGAATTATATTTGTTTAAATTACCAATTATCAAAGTTTTATATCTATCAGGAATTATATTTTGATATTTATAACCATTATCTCTAAAATAATCATTAATATTACTTAATACATTACATGTGAGCAAAACTTTATTATTTGTAATAAACGATAATCGAAATCGTTCCCTCTGACCATAACCACTTTTATAAATGTTTTCACTCACAATATTATAACTGCCACAATCTTTACATTTATCATCAACCAAATTATGTTTAGTTATTTTATAAGGTAAATTAATTCTTTTAGCCAATTCTATTGATTTAAAATCCTGACAATGTAAATTCATGAAATCTACATCGCCATAATTCAAATGAGAAAAACTGCTTAAGATGTTATGAATATTATAAGATATTTTTGATATTTGATAATTCACAGTAAAATTATCTCTTGGGTATGCTTTTGGGATAAAGATTATATCCGTTTTGTCTTTATTGTATAAGATACCATCTTGTGAAGTATACATACTATTATCAAAGCAAACTTCAACAGAGCGTAATTTTAGACATTTGTCTAAAGAGTAAAATACATTATCTATATTATTTCTGCCTAAGTTTATCGTTTCGATTGGTTGCCCAGCAAAGCAATTTAAATCTATCGACTTGATATTTTCTGGTAAATATACATC
>JAGHJI010000084.1 GCA_017886765.1 Eubacterium sp.
ATATTTGCATGCTTTTTTTCCGTAAGGTCGTAGAAGAAAAACGGTACGGCAACAATGACAGCGCCGATCAGCGAAAGAAGCGACTGATAGAAGAAAATGTTGTTTCTTAATTCAGGATTTTGCAGGGCGACGGAAATATCGTCTGAAAAACCTACTCCGCCGAAGGAAAGAAACAGCGGAGTGAGCATGCCTGTAAACACGCCGATTATTGTCGTAATAATCGCCATATAGTTCTGCCAAAAGCCTTCAAGGCGTTTGCCCGTCCTCATCTGAATTTCATCCATAATATCTGAAGTCATGATTCCTGCTAAGAAATAAAATCCGCCAAAGAACTGTTCAAAGAAAGAAACGATCAGTATCAGCACCGGACTCTTGTGGAAAATCACCTGAAGTGTGATCATTATGACATATCCGACACAGGAAAGTATCATTAAATTCTTCTTGCCCATTTTTTTTATAAGAAACGGTCCCACAAGAAGCGCGACGGCAATTGCGTTCATAAGAATGGTTGAACAGTAAAGACCGACCCATGTTTTTGCCGTGTCGGAAACAAAGCTGTACTGCGTGATCCAGGTTGTAATATTGGCAAGATTTCTTATGGCGTTAAAAGCATTAAAAATGGTTATGATCCAAAAATACTTGCTTTTGCTGAGGAGTTTCATACCCTCAGAGAATTTAACCTTAGCGACATATTCCTGTTTAACGACCGTCCTTTCCTCAACGCCTTTAACCAGCAAAAGTACCATTAAAACGCCCAAAACGCCGCATATGGGGAAAATAATACGGTACATATTTACAGCGTTCCAACCGCCCTGCTTTGCAAAAAAAGTTCCGGCAAGAACGGGAAGTATAATATTTACAACCGAACTGGGCAGACCGGATACCAGACCTTTGATGGAGCCTATATTCGCTCTTTCCTGCGCAACAGTGGAAATGGTTTGTTCAATGCCCGATATGGACTGATTGAGAAGCGTAATAAAAAACTGACCGATTTGAATAAGAATAAAAGCCACAAGGATACCGAGATTAAAATGGATAGTGGACGCCTCATGAATTCCCATAATCGGAATTGCAGGAAGGGGTATATTGAAAAGATGAATATCCATCCAGGAGGACGGTATGTACGGAACGAAAGAAAAGCTTACGGCAGTACCAATGGAAGACCAAAGCAGAAACGGTTTGAATTTACCGTTTTTTCCGTTTGAATTGTCGATCATCATAGATAAAATCGGCGAACGTATAATCGCTATGACTGACGCAAGAATCGTGAGTATCCATGCCATACCCGTTGACATCTTGAAATAAGAAATCATCAGATGAACGCTTGTGGCAATGGTGGTATATTGTGTCAGCACTCCCAGAAGATTGGGACTTCCGCAGCCTGCGGCAAAAGCAGCAAACTCTTTGTAACAAACCTGATAACCCTTGGGCGGCGTATTCCAATGAGATCTGAATTTTTCAATTCCGTTTACGATTTTTGTTTTTAATGTTTCTTTCTCTTTTATTTCTTCCATAAATATTTCCCCTTGATATTTATACAAAGTTATTATCGGTTTTATCACTCCAAAAGAGAAGCGCCCAATAGGTTACTGTCATCGCCGAACCTTGCCTGTACCCGTTTGTCTACAACTCTTTTCCCATGCTGCTGAGAATGTTGGATTTCATCTTCTTGATCTTACTGTCAATAAAATAAACTCTTAAATTAAGTGATCTGTCGTCATTATACCGAAGATTCTATCATCAGTCAAATTTTTCATGATTAAATTATTAAATCTATTATCTTAAAGTAGTAGTTGCTATATATAAAATAAGCCCCCGTTTATAAAAATCGGTGGCTTAGTTACTTGTACAAACATTTTCAACTAAATTACCGGATGACGCAACAAAGCAGCACTGTTAGTCCATTCAGTGAGGTGTTGAAGATGAGCGCAAACGGCGAAATGAAGGAATATTTGATGGACGAACTGGGCAAAAGGAGATACCAGATGGGAATATCGCAGGCTGAAATGGCAAGCCGGCTTAATATATCCCTAAGACAGTATTCAAATCTCGAAAACGGCAAGAGCCTATGTTCAATCGAAACATTGGCAAGGTTCCTGACATGCAGCGGTATCAATAGGGCTGAATTTATCAGCGGCTTAGTGGAAACGATTACGAAATCCAAATAAAAGATGCCCTTATCTCAGATGAGGTAAGGGCGAGTTTTTTACTTGTAGTATCTTTACGCAATACGGTCCGCCGTATTGTGAAATAATAATGGACGCGGCCTTGGGGTCCGGATTTTTTATGTTTATCGGGTATTGCAATTTTTTTATATAACTAAACATAAGTTCAACTCCTTAAATTTCTGTTACATTCTATGCACAAGAGAAATTTTTCGGCACAAAAAGTGTTATAAAACCGTAAAAACTGTCAGGGCAAATGCCATGACAGCCTTTATATGTTTTTGTATATTATTTATTAAAATTTTCAATTACAGTTTTATATCTTTCATAGGCTGATTTTACGGAGTCCTCCCAGCTGATATAAATATCAGACTGGGCTTTTTTGCCCACGCGTTTGAGCAGGCTCTTATTATCCATTATTTTTGAGAGGGTAGCGGCTATGGAATGGGCGCTTTCCATACAGAGAAAGCCGGTTTCACAGTCCTCGATTCCCTCGGCGGCGCAACTTCCCCGAACCAGCAGGCTCGGCGTGGCGCAGGCTGCCGCCTCTCTTACGACAAGTCCGTTGGTATCGAACACAGACGGGAAAAGCAAGATGTCGGATATTCCATAATATCCCTGAATCTCCTGCCTGTCCAGTATCTGACCTGTCCAGACGGTATTATCCTTTAATCCTGATTTTGCAATATATCGCTTAATCGCGTTTTCGTCGGCGCCGAAGCCCAGCATGATCAGTAAGAATGGCTTGCCTTCTCTTTTCAGCTTTGCGCAGGCGTCCAGGATAAGCCTGATGTTTTTATACCAGATC
>JAGHJI010000085.1 GCA_017886765.1 Eubacterium sp.
CTGCAGTATCCTCTGTTTAGTGATCTGCAGTATTCACAGATAAGAAATCTTAAAATCACACAATTTGATTTTGCGGAAAACGCGCAGGCAATTTTGGCATTAAAATCCAAGCAGGTCATCATCGGAAATGTAAGTCTTGATTATATCGGTTCCGGCAATACAGCGGTTCAACTGCCTTTTATAAAAAATAAAACGGAAGTCTATTATGAATATTAAAAGTTTGGAGGGTTATACTGTTCTTTTCAGTTTAAGAAAAGTTATATTTACCTCGCCGTCGGTGGCGTTGCCGGAGCCGGAATAGTTAAGAGAAAACTGTGTTTCAGACGTTGCGTGAATAATGAAAAAGGCAGAGCCGCAGGCGCTTGATCCATTTGTAGTTGTGGCAAAATAAATTCCGTTTTCAATATGCGGACTGCCGTTATATGACGGCGTGATCTGCATATAATTCGCCGTTGAAAAAATAGCCGATACTTTATAAGACACCAGATAATATCCGGGTTGCAGTGTGATATGCTCTGAATCACTCTGCGTAATATTTCCTGTAATATCAGTGACTGCAGGAAATAATGTTATCAGAGTTCCTACTGTAAGCGGTTGTTGAAAAGCGAAATAGGAGGCGAAAGACTCGTCCGGTACCGCTCCGGTAGCCCCTGTGGGACCTGTTGCTCCCGTAGCGCCTGAAGGACCGGTCACACCAGTAGCCCCTGTTGCTCCCGTGGCGCCTGCTGGACCGGTAGCACCTGTCGGTCCTGTAGCTCCTGTAATACCGGCGGGTCCGGTTGGGCCTGTTATTCCTGCGGTACCGGCTGATCCGGTGGCTCCGGTAACCCCTGTCGCCCCGGTAGGACCTGTCGGACCTGCAGGTCCCGTTGCTCCTGTAGGACCCGTTGGACCAGTAGGTCCCGTTACCCCTGTTGACCCTTTAAGCGAACAGTATCTGCATTGATCAGGCGTAAAGCATTTATATATTTTTTCATTCATATTATTATTTTGCATATTTTTCAGTCTTTCTGTAAGTTATTATTATATTTTATTCTTACAATAACGTTTTTGTTCATTTTGCAATAAAAACCCATAATTTACTTTACAATGTAAAAAAATGAATATATAATAAACTCTGTGGAACTGCCATATAAATAATTACTTAATAAAAAACGTGCAAAAAACGCGAAATTTGATTAGGAGTACGCAATATGAATGATGAAAACAATAAAAATACAGATATGAACGATAGTATAGAAAAATCCAAAAACAGCAAATCAAAGCTGCTTGATCCAATCATGCGTTTGATTCACGGCGCGCTGATCGGACTGGGCGCAGTATTGCCGGGAATATCCGGCGGCGTACTCTGCGTTGTATTCGGCGTTTACAGACCAATTATGGAATTACTGTCTCATCCTTTTAAAGCGATAAAAAAATACGCCAGGATACTAATCCCCGTAGTGATAGGCATTGCGATAGGCTTTGTGGCAATATCCAAACTGCTGGGATTCCTGCTTGAGAAGTATCCGGACCCTTCTGTATGCCTGTTTGTAGGTCTGATTGCGGGTATGCTGCCCTCCCTTTTCAGAGAGGCGGGTGAAAAGGGCAGGACCAAAGGCTCCTTTATTTCCCTTGGCGTTTGCTTTGTTGTGGTGCTTGCCGTATTGCTGGGACTGAACGCCGTTCATGTAACGATTGAACCTAATTTCGGATGGTATATTTTCTGCGGTTTTTGTATTGCGCTGAGTGTTATCGCACCCGGCATGAGCTTTTCAACACTGCTTATGCCTCTGGGACTTTATGAACCGCTTGTTTCAGGTATAGGCTCTGTTGCCGACGTTGTAAACGGTTTTGATAAAGTGCAGTTTGACGTAATCATTCCTGCTGCAATCGGCGCTCTGCTGACGGTAATACTGCTTGCCAAAGCTGTGACAAAGCTTATGGATAAACATTATTCCGTTGTTTTTCATGGTATAATCGGAATCGTAATTGCCGCCACAATCGTTATTGTACCGTTTTCAGGCTTCGTTTCAGGCGTGAAGAATTTTATAATTAATTTTGTCTGCCTTGCCGCCGGAATCGTTATCGCTCTTGTTCTTGATAAATTTAACAGTAAGATAAATGTTCCGGACTGATATAACAGTGAATTAGAAAAAACAGGGGCTGTAAAAAACTCCTTGTAAACAAAAAAACGACCCACCAAAACTACTGCATATAGTGGTTTTGGTGGGCTTATTTTGCTCAAATCTTGCAAATTAAAGAATTTTTTACAGCCCCTGTTATGTTGCTTATGAAATTTTCTTGTTTTGATTTGTAAAAATATGATCGGCTTTCTGCCAGTTAATTACGTTAAACCAGTCGTCATTATAATCCGCTCTAAGATTATAGTGCTTCAAGTAATACGCATGTTCCCAGACGTCGATACAAAGCACCGGACATACGCCCAAAGCGATGGGTGTATTCTGATTAGGTGTTGTAATGATTTTGAGTCTGCCCCGGTCAAGCACGAGCCAGGCGTATCCGGAGCCGAAGACGGAGAGTGCGGCCTTTTTGAATCTCTCCTTGAACTGATCGAATCCGCCAAAGCAGGCGTCAATGGCTGCCAAAAGATTTCCGGACGGCTCTTTTGGTGACGACGGCGTCATCATATCAAAGAAGAATCTGTGGTTAAAAATACCTCCGGCGTTATTCAGAATTGCGTTTTTCTGTGTATAGGGAAATATGGAAGAATTTTTAAGTATCATATTCAGTGAAAGCCTTTGCAAATAAGGGCAATTCGTCAGAATGGCGTTCAGATTATCAATATATGTCTGCAGGTGTCTGTCGTGGTGCAGGCGCATGGTTTTTTCATCAATAAATGGCTCTAATGAATCGTAATCATACGGCAGCGGCAAATTGGTAAAAGGATAGAAACTATTTTCCATATATAAATCATCATCGCCTTTCGGACTGATATTACTACATTTATATGTTTTAAAATAAATAATATGACCGATTTTTGCTTTTATCGGAAATAATATTTACTGAGTACAGAATCGGATGTGTTATTTATGGAAAATGAAAAATATGATGTAATTGTTGTGGGAGCCGGACTGGCAGGACTATCCTGTGCGTATTACCTAACAGCAAAGGGGAAAAAAGTGCTGATTATCGAAGCGCATGATTATGTAGGGGGAAGGACTTCGTCCTTTGTTGACCATTCTATGCAGGTGGAGTCAGGGCTTCACAGATATATAGGGTATTATTCTGCCTTACCGTTACTGCTGAAAAAATGCGGCGTTAAGATAGGGGACATCGAAACTTGGGAAGAAAAGGTGGATATCCTGATAAAAAATAAGAATAAAAAGCTTGTGCTCGGTCTGGCTCCGTTGTTCGCTCCGATAAAAACCGCAAGAGGTATTCTCGGAAATAATGATATATTGACAGTAAAAGATAAGTTGTCGCTTGTGCCGTTTTTTATCAGCGGCTTTTGCAGCTATGCTTTTTCTGACAAGCTGGATAAGTATTCCGTTACGGAATATGCCAACCGTCATCATGTTACGGACAAAAGCAAAAGGCTTGTTCTTGAGCCGCTGAGCAGCGGAATATTTTTTCTTCCGCCGGAAAATTATTCAGCTTACGCTTTTTTCGGATTATTCGCTCCTGCGATTCCAAAATTTTATAAAATGAGAATCGGCGCTTTTCTCGGCGGTATGACAGAGGTAATGTGCGATCCGATCGCTGAAAAGATACGCGCACAGGGCGGAAATTTTATTCTTGGAACGACTGTTGAGCGCGTTATTGTAAAAAACGGAGCAGTAATCGGAGTGAAAAGTGCGGACGGTAAAACGTTCCTTGCGCCGCACACCGTTCTTGCCGCAACACTGCCTTCGGCAAAAAAGATACTTTCACCACTGAAGGATAATAACGGGCTGAAAAACCTCTTTGCCCTTGACACGATGTCGGCGTGCACGCTTCAGCTTGAATTAAACAAACCGGCGCTGAAAAAAGATATAACGACCTTTGGACCCGGGACCGATATGGTCAGTTTTGCGGAGCAGTCACGCTCGACTTTCAGAAATCTGAAAGGCAGATTGTCCGTCATTTTGGGCAATCCTAAAGAGTATACCGAAAAAAGTCCCGAAACCATTTTAAATATTGTAAAGAAACAGATGAAATTCCTGGGCGTTGATTTGTCTGACAGTGTTACCGATTACAGGAAGGTAGCGGAGAGGGACGGGTTTTATTCTCTGTCAAAAGGCAGTCAAAGGCTGAGACCGGCACAAAAAACGGATATCAAAGGTCTTACTCTGGCAGGGGATTATACCCTTACCTCCTCCTTCGCCACAATGGAGGGAGCCGTAATTTCCGGGAAACGAGCTGCAAAAGCCTGCCTGAAAGCGTTTAGCAATTCTAAATAATACTGTATTTTATAAAAATTCTTCTTTGTTAATATATACTCTCTTTATTTTTTTTTGAAATTTTGTTATAGTATTTACTGTGGATGTTTTATATGAAGTGAGTAAATTATGACAATAGAGGAATTTTTTAAATTATATAAACGAGTCGTCGTTGCGGTTTCGGGCGGCGTTGATTCGGCGGTACTGCTTTCACTTGCGCTGGATAATGCTCGGGAAGTTTATCCCTGTTTCGTAAAAACCGCCTTTCAGCCTGCATTTGAATTGCAGGATGCCGAGCGTATATGCGGCGATATGAATGTGAAATTGAATATACTGGACGCGGACATATTTTCTGATAATGATATTGTCAAAAATCCACCCGACAGATGCTATTACTGCAAAAAGAAGATATTTTCAAAAATATTTGATTTTGCGGATGTGGCAAAGGCAGATGCGGTTTTGGAGGGGACAAACGCGTCCGATGATATTCGGGACAGGGCAGGTTACAAAGTGCTGGGGGAACTTGGCGTGCTTTCTCCGCTAAGGCTATGCGGCTTAAAAAAATCTGATGTCCGTGACATTGCCCGTAAAAGAGGTATTTGTGTTTCTGAAAAACCGTCCTATGCGTGTCTTGCCACAAGGATTCCGACAGGGGAGCGCATTACAAAAAACATTCTGGAAAAGACGGAAAAGGCTGAAAACGAGCTTTTTAAACTCGGTTTTTCAGATTTCAGAATACGGTTTCATGACGGTGACGCCAAACTCCAGATAAATGAAAATGATTTTGAACGGCTTGTTAAAAATAAGAATCTGGTACTTGATGTTCTTGCACCGTATTACAATAATATTTTGCTTGATTTAAAGGGAAGGGAAAACGATGGATAAAAGAGAGCTGGAGTCGATTCTTGACAAGGTGGCAAAGGGCGAGATGACAGCCCAAGATGCCGCGGTTAAAATCAAAACAGAGCCATATGAGGATCTGGGATTCGCTAAAATTGATTATCACAGGGGCGTTCGTCAGGGAGCCGCTGAGGTTATTTACGGCGCAGGAAAAACAAAGGAGCAGGTTTGCTCCATCGTACAGTCCATGCTTGCCCACGGCGAAAAATCCGTTCTGATCACCAGAATGAGCAAGGACGCCTATGTGTATGTGTCTGAAAGGCTTCCGTTGTTTTATGACGAACTGTCAAAGATTGGCATCGCCGGAGAGAAAAGAAAATATGAAAATCCCGCCGGAAAAATTGTAATCGCCACCGGAGGCACAAGCGATATACCCGTTGCCGAGGAGGCGGCGCTGACCGCTGAGTTTTACGGCAGCAATGTACTGCGTCTTTATGATGTGGGCGTTTCGGGTATTCACAGGCTCTTTGACAGAGCAGACGATTTAGCCACGGCAAGAGTTGTTGTGGCTGTGGCAGGTATGGAAGGCGCATTGGCAAGCGTTGTCGGAGGGATGGTTGACTGTCCGGTCATCGCCGTGCCTACTTCCGTAGGTTACGGAGCGAATTTCGGTGGTGTTTCCGCACTTTTGTCCATGCTCAATTCCTGCGCAAGCGGCGTCAGTGTTGTCAATATTGATAACGGTTTTGGAGCCGGTTATCTGGCTAATATGATAAACAGAATATAATTTTACTGATCAGAGGTCAAATATGAAAACTTTGTTTATAGAATGTAATATGGGTATTGCCGGTGATATGTTAATGGCGGCGCTTTGGGAATTGGTGGAAGATAAAAATAAGACGCTTGATGAGATTCATTCCATGGGTCTGCCTGATACCGAGATTCATTTTGAAGAGAAGATCACCTGTGGTATTCATTGCACGAAAGCACATGTAGCAATCGGAGGTGTAGAAGAAGGCAGTGACCACCATCATCATCACAGCCACCGTAATCTGTCCGATGTCCGTTCGATTATTGACAGCTTGAATCTTTCGGCCTCCGTAAAGGAAAAGGCAAAATCCGTTTATGATATCGTTGCGCAGGCGGAAGCCAAGGCGCACAATACGGATGTGACTATGGTTCATTTTCACGAAGTCGGTATGCTGGACGCCATAGCCGATATAGCCGTATGCGCATTTCTTATGGATAAGCTCAACCCCGGAAAAATTATTGTTTCTCCGATTAATGTGGGGAGCGGCAATGTCAAATGCGCCCACGGAATCCTGCCTGTTCCTGCCCCTGCTGCGGCAGAAATCCTCAGAGGTATTCCTTTTCATAAAAGTGATATAAAAGGAGAACTCTGTACCCCTACCGGAGCGGCTCTTGTCAAGGCTTTTGCCACCGGCTTTTCCGATATGCCTGTTATGACGATGGATAAAATCGGTTACGGGGCAGGGGATAAGGAATTTGAACAGGCAAACTGCGTCAGAGCTTTTCTTGGCGATGACGCAGGAATCGGCCGTGATGAAATTTCAGAACTGGTCTGCAATATTGACGATATGACGGCGGAGGAGATCGGTTACGCCTGTGAAAAAATATTTGACGCTGGCGCGCTTGACGTGTTTATCCAGCCGGTAAATATGAAGAAATCAAGACCGGGGAATTTGCTGACCGCATTATGTAAAGAAGAAAATAAACAAAAAGTCATTGAAAGCATATTTAAACATACCTCCACAATCGGAATAAGGGAGCATATCTGCGGCAGATATATCCTTGACAGAAAAACCGAAAAAATAAATACCCCCTTCGGTGCTGTCAGAGTAAAGGTCGCTTCCGGTTATTCGACAAAGAAATACAAATATGAATATGAGGATTTGAAACGGCTTGCGCAGGATCATGATATGTCGATTGCTCAGGTGAAAAATATTGCAGATAAATGTCGAAAATAACACTTTGTTAATAAATTATTCCAATAAAATAGGATGAATATACACTATATTGTTGCAATGTTTACAATTTGTTCATAAAATACTACTGTTTATGAAAAAATTTTTATTGAAATTTTATATTTATTATGTTATATTAGTAACAGACTTATAAGGGGGTTAATGCCTTGAGTAAAGAAGAGAAGAATGCAAAAAAGCTTGCCAAAAAGGAAGCTAAGCAGGAAAAAAAGAATCTGAAAGCGGAAGCTGCCATGGCAAAGGCAAAGGCCAGCGCTGAAAAAAAGCACGCTAAGGATTATGCAAAGTTTGTAAAAGAAACTGAGAAAAAAAATCAGAAATTACAGGCTAAAGCAGCCAAAGACGGTAAGAACTTTACGCCTATTGCCATTCCGGCTATTGAGGAATTCCAGTCAAAGAGTGAAATCAAAGCTGAAAAGGCACTCAAAAAGGCTTATGCTTCTTACATAAAGAAAATTGAAAAGAAGAACGCAAAGACCGAAAAGAAATGCGCGAAAAAGGGCAAGCCTTTCGTTCCTATTGCGATACCGACTGAGGAGGAATTTGCGGCTACCGCAATGACAGGAAATAAGGTTGGTAAGGTCATCCTGATGGCTATTCTTATTATCCTTATTGTTTTCCTTGTTTATTTCCTTATTATGTTCATTAGTTATAATTATCAGCCGGATGTTGCGGAAACAACTACCGCTTCACAGAGCGGCACACCGGCGGAATATGAAACGTATTCCAATCCGCACGAAATCACGACTACGCCGGATTACAGTATTGCGGACGCAAGACGTTATTTACAGCAGACTCTCAGCGATAACTGGGCTGATCTTGGTTACAGCAGCGATCCTTCAAACAGCTCAATTTCCTATAATAACAGAATTGAGAATATTAACGGCGCAGATTGCTATATGTTTACCTGCCAGGGCAATACATATGCGGTTGCGGTTAAACTGTCAGCGGCGTATTACTATGATAACGGAGAATATAAACCGCTTTCATTCAACGATACCGATATCCTGTTCGGCGAATAATAAAATTTAAAAAAAGAGCAAGACAGATTCGGCAACGCCAGATAAGGAAATTTTTATATAAGATATGGTGTAACTCCGTAAACGGGGTTACACCATATCTTCTTTTTGAAACTGTCAATACAGTTTCCCTGCTTGCTAAGCTATAGGCTGCATAATATAATAAATACTGAGAATGATTCTGCAAACAAGGAGATGTAATAATGAAAAAAGAATACTCAAGTATTCCCAACTCAATGAAAGACATGGAAACATATGGGTTTTCTTGGATGGATTTTATAACTGCGATACCATCACCGCTTTTTCTTGTAACAACATATAAATCCAACGGCAAGCCAAATGCTTGTTTACAATCATGGGCGTGTTTTAATGGAAGTCCTAATGGATTTTACGCAATTCTTTCAAGTGTGAATAAATCAGGGCATTTATATAAAAGCATAACCGAAAGGAAAGAAGCAGTTCTTAACTTTCCTTCCGCTGATTGGTATGATAGATGTTTGGACACAATTCGAAACAACAAATTTGAAAATGATGAAATAGCAATGTCTGGACTTACTTCCCAGCCAGCTTCAATTGTGGATGCTCCTTTCATAAACGAATGTTTCTTAAATTTGGAATGTCGTTATTTATGGGAACGAGAAATAATTGAAGAAAGTACACATGTTTTGATGTGCTTGGAAGTAGTTAATATTTGTATAGACGAAACTTATTTAGATGAAAAATTAAAAGGAAGATATGGAGATACGGGATATCTATATAATGTGCACTATCCGATAAACCCCGAGAATTTTACTGGAAAATCGCACGATTGGATTGCAACATTGCACAAGAAAAGAGATATGGGCGAATACTAAAGAAATTGAGCATAATCTTACATAAAGTAATACTCACCGAAAGATCTGATTTTTCGGTGAGTATTTTTATACTTCCTTATCGGGCGTACCCATTCCTGTCTTGCTCTTTTTTATCTTTGATGATTATTTATTGTGGATTTTATTTTCCATAAGCATTGCGGCGAATCCGGCGATAAAACCCGTCAAATTAAAGACAATATCGTCAATATCTACGCTTCCGCACTTAAAAATATATTGATAACCCTCAACGCAGAAAGGGACGATAATTCCGATCATAAAAATCTGATAGGGCTTTATTTTTGTAAATACTGCTTTAAGCAGAAAGGATATGGGTATAAAGAAAACGACATTCCCGACAAAATTAAACAGCGGCCATGTGTTTCCGTGAAAATGACTTATCATATAATCAAGATAACTGATAAGCCCATTGCCGAATTTTAAATTAACCTCAAAATAGGTATTCGGTCTCCTTGCAAATACAAGTAAAAATGAAACAATATAGGTGGGTAAAAAAGAGAGCCAGAACCGGCGTGAAATTCTTTTAAAATTCTCTTGCCTGCTTACTGAAAGTCCGATATATAAACCGGCGTTTGCAATAAATATGGTGCTCAGCCACCACATTCTGTAATAGCTGGAGCTGCCGCTGATATTTGTGACAAAATAATCAAATAGGAAAAATAAAAGCAGAACATTTAAAAAGATACCGGAAAACTCTGTGATTTTATCCTGCTGTTTTCTGTTTATCAGCGTGACGGTCAGAACAAAGAAGAAAACCAGAGCGAATTTGATGAGCAGTTTGTCTGTATCGCTATATCCCAAATAACCGCCAATCTGGTCCGTTGATATCGTTAAGCAGGAAAGAATATATGTGACAATAAATAGAATATATTTAATTTTATCGTTTCGTTTTATCATATCAATCAACCGCTTATTTTATTGGATGTCCAGCTCGGTTAAAAGTTTTTTATATTGCTCGGTCTCATCGCCTTTGGAAAGAATGGATCTTACCGTATTTTTTGAATGTTCCTTTCTTTTAAGCACAGCGTCAAAAAGCCTGTTCACCCATGCCAGAGGCAAAAGATACGGTCGCCTTTGCGTATAAGCATATTGATTCATCAGATATCTTTTCTCCGGGAAAAGAAGGGCAATAAGGGCTCTGAGCTTTGAAAATAATCCGTTTTTGCCGCTGCTTCCCATGCCTTTATTTATATAGTAATCTCCTAAATCCCTGGCATTAAAACCAAAATTTCCGCTTTTCATGATTTCTGTCTCAAACAGGTTGCGCAGCTTCGTATCATTATTCAAATCTATATCGGTATTTACAGGAGTTCCAAACCAGTACGCGCATAAGGCAAGGCTTGCCCTTGCAAAGGTTTCAATACGGATATCCCTGCACTGTTCCATAAAATCGTTATAATCAAAGTTTTCCATATGCCTTATAAGTACGTCAATATCCATAAACATTTTGATTCCTGCGCCGCACATATTAAAATGCTTTATGATGTGGCACATAACGTACAATAAATGCAGTTGGTCTCCGATTATGTATTCATAACCCTTCCTTTCACACATATCAAAAATGTTTTGAAAAAAGGGATTGTCATAATCAAGGTCGCTGTGTATTTCAATGTGCTGTTTGTTATAGTAAGCGGAGATCACATTCCTGCTGCTGTTTTCGGTTTTAAAACCTGCTTTTTCAATAAGACAGCGGCATTTGTCCATGTCTTTGTTCCTGATCAAAACGTCCGTATCGCTTCCGGTGCGGAAATCTTTTACTGGATAGTAATTTCTGAGTATCGCTCCTTTAACAAACATATATTCCATTTTGTTTTCCGTAAACAGCTTGCGTATATAATCCCGGGACTGCTTTTTTTCATCGCTGTCGATTACTGTATATCCCATCTGCTGACGGAATTTTGAAAGCGTTTCAGCGTTCGGCTGTTCCTCCGGTTTGAGCATAAATATCTGATTTGCGATTATCGCGCATACATTATGAATACCCGCCAGCCGGTATATCTCCTCCCAGTCTGTGTTTTCAGGCGGCGGGGGAGGCTGATTGTTCAAATGCGATGAAATGAGCGCTACAAAATATTTTTCATTCCGGTTCATAAGCTACTTCCTGTCGTCGAAATTGATTTTTCTTGTAAAATGCTGTATATGTTCCTTATAGATTAAGTGTGAAAACTCTCTGATTGCCTGCTTTATTGTGCTTTCAATCAATTCCTTTTGTTCTTCATCTATATTTTTCAGGGAACGAATCGTTTTTATGAATTTTCCGAAATCGAATGCCTTTAAATCATCGTAATCATTGATTCCGGATCCTTCGATAAAATCAAATACGGCCTCAAAAACCTCTTCAATATTTTCCTGACCGATTACCGAGGTAAGCTTTTTTAAATATTTATCGACAAATTTGCTGGTTTCGTCTGTTTCCTCAGTCAGCTCAAAACGGTTGCCGTTGATGACCCAGGAGGATACCTGATGCTGTTTCAAGTTTTCACTGGTGCTTTTGACGATTTTCCGTGTTTCGCTGTGGCAGAGCATACAGCCGATAATAGAGGATTGCGGCATATATGAAAAAATTTTATTTTTCATTTCAACAAAGTCGTATCTGTCAATCATTTGCTGCGGAAAGCCGGGTGCGTCAAATTCGTATATTCCTATGATTTTCTTTTTCAGGGAATTTGAACAGCTCACACCTGAAAAAGTAGCCAGATTTCCGCCCTTTGAATGACCGCATACGATCAGATTCCTTTTGGCAAGGGTGCCGCACTCCTCAAGATAAAACAGGCTTTCGATCTGCGCAGGAACGGGAAACATATAGCTGAGCATAGCGGATTCCTTTACTCCCGTAACGCTTGTATCAGTGCCTCTGAAAGCGATGACCGCCAATTCCTCATTTATATAAAAAGTTATTGCGGAAAACTGTTTGTCAATTTTTTCATTTACGCTGTTTACATATTTCAAAAGCTTGATGTTTTTAAATCTGTTAGCCCGCGAGCATTGCTTTAACAGCATACAGGCCTTGTACACAATGGATATATTTTCCTTAATCTCATCGTCATTGTGCAAAGTAAAATACTGGTAGGCAGCGTCCTCCAGGCTTATTTCGATATCGCTGTCAAATTTACATACGATAGCGGAAAAATCAATATAACTAAGCTGAGAAAGTACCAGCGCGTCCACCTCGTTAAACGGTGCGTCTTTAAAATCCGTATTCTTGTATTCTTCTATGTATTCGGTAATATTTCCCATGGAATCCCTCATTAACAAATTGTCAATAAAAAAATTAAATAAAGTTCATTTTGCTTTAATAGTTTTGCAATTTTCCGCTGGTATTATTTAGTCAAGCAATGAGAACAAGTTGCTTAGTTTCATAATTTTTTCATTCCTCAAAGTGGAAAACAGTTTTCGGAGTCAGAGTTTCTCCTCATTCAATTCATAAAATACTTTTTTCATTTCTCTGTCTGTTTTTAAAAATGCTCCATCCACAAGGACGCCTCCGTTTCCCCAAGACGGAGGCGTTTTCCTTTTACCTAAGACTTCTTTTTTGACGATATCTGCACGATATAATAGAATAAAACGGTTCCGACAACGATTCCGGCGGCGATTCCCACTGTGATGATTGCCGTCTGGGTTCCCTGATATAATGCCGTGTCCCTGTCGCCCTCTACTATCGACTGCATAGTATAGTACAGCGCGCCTCCCGGCAGAAGGGGGATTATCCCGGGAATAAGAAAGATATTGGAGGGCGCTTTCAGTACCCTCGCCATGATTTCCGCATATATGTAGACCAGGAAAGCGGCTGTGAAATTGGCCAGAAAAAGCTGCTGCGAAAAATGAAAGATTACAAGGTAGATCGCCCAGCTTATGATTCCGGCGGCCGTTGAGGCAGCTACATTTCTTTCCCTTACTCTGAAATATATGGAAAAGCCCAGAGTACCAATACCCGCCATCACTACCTGCAAAAGGGACTCTTTAATCATAACACACCTCCGAAACATACGACGGAAAGGGCATACCCGCCGGCAATTGCCACGGCGGTGAAAATGGCTTCAATAAACCGGTATAGACCGGTTACAATATCCCTGTTGAACATTTCCTTGATGGAATTTACAAGCAAAAGACCGGGGATAAAGAGCATGATGTCACCGATCATAATTTTATCCGCGCTGTCGCCGATGCCGATGTGTGCAAGCAGAAGAGCAATCGTACCGGAGATAAAGCTGGCGATTAATGTGTAGACGACATTGTTCATCTTCTTCAGCTTAAAATGATAATCCATAAAATAGATAGCAACGGCAACCAGAGCGGCGGCAAAACCGTCAAAGAGACTTCCGCCGAAGAAAACGGCAAATCCCCCTGCGGCAAGCATATAACCCAGGCACTTGATGACCGGTTTACCCTTCGGCTTTTTGTAATGCATGATCATTTCATCAAGCACATCAATGTCCGGCTTTTCTTTACATATGTATCTGCACTGGGCATTGATTTCCTCAAGCCTGCCCAGATCCGTTGCGCCGTCGGTAACACGTACGCTCTGGGTATAAAAATGCCCTTCCTTTGATTTGATTGTAATGACGATTAAACTGGTAACAGCGTATACTTCGATCCCTTCAAAATCATAAGCGCTGCATATGCGGTAGAGCGTGTCTTCAACACGTTTTATTTCAGCGCCGGTGGCGACGTATTGTCTGCCCAGTTCCAGCACATTTTCAAGGAATTTTTCACAATCTTTTTCTTTTATCATAGCGTTAACTTATCAGAATTCGTTATAACTCACCATTTCATCCATATCAATAAATGTATTGTGCATCGGATTGACGGGAGCGTCATCGGCGGGGTAGCCTGTCGGCAGCAGGGCAAGTATTTCCAGATTGTCGGGAATGGAGAAACATTCACGCACCTTTTGCGGATTAAAAGCCATTACCCATGTTGTTCCGAGCCCGATGTCCTGCGCCTGCAGCATCATGTGTGTTGTAACAATGCTGGCGTCGATTTCGGCGGAATTTTTCCCGTCGTACCCTCTGTTATACGCCTTTGCGCTGTCATAACAGATAATAAAGCAAAGGGGAGCGTCAAAGGAAAATTTTGTGCATTCGTTCAGCCTTGACAGTTTTTGCTTGTCATTCAGCACAAGTATTCTCTGTGGCTGTTTATTTACAGCTGTGGGAGCAACAAGGGCTGCGTTTAATATCCTGTCAATTTTTTCCTGTTCAACCTCGGTGTTTTTGAATTTTCTGCAGGAAAACCTTTCTTTTATCAGGTCCGAAAATGACATCTTGCGTTACCTCCGTAATTATCTCTTTATTTATATTTATATGATACCAAATATCTTTTAAAAATACAATAAAGTTATGCTTTTCTTTTGTGCGAATATTTGTTAAAATATTACTGCTACATTTTATGATTTATTTTGAAAGGATGAATATGGATATTATTTCAAAGCTGACACAGGAATTTTCACTGAAATCCTGGCAGACGGAAAATGTTGTGAAGCTGATTGATGAGGGAAACACGATTCCTTTTATCGCGCGCTACCGCAAGGAGGCAACCGGCTCTCTGGATGATCAGACCCTGCGTTCCCTGTCTGAAAGGCTCGACTATCTGAGAAATATGGAGGAGCAGAAGCGTAAGATTTGTGAGTCCATCGAAGGTCAGGAGCTGATGACCGACGAAATAAAGAACGCAATCGAAAACGCTGCTACGCTGACCGAGCTTGAGGATATATACAGACCTTTCAGACCGAAAAGAAAGACAAGAGCTTCCGTTGCTAAGGCGAAAGGACTCCAGGGCCTTGCGGACGCTGTATATGCCCAGATGCCTGACGGCAAAACGCCGGGTGAGCTTGCCTGCGGTTATCTCAATGACGAGGTGACGAGTGTTGAGGATGCCATTGCGGGTGCCTGCGATATTATCGCTGAAATGATTTCAGACGATCCTGCCGGCAGGAAAATGATAAGATATTCCTGTAAAAACAACGGCAGTCTTGTTTCATCCGGAATCAAAGAGGATTTGGGCGTATATGAAATGTACGCCGATTACAGCGAGCCTGTGAAGTCGGTTGCCGGACACAGGGTGCTGGCGGTAAACAGGGGAGAGAAGGAAGGCTTTTTAAAGGTTTCGGTCGATTTTGACAAGACGGTCGGTATAGGCATTCTGAAAAATCTTCATATAAAAAATGATTCACCGTCAGCCGAGATGGTTTCTCGGGCTGCTGAGGACGCTTATGTCAGACTGATTTTTCCCTCAATCGAGCGTGAAATCAGAAATGCTCTTACCGAAAAGGCAAACGAAAGCGCCATTGCTGTTTTCGCGAAAAACACGCGTCAGCTTCTTATGCAGCCGCCGGTCAAGAACAAAATCACGCTGGGGCTTGATCCCGGTTACAGAACGGGCTGTAAGGTTGCTGTTGTCGACGAAACAGGAAAGGTACTTGACACTGCTGTTATCTATCCTGTTCCACCGCATAACAAGGTTGAGGAAGCAAAAAAAATAATCAAAGACCTTGTTAAAAAGCATAATGTTCAGATGTTTGCCATCGGCAACGGTACTGCTTCCCACGAGACAGAGGTGTTTGCTGCAGATGTTATTAAGGAGCTTGACTGCGGTATTAGCTATATGGTAGTCAGTGAGGCAGGGGCCTCTGTTTACTCAGCGTCAAAGCTGGCTGCTCAGGAGTTTCCGGAGTACGACGTGTCGCTGAGAAGCGCGGTCTCTATTGCGAGAAGGCTTCAGGACCCGCTGGCAGAGCTTGTAAAAATAGACCCCAAGGCCATCGGCGTAGGACAGTATCAGCATGATATGCCCCAGAATCAGCTTTCGAGAGCCCTTGACGGCGTTGTGGAGGATTGTGTGAATTCCGTTGGTGTGGACCTGAATACGGCTTCCGCACAACTGCTCAACAGGGTGGCTGGCATATCCTCGGCTGTTGCAGGAAATATTGTGGCATTCAGGCAGGAAAACGGCACTTTTACATCCAGGGAGCAGATCAAAAATGTGCCCAAATTAGGACCCAAGGCTTTTGAACAGTGCGCCGGATTCCTCAGAATCAGCGAAAGTGAAAATGTTCTTGATAATACCGCTGTTCATCCCGAGAGCTATCCGGCGGCAAGAAAGCTGCTGAAGCTTTGCTGTGTTTCCGATGACGATGTAAGAAACGGCAGAGTGGACGCCGTAAAGACTTATGTAAAAACCATTGGTACGTCTGCCCTTGCAAAGGAACTTGGTATCGGTGAGCCGACCTTAATGGACATAGCCGGTGAGATTGCAAAACCCGGACGTGACCCGCGTGACGAGCTGCCGGCTCCGCTTCTCAGAACGGACGTTATGGGAATGGAGGACTTAAAGGTTGGAATGGAGCTCAAGGGTACGGTCAGAAATGTAATTGATTTCGGTGCGTTTGTTGACATTGGTGTTCACCAGGACGGACTTGTGCATATTTCTCAGATAACAAACAGGTATATAAAACATCCGGGGGATGTGCTTAAAGTCGGGGATATCGTTACGGTTTGGGTTATTTCCGTTGATGTTGCCAAAAAGAGAATCGGTCTGACTATGAAAGCGCCGGAGAAATCCAATGGAAACTAAAATTATCCGCTCCAAAAGAAAAAGTATTTCCTTGTCCGTGGATGATGAATTGCATGTCGTTGTCAGAGCACCATATTATGCTTCCGAAAGTGAAATCTGTGCGTTCGTTTCATCCAATAAAGAATGGGTTTTAAAAGCTGTTGAACGCAAAAAGGCTTTTATTGAAAGAACCGATTTGCCGGAAGAGAAGATCACCGCTCTGATTAAGCAGGCGAAGGAGTTGATTCCGCAGCGGGTGGAATATTATTCGGCAGTTATGAATTTGTACCCGACCGGTGTCAGAATCACAAGGGCGAAAAAGCGTTTCGGCTCCTGCAGCTCAAAAAATTCCCTTTGTTTTTCCTGCTTTCTTATGCAGTATCCTCTGGAGGCCGTCGATTACGTCATTGTCCATGAACTGACGCACATCAGATACTGCAATCACTCAAGGGAATTTTATGACCTGATTGCCCGTTATATGCCGGATTATAAACAACGTGAAAAGTTTTTGAAACAAAAATAAAAATCCCGGAATCAATCCGGGATTTTTTTGATATTTACGATTACGATTTCCGGGTGGTTAAAGAGTCTTAAAGGAAATTCCGAATTGCCCAGACCTCTGCTGACAATGAGCTTCGGTCTGTCACCAAAGGACCCCCTGGCGTATTTTGGCAGAACGCCCTGCCCCGGAGAAAACAGCGGACCTATGAACGGCATGATCCACTGACCGCCGTGGGCGTGCCCTGACAGCTGCAGGTCAAAATCATACTGACTGTAATTTACTTCTTTGATGCCCTCAAAATTCTCCGGAAAGTGACTGAGCACGAGCCGGAAATTTTCCGCCCTTTCAAGCTCCCTGAAATACCGGCTCATATCTTTATATTTGAAGGTACCTTTTTTTCTCGCTTTGTAGTCTGAGAAATCAGCCTGATTTTCATCCAGACCCAATATTGTTACATTTTCGGTTTTTTTCAACTTATTAAGCAGGACGGTAAATCCTGTTTCTTCAAGCTCCTTCATCAGCCTGCCAAAATCGTCAAGCCGTCTTTCGTGATTTCCGGTGATATAATAGACAGGGGCGATGTTTGTAAGTTTCCTGCCGTAATCAAGCATTTTCTGACGGTTTCTGCCTTTGTCATTGATAAAGTCTCCGGTAATACAGATGATATCCGGCTTTTCTGCCCCTGTTTTTTCCAAAACAGCTTTAAAAGGCTTGGAATGAAAGTCAGACAGGTGAACGATTTTAATATCGTTTTTTACCCGGTCACTTTTGATTTCATATTCGGTTACATCCAGCTTGTTATTCTGATAATAACAGAATATAAAAAACAGGAGGATCAATATTATTATGATCGCAGCCGTTATCCATATCATTCAACATCACCTGACAATATAATATAATTAATATTTATTTTAGTCAATATTCAAAATTTGTTATTAAATTTAAAGGATAATGTGTTAATATTGAGTATAGTATAAAAGAAAGGGTGAAAAATTTGGATAATTCCATACGTCTTTTGGCAGAAAAAAACGAAAAAAATATTTTGTGCGATAAAGCCTGTTTTGCCTCCAAATCCAAAGGCAGAGCTGTTGACGAACCACAGGACGCTGTCAGAACCTGTTTTCAGCGTGACAGGGACAGAATTATCCATTCCCAGTCCTTCAGACGCCTTAAACATAAAACACAAGTATTTTTAGCTCCCAGCGGAGATCATTACAGAACCCGCCTTACGCATACGCTTGAGGTTTCACAGATAGCAAGAACGATTGCCAGGGCGCTGCAGCTTAATGAAGATCTGACTGAGGCTATCGCTTTGGGGCACGATCTGGGTCATACACCCTTCGGTCACGCCGGAGAGCGTGCCTTGGACAAGCTGTGTGAACGTGGGTTTAAACATTATGAGCAGAGTGTAAGAGTGGTTGACAAGCTTGAAAAAAACGGCAGGGGACTGAATCTTACGGATGAAGTGAAAAACGGCATTCTCTGTCATACAAAGGGTGAGGAGGCTTATACCCTTGAAGGACAGATCATTCGTATTGCTGACAAAATAGCTTACATAAATCACGATATTGACGACGCTATCCGCGCAGGCGTTATGGCGGAGGAGGATATCCCCCTGAGCCTCAGAATGCAACTTGGCATGACCAAGTCAGAACGAATCAATAATATGGTGCTGGACGTTATACATACAAGCGGTGATAAAATCCGGATGAGTGATGATTTTTACACCGGATTTATGGAGCTGCACGATTTTATGTTTACCGCGGTGTACACGAATCCTGTATGCAAGGGGGAAGAAGGCAAAGCCGTAGACATGCTTCAAAGAATTTATTCCTATTACATAAAACATATTGACGAAATGCCGGAGGAATTTGTAAAAATCGCGTCAGAGGACGGTGATGAGCGTGCCGTGTGCGATTATATTGCCGGTATGAGTGACAATTACGCGCTTAAGGTTTTTAATAGCCTTTTTGTTCCGATGTTCTGGCTGGACTGATTTTACTTTAGCATTAAAATAAGTTTTGAAAGGAGGTAAAGCCATGCCGCTCAACGAATCGTTTTTGCAGGAATTAAAATTTAAAACAGATATTGAGGATATTATATCCGGCTACGTATCGCTGAAAAAACGCGGCTCTACTTCTGTTGGCC
>JAGHJI010000086.1 GCA_017886765.1 Eubacterium sp.
CGAGCCTCCTACCATGTTGTGCGTTCCTGTCGCGCCGCTGGCGAAATTCACAAGTACGGACTGGTGGTCTACAACATTGTTGTCGCACTTGTAAATGCATCTTGCGTAAGGGCTGTCACTCTTCATCAGATTGATTTTATCTTCAATCGTAGGGTTATCTATACTCTCCAGTGCGTCCCACACATAAAACGCCCATCTGTCCGGATGGTCTATATAAAGCCGTTTTGTGGAAAAATCGCAGGTGTCAACATACGGACAGTCTTTCATACAGATCGTGCCGGCACCCTCTGGGGCATTTTCGGCCCTGAACTGATATTTACTGCCGAAGGAGGAAATGGAGATCGGTTTTGTTTCACTCATAAACCACATCATAAGGTCAATGTCGTGACAGCATTTTGCCAGCAGCATCGTGGTATGGCACTTATCGGAATTTGCCCACTTTCCCCTGATATAGGAGGTGGAAAGATGATGATATGAAACATGCTCAGTCGTCTGTATATTCATAATGTCGCCGATCTCACCGTTTACGATTCTTTCCTTAATGCCGTAATAAAACGGAGTATATCTCAAAACATGGCAAATCATAACTTTGGAGTTGTTTTTTTTCGCGCACGCAACAAGCTCTCTCATTTCCTTTTCATTTACCGCAAATGGTTTTTCAAGCAGCATATCATAGCCGGCGTTGAGCAGCGGAATGGATGTTTCAATATGCTGTTCGTCCATGGTGCCGTTGATGATCGTATCGGCAAGCTTTCCTTTTTCTGCAAGCTGCTGCGCCGATTCAAAGCACATATCTTCACCAAATCCGAAATATTCCATACAGTGTTTGCGTCTGACGGGATTCGGGTCGGCCACGCCCACGATTTTGAGAAGTTCGGGATTCGTCTTGGCAAGCTGGCTGTACACCATGGCCCTGTGACCTGCGCCCACAATGATTGCTGTTACCGGTGAATTTGTCATATCCATTACCTCTAAAAAATTTTTTTATATTATATACCTAAATACCATAAATTTAAAGAGTAAATTACATTATTTTAGATTTTCTTTAGTTATTGACAGTTTACAGGATAAATTTTATAATAATAGAATAATTTTACAGTTAGGAGATAAAGTGAAAAAGTTACTTGTTTACTTGAAAGGATATACGGCGCACTCCGTTTTAGCGCCGCTATTTAAGTTGCTGGAGGCGTCCTTTGAGCTGATCGTTCCTCTGGTCATTGCGTCTATTATCGACGTGGGTATATATAATCGTGACAGAACTTATATCTTGGGCCGCAGCGGTATACTGGTATGTCTCGCGCTTATCGGTATGGCGGCTGCCATAACCGCCCAGTATTTTGCGGCGAAAGCGGCAACGGGCTTCGGCAGACAGCTCAGGCATTCCCTGTATGTCAAAATACAGTCCCTGTCCTTTAGTGAGATAGACGGTTTGGGTACTTCCTCTCTGATTACAAGAATGACCAACGATGTCAATCAGGTTCAAAACGGCGTAAATCTTGTTCTGCGCCTTTTATTGCGTTCACCCTTTATTGTGCTGGGCGCAATGATCATGGCGTTTTTTATTGACATAAAATGCGCGCTGATCTTTCTTGTCGCGATTCTTCTTCTGTCAGCCGTTGTTTTCGGGATTATGGCGTACACGATTCCAAGACACAAAAACATTCAGGCAAAGCTGGACAGTGTTACGCTGATAACCAGGGAGAATCTTTCCGGCGCAAGAGTGATACGAGCTTTTACCGGAGAGGAAAACGAGATCAATGAATTTAACAAACGCAACAATGCTCTTTCTTCTCTGCAAAAAAGTGTGGGCAGGATATCCGCACTGTTGAATCCCGTGACGTATGTCATCATAAATCTGGCTATCGTTATCCTTGTTCACACCGGAGCGCTGCGTGTTGACGCAGGTGATCTTACCCAGGGCGAGGTCATTGCGCTTTATAATTATATGAGCCAAATTCTTGTCGAGCTGATAAAGCTGGCGACTCTTATCATTACTGTAACAAAGGCATTTGCCTCCGCTGACAGGATCAACCATGTTTTTGAACAGGAAAATACCCTTGAGCATAATGAGAATCCGTCCCGCTCAGATTCCTACATTGAATTTGAAAATGTGTCCCTGACATATAAAAACGCTTCTGAAAAGACCCTTGACAATATATCGTTCAAGGCAAACAAGGGCGATATTATCGGAATCATTGGCGGTACAGGTTCCGGCAAATCCAGTCTGGTATCGCTGATTCCTCATTTTTATGACGCGACAGAGGGGTGCGTTTATGTGGACGGCAGGGATGTAAAAAGTCTTGGTTACGCGCAGCTTAAGGACAGAATCGGCTTCGTCCAGCAGAAGGCCGTTCTGTTTAAAGGTACTGTGCGTGAAAATATGAAATGGGGCAGGGAGGATGCTACTGATGATGAAATCATTACTGCTTTAAAGCAGGCACAGGTTTACGATATCATCGCAGATAAGGGCGGCCTTGATTTTGTAATAAACCAAAACGGCAGCAATCTCTCCGGCGGACAGAAGCAGAGGCTGTCCGTCGCACGCGCTTTGGTACGCAGACCGGAACTTCTTGTGCTTGATGATTCCTCATCGGCGCTGGACTATGCCACAGAGGCAAAACTCAGGGAGGAGATATACGCTCTTTCCTATGACCCTACTGTATTCATTGTTTCTCAGCGCGCTTCGTCCGTAATGGCGGCGGATAAAATACTGGTGCTGGAGGACGGCGAATGCGTCGGCCAGGGCACGCATAAGCAGTTACTGGAAACCTGCGGCGTATACAGAGAAATTTATTCCTCTCAGTTTGGAAAGGGGGATGAATCATGAACAGTAAAGCCACTCTGAAAAAGGTTTTGACCTACATTGACAAATATAAATATTATCTTGTTTTATCTATGGTGTTTGCTGTCATCAGCGTGTCGCTAACGCTTTACGCTCCTATTCTTATAGGAAACGCCATTGACTGCATTCTTTCCCCGGGAAATGTTGATTTTGCCCTTATGGGAAAAATCCTTATAAAACTGGTTATAGTAATCGCGGTAACGGCGCTTGTCCAGTGGCTGATGAATGTTTGCAATAATAAGATCGTATATAATGTTTCGCGTGATCTGAGGCAAAGAGCATTTGTAAAAATTGAGAGCCTGCCGTGTTCCTATATTGATTCACATTCAAAAGGCGATATCGTCAGCCGTGTTATTAACGACGTTGATCAGCTGTCCGACGGACTCCTTCTGGGCTTTACACAGTTTTTCAGCGGCGTTATTACGATTATAGGTACGATAGGATTTATGCTGTCAATCAATGTATGGATTACACTGGTGGTCGTTGTCGTGACGCCGCTGTCGTTCTTTATAGCTAAATTTATTGCCACGAGAACGTATAAAATGTTTTCTCTTCAGTCACGCGCCAGGGGAGAACAGACGGCGTTTATTGATGAAATGGTATCCAACCAAAAGGTAGCGGACGCCTATAATATGAATGAAAAAAATCTGGACAGGTTTGATGAGATTAACGACAGACTGGCCGATTACTCCTTAAAGGCGACCTTCTTTTCCTCCATAACGAATCCCGCCACGCGTTTTGTCAACAGTATCGTATATGCGGCAGTAGCGCTGTTCGGCGCTTTCCTTGCCATCAACGGCGGCATAACCGTAGGAATCCTGTCCAGCTTCCTTGCTTACGCAAACCAGTATACAAAGCCTTTTAACGAAATAAGCTCGGTTGTCACGGAACTGCAAAACGCTTTGGCATGCGCGTCAAGGGTGCTGAAGCTGATTGAGGAGGAAAGCGTTACGCCGGACAGGGAAAACGCCGCTGTCCTTAATCATCCTAAGGGTGAAGTGGAGATCAGAAATCTTGCCTTTTCCTATTCGCCGGATAAGCCGCTGATAACGGACCTGAATCTGAAAGTCAGCCCGGGAATGACCGTGGCGATCGTCGGTCCCACCGGATGCGGCAAAACGACACTGATTAATCTCCTTATGAGGTTTTATGACGCGGACAGCGGGGAAATCCTGCTGGACGGCACGGATATTCTGGATATCACCCGCAGCTCACTGAGGCAGAATATCGGCATGGTACTGCAGGATACCTGGCTGAAAAGCGGAACCATTGCGGAAAATATACGCCTTGCAAATCCCAACGCCACAGACGATGAGGTGATAAAGGCAGCAAAAGCCGCACATGCTCACTCCTTTATTAAGAGACTGCCCAACGGTTATGATACCTATATCGGAGAGGACGGAGGGTCGCTGTCACAGGGGCAGAAACAGCTGCTTTGCATCACAAGATTAATGCTGTCTCCTCCGCCTATCCTCATTCTTGACGAGGCAACCTCCTCGATTGATACCAGAACGGAAATCAGAATTCAAAAGGCTTTTAACAAGCTGATGAAGGGCAGGACAACCTTTATTGTCGCCCACCGGCTTTCTACGATAAAGAATGCAGATATTATACTTGTTATGAATGACGGAAATATTGTTGAACAGGGAAGTCATAAAGAGCTCTTTGAGAAAAAAGGATTTTATTATACGCTGTATAATTCCCAGTTCCCGAAAGAAATGTAAACGATAATATATCCAGAAAAATACCGGCTGCTTTATTAAGCAGCCGGTATTTTTATAACAGTTCAAATATTTTTTTATTATTCTGCGTCTCCGTTTATTTCAGCGTCTTTTGCGTTCTGCTCAGCAAGTCTGTTGGCACGCTTATCAGCAAGCTCAACGATCATCTGCTGCTGCAATTTACCGTGGATAGGATAAATCATAAAGGATACGCCGTAAAGTCCTCTTGCAAGAGCAGGGAGGATACAGAATACTGCCCAGATACCGTTAAGCATATCGGGGTCAGTCTGAGGAATCGCGTTGCCCAGTGAGTCTGTAAGCGGTACATAGTTGATCCAGGTAAGAACCATACCTGACAGCCAGCCGGTAACAGAAGTAGCCAGCTTTCCGAAATAACCCTGAACGGTTGTAACAAGCGCTTCGTTTCTGAGTCCGTGCTTCCATTCCATATAGTCAAGGGCTTCCGCTGTAACAATCTGACCGCTTACAAGAAGGAGCTTATTCGGCAGTCCGCATATCGTCAGTGCGAAAATAACCCATATCAGATTCAGTATGTAATTATCGCTGAAGGTCTGACCAAACGGATGATAGCCCACGAAGAATAATGTCATATAAGCGAAGAAACCGAATAATCCGGCGATAATAGATGTGGCTCTGGCGCCGAATTTTTTAACCATTTTTGCGGCGAGGGGAACCATAATATAGTTCGGTATACCGGTAAAAAGTCCGCATATTGTCTGATTCATCAGTGAGCCGGTGTTGTTCAGCCAGAAATAAGATTCCGACGATCCGCCGACGGCTTTGAAGGAGTTGAAGAAATTTGCGAGAATGACAACAAAAAGCGGTCTGTTGGTAAATATGTTTTTAATGGATTCCAGTACCGATGTTTCTTTGATCTCCTCACGGCTCATAAGCGGAACACGTTCTCTCATGTTAAAGAAGCCGAATATGGCAAAGGATGCCGCAAAGATAAGCATAAAGTATGCGAATCCGGAGTAAATGCTTTTCATCGTGATCTTATCACTCAGTTTTGGAAGAAGCGTAACAAGCACGGGTACCAGTGACGGAAGCCATGTACCGAAAAGCTCAAAGAATTTTGTCGTGGTAATCAGGTTATCTCTTTCGTCGGTGTTGGGCGTGATATTATAGATCATAAGACCCCAAGCGCCGAAATAGCTCATACCTAAACCGTAGATTATAATTGCAATCAGCGCCCAGACAACCTTCTGCGTTGCGGAAATATCAGGCGCCGTAAACATCATGGCGCCGCCGACTACCCAAAGCGGTAAAGGTAGAATAAAGAACGGTCGGATACGGCCCCATCTTGTTCGGGTTCGGTCAATGATAAGACCGGATATCGTATCGTCCACCGCGTCATAGATAGACGCAAACAGATTGATATTTGCATAAGCGGTTGTGTTCAGCTTAAGGAACTGAATCATAAAGAATTCCTTAAAAGCGTCAACAAACTGGGTCAGATTTTTCTGACCGAAATTAACAAGCACATAAGCGGCTATTTCTTTCGGAGTAAGATAACGCTTATGCGTATATGCGAGCTTATCAAGCTCGTCCATTTCAGCCTGGGTCAATTCATCGGTAATGATTTCTTCTGCCAAAATATTCCCTCATTTCCTTGGTAATCATATATGTGACCGAATACAGGTCATTCCCTCAATGGTTTGCAACATAACTATACTATCATATTGAATGGGCGAAATCAATACTTTTTATTTCTTAATTTGCTTCTTAACAAAATTTTAATTTTATTTCAGTGCAGAAAATCTGTTTATGAATCGCTGCGCAATGCTGAATTATAATTATATCTAAGAATTGTATTGACAATCTGTAAAAATCATTATAAAATATTTGAGTAACATTTTTAGAAAGGGGTGCCATTATGGCAAGTACCTGTCCTAACTGCGGAAAAAAGCTGCATATTTGGGATGTTAAGGCGGAGTGTTCTGCCTGCGGTGTGTCCATACCGAACTATAATTGGCAGGCACGACTGGAAGAGGATAATATTAAGGCGGAAAAGCAGTTTGCTGTTTTCAATAAAACAATGAACAGAATTGCCTATTCAATATGGGGAACCAAGCTGCGTATCGTAAGACTTGTTTTAACCTTTCTGCCGGCAATCGGCTTTATACTTCCGTGGGCGGTTCTTACCAGCGACGGTGAAAGCTTTGATTTGAGCATTATTTCCTTTACCGGTAATAAATCTCTTATTGATTTTTTTTCAAGCTTTTTTGGTGATATAAACTTATACATAACCAATATGGGCTTTGAGGGCTACGGCGGCGCGCTTACTCTCGGCGTTGCGGGATATCTGCTTTTTGTATTGAGCGCCCTGTTTATTGTTATAGCCTTTTTCCTGAATATCATTATGTGCAAGCACCCGAAAACCAAATCAACGGTTGTTTTTGATATTCTTTCCATTGCGGCTTCGGTTGCTTCTGTGGTTTGTTTTGTGATGAGCGGTTCCGTTGCGCAGGAATTTACGGCATATAATTTCGGTGAGTTTGCTGTTATGAATGGCAGCGCTTCCGTTTCATGGGGATATTTCGTTGCGCTTGTTCTTCTGCTTGTGGCAACAGGTATTAATATAGCGGTTGCCAAGGCGCCTGCCAAGAGCGATGAAACGCTTGAGGAGGAGAGACTTGCAAGAAAAGCCGCTAAAGAAGAGAAAGAGCGCCAGAAGGATATCGAAAGAGAAAGAGCCCGTGTTGAGGCTGAAAAGGCAGAGGCTGAGGAAGAGGCAAGAAAGGTCGCTGAGGCGAAAGCCAAGCTTGCCGCCAAGGCTGAAAAGAAAAAGAAAAAGTAGTGATTTAACTCATATTAGGGAGCAAGGCGTGGCTTTGCTCCTTTTTCTTGACCTTAATCATTATGTTTGTTATAATATTTTCGGAGTGATGATATGAAGAATACAATAAAAAACATAGATTTTAAAGATAAGAAAACAGTAAAAAAGATGATTGTAATTGCCGTTTTAGTTATGGCGGTACTTGCTGGAATTATAGCGGTAAGCGTAAATAAAATGCAAATTCAGTCTGATCTTATATATTGGATTATGCCTGATTCGATTACACCTGACGAGAGTTCCGATTTTCCATTTACAATTTATAAACAGAAGAACGATAATTATGATGCTGATCAAAACCCGAGTGAACCTTTGGATGCTTTGAAGTTTTATTATTATAATGAAAAAGGTGAAAAAATTGTGATCGACGGCTCGGATACGATCGAATATAACGGCGAGGATTACGGTTCTCCGTATGTGGCTTTTATGCTTAATTCAGTGGATAACATTAATGGTATTAGAAAGGCGGTTACTATCGTCGCAGTTATAATTATTATACTGCTCATTGTCGGGCTTATTTTCCTTTGGTATAAAAGATGGTCCAAAAAGCAGGATATGGAAAAAGAGAAGAAGTACGGACCTAAGAAAATCAAGGGAACGAAGAACAAGACAAAAAAATAATGATATGAACTTACGATTATTTTAGAAACAGGATTTGTGATTATGAAATACAGCAAGCTTTTTTCTCCGATGAAGATCGGTAATGTTGAAGTGAAAAACAGGGTGGTTATGGCGCCGATGTGCATGGGCTTCGGCCAGTACAACGGCTGCGCCACCAAAACGATGATGGATTATTATGAGGAGCGCGCCAAAGGCGGAGTAGGATTGATTTTTACGGAGATTACCCGTATTAACGATATCACCGGCGCGTCTTCTTTTGGCCAGCTTGGTATGAGTCATGACTATCAGATCCCCGCTTTGAAAGAGATGGCAAGGCGTATTCACCGGCACGGCTGTAAGATTATGGTTGAGCTGCATCATCCCGGCAGACAAAATCTGGGCCTTATGATCGGCACCGTTCCGCTTTGTGTTGCGGGTGATAAGCTTATGGGTAATCTTTATACAAAAATATTGACGGAAGCTGTCATTCCGCCCGGTAAAAAGCTTCAGGAAAAAGGAATCGTTCCGAGAACGGTGGCTCCCAGTAAGTGTGAAAAAAGCAAAATGAGCGGCAGCGTCAACCGTGCGTTGTCCGTTAAGGAAATCAAAAGACTGATATGCCAGTTTGTTGAGGGCGCCGTCAGAGTAAAAAAGGCGGGGTGTGACGGTGTGGAGCTTCACGCCGCCCACGGCTATCTGATTCAGCAGTTTC
>JAGHJI010000091.1 GCA_017886765.1 Eubacterium sp.
GCGCGAGCAGATGGGAAAGCTCATGGATACCCGAAAAAAGCAGCAGATAAAGAAGATTGCGCACATCAAATAATGTAGCGAATGACAACACAAGAATAAAAGAAAAATCAATCGTTATTCTGCATTTTTTAATACAAAAGCTCACCGAATCACCATTTTATAATACGGTGATTGTAAACTTAAAATGACTTTCTGTTTTTTCTGTCCAGATAATCCTGTAAAATGACAACTGCGGCCACTGCGTCCACGGAATCCTTTCTTTTTTTCCCTCTCACATTGTTCGATGAAAGAATATCGTGCGCTATCACGGTTGTCAGACGCTCGTCCTCATAATCGATTTCAATATTGCAGCACCTGCCGATAAGCCCGCCCAGTTCCCTGCATTTTTCCGCCCTAAAACCATAAGTGCCGTCCATATTCCTCGGCAGACCTATAACAATTTTTTTTGGTCTCTCTTTATCTATGATACCTATAATTTTGTCGACGAGCTTCGGCGCATAAGATTCATTTATCACGCAATAGGAAAATGCCAGAATTTCGTTTTCATCGCAAAACGCTATACCCGTTCTGGCATCGCCGTAATCAACAGACATGATTTTCATAAACATATTTCCTATAATCTTAAGAATAATTCAAATGAAAGGGGAAATCGGAACGCTCTGATTTCCCCTTCATATAAGTTATTTTAAATTATTTTATTCCTCAGCAGCGGTTGTTTCCGGCGCGGCTGTGGTTTCGGCTGACGCTGTAGTGGAATTGTTGTTTTCACTATTTGCCTGCGTCGTATTGTTACCGCTGTCATCCTCGCTGTCAGAATTGCTGTTTGACTGCCTGCCTGAGCCTGAACCGGATCCGTGACTGCTGTTGCAGTACCCGGGCAGATGATCCGCGTCATACCAGCCGTATACGCCTGTTCCTGAACGCAGTCTGCCGCAGGAAGGACAATATGATCTTTGCACAATTCCGTCATAATCCGGGAATTCTGTTTCATAATCAATTCCTTTATTGTCCAGAGTCTCATAAACCTCGCTCATAACGGTATTCCATATCGTACCGGCAGGGTTTGGTGACAGACTGTAATAAACTTCTTTCGGCGTATCATAGCCATACCATACGGCAGCGACATAATCAGGTGTTCCGCCGATAAACCAGCGGTCCTTATCGTCAGTCGTTGTACCGGTCTTACCGAAACACTGAATGCCGGAAAGCTTGTAGGTAGTACCGGTACCTTCGGTCATAACCGTTTGCATAAGTTTATTCATGATCCAGGCGGTACTTTCGGAAGTCGCCGTCTGTTTTGTTTCCTCAGGTTCCTTACTGATGATGACATTGTCGTTGCTGTCTGTAATTTTATAATAGCAATACGGCTCATAATAACTTCCGCCGTTACCAAACGCAGCATATGCCGCAGTCATATCAAGCACTGTTGCCCCGTTTGTCAGAGAACCGAGGGCAAGCGGACCGTAATCCACGTCGCGGACGCTGTCAAGTGTTGATAGATGGAAATTCTCACTCAGGAAGTTGTAGGAGTAGTCAACACCGATCTTATCAAGCGTTCTCGCGGATATTGTATTGAGAGATCTGGAGAGGCCGTACTGTAAGGTTACATTCCTGGAAGAATAGCCGCCGCCTTCATTGTGCGGCCAGGGCTCTCCGTCAACAATCTTCAGCGGCGAATCCTGCTGAAGTGTTGACCAGTAAATCTGAACGCTGTCATCTTCAAGCGTTTTCTCCAGTGCGGGCGCATATACTGACAGCGGCTTGAGCGTAGAGCCTGCGGGACGTGTGGACATGGAAGCACGGTTAAGAAGAAGCGAGCCGGTATTCTTACCGGTACCGCCGACGATACCCATTACCCTGCCTTCGTAATTCATGACAACCATGGCGCCCTGCACGGTTTCATCCGGCATACGCCTGTAATTCTCATATACATCCTCTAAAGCGTCCTGCACATCAAAATCAATTGCTGTGTAGATCTTCAGTCCTCCGCCGTAAACAAGGTCATGCGCTCTCTTGCTGGTATA
>JAGHJI010000087.1 GCA_017886765.1 Eubacterium sp.
CAGCTTTCCGGCGGTCAGCAGCAGAGAGTTTCCATCGGCAGAGCGCTGGTGAATAATCCTGCCCTTATGCTTGCCGATGAGCCCACCGGTAACCTGGACAGTGAAAACAGCAGGGAGATTATCTCTCTTTTAAGGCACTTCAATAAAGAACTTAACCAGACGGTTATCATCATTACCCATGATGAAAAGATTGCCTTGTCCGCTGACAGAATCATTTCTATCGAGGACGGTAAAATTACAAGAGATGAGGTGAGGATGCGTTGAGCATTGTAAATAAACTTACCCTTCGTCACCTCAAGGAAAACAAGGGCAGAACCGTGATTACAACACTCGGTATCTGCGTGTCCGTGGCGATGATCACTGCGGTATTTGTGGCAGTGGCGTCCTTTATGAATCTGTTCGGTGAGATCTCGTTGCTTAACGGAGGACACTGGCATATCAATATGACCGTCAACCAGCAGCAGCTTGAAGAACTGAAAAATGACGACAGATTTTCAAGGATTGGTCTGCGTGAAGAGCAGGGGAATAACTCCTTCCTCTTGAGTGAGAGAGCCTCCGACCGTTTGGGAACGGGCACAGTTTACACCGGAGATAAAACCAATCTGGAGCAGATGTTCACAGGCGACTATGAGGGAAAGATACCTGAAAACGAGAATGAGATCGCCGTGGAGCAGAACCTGATTGAAAAAAACAATCTGGACTGGAAAATTGGCGATACGGTCACGATTCCGCTGGGAAACCGTTATGCCGTTGATTCCGAAAGCGGTGAGGTAATCATGGTGGACGGCGGAAGCTATGGCCTTTACGGCGATGAGGAGTTTATGGAAGCGGAGACGCAGGAGTTTAAAATCACCGCCATACTCCATGACAATCCCGCCACATCTATGTACGATATTGTAAGGGGATTGGATTCAGGCAAGCTTTATCTTTCTGAGGGTGAGACCATAACCGCCTACGCTGAACTTAAAGAAGTGAATTATAATTCACTTGACGTGCTCAATGATATAGTAAAGGAGTACGGCATTGAGGCTTTTGTTATCAACGACGACTATCTTGACTCTAAATTTGCCATAAGCGAGGACAGCACGCTCTCTACAACTATAATCCCCATGGCGCTGATTGTACTTGTCATCATTATGATTGCGTCGGTAGTCCTGATTTATAACGCGTTCGGTATGTCCCTTTCAGAGCGCATCCGGTATCTCGGTATGCTGGCTTCCGTGGGCGCCACCGGCGTACAGAAAAAGGCGTCCGTTTATTACGAAGGCTTTCTTTTAGGAGCGATAGGCATCCCGGTAGGTATTCTGGCCGGTATCGCCGGAATCGGCATTACGCTTAAGGCGGTAGGTGATGAGATCATCTCCACCGGTATGCTAAACGGTGCCTCCGAATCCAATATGGAAATGCGCGTTGTTGTACCTGTTTGGGCAATCGTAGGCATTGTGATTTTCAGTGTTCTGACGATTTTTATATCCTCCTTTATCCCGTCGCGCAAGGCGTCTAAGATTACCCCCATTGACGCGATCCGCCAGAGAGATGAGATCAAGGTCAGGGCAAAGAAGCTCAGGTCGCCTAAAATCATCCGCAAAATATTCGGCTATGAGGGCGAGCTGGCTTATAAAAACCTGAAACGCAACGGCAGAAAGTCAAGGGTTATCACAGCGTCCATTGCCCTTTCCGTGGTGCTGTTTTTAAGCGTAAACTATTTCTGCACCGTATTTACAAGAGCGCTTGATATGGAGGTGGATATACCGTATCAGATTCAGACCTATGTGGATTATGACAAGAGAGATCAGTTTTTTGAAGAGCTGGACAAAATAGGTGAGATTGACGATTACTATTGTACCAACAATGACTATTTTGTGCTTTCTGATTCCTCCTCTGACGACCAGAGCTTGAAAAACAAGGATTTCCTGACCGGAACATATAAAACGCTGTTCAATTCAAAGGCTTATATGTATATAAACTATATTGACGACGAGGCTTTCAATAAGCTCTGTCAGGATAACGGTATTGATTATCATGAATATTACGGCGATACGGTAAAGGCGCTCATCATGAACAATATCAGCCATGAGCGCGGCGGCGCTGAGGTGTTCAACGATAAGGTGCTGGGTACGCAGATCGGTTTCGGCGATGAAGCGAACGGCAGTATCACGGTCAGCGGCTTCGTGGATTATGACCCGGATAATGATGTGTGTAACTTCAATTCAAAAAATACGATTTCATTATATGTTCCCGAGTCAAACTATTATAATGTGATTGCCAAAAACTTTGACAGCTATACGTATATGGTGGGCGTGGAGACCGAGCAGCATGAGGTCGTTTATGAAAAGATTTATACTCTGCTGGAGGAAGGCGATTACGGCAGCATATATGTAATGGATTATCCCGAATCCTTCCGGATGATGAATACGGTTGTGTTTGTTCTTGAGGTATTTGTATATGGCTTCATCGTTCTTATAACGCTGATAACTGTTGCCAATATTATCAATACCATTTCAACCGGTATCCAGTTGCGGCGTAAAGAATTCGCCATGCTCAAATCAGTGGGTACCACGCCTAAGGGCTTCAGAAAGATGATCAGCCTTGAAAGTGTTTTCTACGGATTAAAGGCGCTGATTTTTGCTCTGCCGATCAGCGTGCTCATCAGTTACGCAATGAATAAGGTGATGGCATCAGACGTTATCCCGTTTGAGATAAACTGGCTGCTTTATCTGGCTGTTATTGCGGTTGTATTCGTAATTGTAGGCTTTACAATGCTTTACGCAGTATCAAAGCTTAAAAATGATTCTATAGTGGAAACGCTGAAGGAAGAAATCAACTAATCCATTCCGGTTTGCTTTATTTGATTAAGGCCCCCTTTAATAAGGGGGCTTTTTGTTTCGTGATTGAACCGCAGGATTGATGCTTATTTTGCCGCGCCTAAAAAACGATTGTACCGACATAAATGATATATCCCGCAAGCATAAGGATTCCCTGCCATCTGCTGAATTTTTGTGTGATTACAGTTGGAATCACGGCAACGGCAATTGCCGCCAGGCAAACCATCATATCAATCGTTACGGATGAAACGGAGACCGCCAGCGCGCCTGTGCCTTTGCCGATGGAAACAAAGGAGCATATGGGCAGGATAAGCGTCAGGTCAATTATATTCGCGCCGAGAATGTTGCCGACAGAAAGGGCGCCAAGCTTTTTTCGGATCGCAGTCACCGCCGTCACCAGCTCCGGCAGGGAAGTGCCTATGGCTATCGCTACTACGCTGATAACACGCTGCGGAATACCCAGACTGCGGGCAATCTCCGTGCCGTAGTCAACAAGAAGGTCGGCGCCGATAATGATACCTGCCGCGCCCAGAATAAAGAATATAATGTTTTTTGCCCAGTCGCCGCCGGTCACGTTCGCTTTTGACGGGACGATATGATCTTCTGTCTGTATGCCGATACCGTGAGGGTCCGGCTCAATCTGCTTTTGTTCCTTTTTCATGGAAATATAGTTTTCAATAAGAAAGGCAAAGCAAAGAATAAAAAGTAAAATCAGCGCCGTGGCAGGTAGCGTATAATAATCTCCCGTTTCCCCTTCAAAAGTCATCCGGTTCTTTTGCGTGGATATGCACCCCAGAACAAGAATCAGTGACGCGCCCAGCATCATCAGAGCCTTGGGAGCAAACTCTTTCCTTTTTACGCCAAAGGGCATAAACAAAATCAGGATTCCCATGATCATAGCGGTATTGGCGGTTACCGAGCCGATGGCGTTGCCTGCCGCCATATCCACATTTCCTTTAGCGGTAGCCTGGATGCTGACAATCATTTCCGGCAGTGTTGTGGCGATAGATACGATGGTGGCGCCGATTACGAATTTCGGTACGCCAAGTACCTCTGCAATCCAGCTTGACCCGTCCACAAACCAGTCTCCGCCCTTGATAATCAGAATCAGCCCGGCGAAAAAAAGAATATACATTAAAATTGTTGTTCCCATGTTTTATCACCTTTTTCATTTTCTGATTTCAGCAGCAAAAATATGTATATTTTTATCAATATAAAATCATTGTTGTGTTCATAATAGAATTATGATACAATATGCTCAGACTAAAAGAATAATTTATTTTTTTGGCGGGGTGATGTTTTGTCCGAGAAAAAGAAAAAAAAGAATTTGTGGGTGCTGGCTCCGATTGCGCTTGCGTTAGCAGTCTTTATCGGTCTGGCTGTCAGCGGTAATATTACAAAAAATTCCGATCTGGAATCTCCTACTGCTACCACGGAGGTTTCCGTGGTGAATGAAGAGGAAACCACAAATGGCAGCACGGAGGTTGTAAATTCCAAGGTCACGCTCGTTGCGGTGGGGGATAATCTGATTCATAACACCCTGATTGCCGCCGGAGAGCAGGAGGACGGAAGCCTCGATTACACTTCATTATATGCGAACATCAAGCCGGATATTGAAAAAGCTGATATTGCCGTGATTGACCAGGAGACCATTCTGGGCGGTGATTCCTTTGAATATACCGGATATCCGCTGTTCAATTCCCCATGGGAGATCGGCGACGCCGCGATTGACGCCGGATTTGATATATTTAACTGCGCCACAAATCATACCATGGATATGGGTTGGGCAGGCATAGAGAAGGAGCTTGAATATTTTTCAGATAAGGAAAACGTAGTGGCTCTGGGAATAAACGCAGATGAAAGGGAATATAATACCATTACCTATTATGAGAAAAATTCCATTACTTTCGCTCTGCTGAATTATACTTTCGGAACAAACGGTATTTCTCTTCCGGAGGACAAGCCCTGGTGTGTGAATCTGCTTGACGAGGAAAAGGTTACCGCCGATATAAAGGAAGCAAGGGAACACGCGGACGTTGTTATTGTTTTCCCCCACTGGGGAACGGAAAACAGTCATGAGGTTTCCGATTATCAGAGAGAGTACACACAGCTCTTTTCCGACCTCGGGGTGGATATTGTCATCGGCTGCCACCCCCATGTGCTGCAGCCGGTGGAGTGGGTGACTAATGAGACCACCGGAAAGAAAATGATTGTTTATTATTCACTGGGCAATTTTATTTCCCATCAGATTGAGCTTGACCAGCTTTGCGGCGGTATGGCGCAGCTAACCATTGAAAAGCACGGTGACGATATTGAAATCTCCAGCGCCAAGCTTGTGCCCATTGTCTGTCACTATAACAGGGGAGATAATGACAAGTTTGAATTTGACGTATACAAACTCAGCGATTATACGGATGATCTGGCTGCGACGCATTCACAGAGCGGCGGTACGGTGGAATACTATACGGATCTTGTGAACGATGTTATTGATGAAGAATTTATCAGTATGTAAATGTTGCACAAAAAGATTTGACCATTTTTGCCGCGCTCGATGGATAATCGACAAACTTATGAAATTATGTTGACAAAAAATATGTACGTTAGTATAATGGCATTGTAGTAAGAACGAGGGCGTTCCGCATATGGTGGAATGCCCTCTTTTTTATTTTAAATTTCAATTAAGAGAGGAGTATTTACTATGAGTAAGTACACAAAGGAAGACATTCTTAAAAGCGCTGAGGAAAACGCCGTTGAGTTCATCAGACTTCAGTTTACGGACGTTTTCGGCATCATGAAAAACGTGGCGATTACCAGCTCACAGCTTGAAAAAGCGCTTGACAACGAGTGCATGTTTGACGGCTCGTCAATCGACGGTTTCGTCCGCATTGATGAATCGGATATGTACCTTCATCCCGACTATGATACTTGGACGATTTTCCCTTGGAGAAAGCATCAGAACGCGCAGACCGCCCGTCTTATCTGTTCCGTTTACTGCGCCGATAACAAAACACCATTCCTCGGCGACCCGAGAAATGTTTTGCAAAAGGTGATGGACGAGGCTGCCGAAATGGGCTATACCTTTAACGTAGGTCCTGAATGTGAATTCTTCCTCTTTAAACTTGACGAGGACGGTAATCCCACGACTATAACAGGCGATGAGGGCGGTTATTTTGACCTTAACCCTGTTGATCACGGTGAGAACTGCCGCCGTGATATCTGCCTTGCTCTTGAGGAAATGGGTTATACGATCGAAGCTTCTCACCACGAGGTAGCGGCAGGTCAGCATGAGATCGACTTTAAATTTGACGAGGTTATGACAACCGCTGACCGTGTCATGACATTCAAGCACGTTGTTAAGACCTATGCCACAAAGCACGGTCTGCACGCAACATTTATGCCGAAGCCCGTATACGGCATAAACGGCTCCGGTATGCACACAAATATGTCCCTTATGACCAAGGATGAAAACGGAAACACGGTAAATGCCTTTTATGACCCTGAAAGCCCGGACGGACTCAGCAAAGTTGCGCATAGCTTTATAGCAGGTATTCTTGCTCATGTTAAGGGTCTTACGGTTTATTCAAACCCGACGGTAAATTCATACAAAAGACTGGTTCCGGGTTATGAAGCGCCTACCTATATCGTTTGGTCTGCTTCAAACCGTTCCTGCCTTGTGCGTATTCCGGCTGCAAGAGGTATGGGTACCCGTGTAGAACTTCGTTCACCGGATCCCGCTTGTAATCCTTATCTTGAAATGGCGCTCTGCCTTGCTGCCGGTCTTGACGGTATCAAGAAGGGTATGGAGCCTGCTCCGGCAGTGGATTACAATGTATTTGAACTTTCCGATGAAGAACTTGCCGAAAAAGGTATTGACTGTCTTCCCGGTTCTCTTGAGGAAGCGGTGAAGGCTTCAGAGGCAGATCCGTTTATCAGGGAAACGGTTGGCGACCATGTATTCAACGCTTATACCGAAGGCAAGAAAAACGAGTGGGATAACTACCGTACAAAGATTTCCCAGTGGGAGATTGATGAGTATATCGTAAGATATTAATTTAACGAGCCCTCTCTTATGGCGTTTTGCCATTTTAAATCCGTGTCTGTGTTATTACAGATGCGGATTTGTTTTTTATAAATATTCGGCGATATACAGTAAAAATTGCATAAAAATGCAAAATTTATAAAAAATTATGTTAATTTATACATAATTCTGCATAAAAAGCGCCTTATTTTCTATGCCCCGAAGAATTGACTGACACCGTATTTTTATTGTAAAATTTATTTAGCGTTATCATAAGCGCATTTTAACTTAAGGAGAAATGATTATGCTTAGAGAGGGAGAAATAAGAATTCCTTCCGGCTGTGCCATTGCCGCCATCATTGACAGAAAAGGCAAGCGCATAAACGGCTCGGAAATTATTAAGTCGATAGCTCTTATGCACGACCGCTCCAACGGACTGGGCGGCGGTTTTGCCGCTTACGGCATTTATCCGGAGCATAAGGAAGATTACGCAATTCACGTTTTCTATGACACAAATGACGCCAGAAAACAGTGTGAAGATTTTTTGTTCAGACATTTTAATATAGACGTTGCGGAAAGGATACCCACCAAACAGGTACCGAGCATAGAAAAAGGACCTGATATCTGGAGATATTTCGGCAAGGCGAACAGAGTCCGCATGAAAGACGCCAGGCTTGACGAGCAGGAATATGTTGCCCAGTGTGTTACCAGAGTGAACAATGAGATCGAGGGGGCATATATTTTTTCCAGCGGTAAAAACATGGGCTGTTTCAAGGCGGTAGGCTATCCAGAGGATGTGGGAGAGTTCTATATGTTGGATCAGTATGAGGCGTATATATGGACGGCGCACGGACGTTTCCCCACAAATACGCCGGGATGGTGGGGCGGTTCCCATCCGTTTAACATTCTGGACTGGTCCATTGTCCATAATGGAGAAATTTCGTCATATGACGCCAACAGAAGATATATTGAGCAGTTCGGATATATCTGCACGATGCAGACCGATACGGAGGTTATTACCTATCTGTTTGACCATTTACTGCGCCATCACAATCTGCCCATCGAGGTGGCGGCGGATGTTTTGACGGCGCCGGAGTGGGATGAGATTGACAGAATGGAGCCTGATAAGAAAGAGTATTTCACAAATCTTCGTTCCATTTATAACGGCGCTCTTGTAAACGGTCCGTTTTCCGTTATTCTCGGTTCAAATAAAGGACTGCTTGCAATTAACGACAGGCTGAAGCTGCGCTCTCTGACCGCCGCAATCAAGGGGAACAGGGCATATTTCGCTTCGGAGGAATCCGCAATCCGAATTATCTGCCCGCATCCTGAAAAGGTGTGGTCTGTATCAGGCGCCGAGCCTGTATTCATTCCTCTTGAGATTGACGATGAGGAGGTGGATGACTGATGATCAATTATATTCCGAGAAGATTTACAATCGTACGTGACAGAGAACGCTGCATTGACTGCGGCTGCTGTGTACGTCAGTGTTCCAATGAGTGTCATTATTTTGACGAGGACGGCAAGACCGTTCTCTGTAATTCAGACAATTGCGTCGCCTGTCACAGATGTGTTGACCTTTGTCCCACAGGCGCGCTGCGCATCGAGAAATATGTGTGTGATTACCGTGAAAACGCAAACTGGACTCCGCAGTATCAGCAGGAAATCTGCCGTCAGGCGGAAACCGGTTCCGTGCTTCTTTCCGCAATGGGTAATCCGAAGCCGTATCCGATTTACTGGGATAAAATTCTGCTCAATGCGTCTCAGGTAACCAATCCGTCCATCGACCCTCTGCGTGAGCCCATGGAAATCCGCGCTATTTTGGGACGTAAGCCCGAAAAACTGGAGGTAGAGAAAAAGGGTAAATCCATTACGAAAATGCCTCCGCAGGTTATGCTGGAAACGCCGATTATGTTTTCCGCAATGAGTTTCGGCTCCATCTCCATGAACGCCCAGAAATCTCTCGCCATGGCCGCCAAGGAGCTTGGCACGCTGTTTAACACCGGTGAGGGTGGATTGCATCCGGAGCTTGCACAGTTTGGCGATTACGCGGTGGTTCAGGTGGCTTCCGGACGTTTCGGCGTACACAAGGGTTATCTTGAAAATTCCAAATTTATTGAGATAAAAATCGGTCAGGGCGCAAAACCCGGTATCGGCGGTCATCTTCCGGGTGAAAAGGTCAATGTTGAAGTGTCCAATGCCCGTATGATCCCCGAGGGCTCGGACGCGATTTCACCTGCGCCGCACCACGATATTTATTCCATTGAGGATTTGCGCCAGCTTATTTGGTCACTGAAGCAGGCGACGGACGGTAAAAAACCCGTATCCGTTAAAATTGCGGCGGTACATAACGTTGCCGCCATCGCGTCGGGCTGTGCCAGAGCCGGCGCTGATATCGTTGTGATTGACGGCTTCAGAGGAGGTACGGGAGCGGCGCCCACGAGAATACGTGACAATGTTGGTATTCCTGTTGAACTGGCGCTGGCGGCTGCGGACCAGAGACTCCGTGACGAGGGAATACGCTCTACGGTTTCCCTTGTAGCTGCAGGCTCTTTCCGCTGTTCGTCGGATATTGTAAAAGCCATTGCGCTGGGCGCGGACGCATGCTATATTGCCTCCGCTCCGCTTATCGCCATGGGCTGTCATATGTGCCAGACATGTAATACCGGCAAGTGCAACTGGGGTATCGCTACGCAGCGTCCGGAACTTACCAGACGTTTGAATCCCGAGATTGCCCATACAAGAGTGATCAATCTGATTAACGCCTGGAATCATGAGATCAAGGAAATCATGGGCGGCATGGGTATTAACTCGATTGATTCTTTAAGAGGAAACCGTCTGATGCTCAGAGGTATAGGCTTAACGGAAAAAGAGCTTGAAATACTCGGCATCAAGCACGCGGGAGAATAAGGAGGTAGCTGTTATGAAAAAAGTATTCGCCAGAGAAGAGCTTTGCATAAACTGCCGCCTTTGCGAGGTTTACTGCAAAACCAATCATTCAAAATCAAAAGATGTTGTCAAAGCATATAAATCTGAAAATCCGGCGCCGGTCAGCCGTATTTCGGTTTACGGTGACAAGGTTGCGTCTGTGGCGGTCAACTGCCGTCACTGCGATGATCCGGCGTGCGTAAATGCGTGTATTACCGGCGCAATGACAAAGGATAAGAAAACGGGTATCGTGTCTGTAAACGAGGATAAGTGCATCGGCTGTATGACCTGCCTTGCTGTGTGCCCGATTGGCTGTATCAAAACAGGGGATATTGCTTTTAAATGCGACCTGTGCGGCGGCGAGGAACCTGCCTGTGTTAAAAATTGTCCCAACAGGGCTCTGCTCTGGCTGGAAGCGGGAGGTGCTGAGTCATGAAATATGTTATTATCGGCGCGTCAGCGGCAGGACTTGCGGCAGCTGAAGCGATAAGAAAAGCGGATACCCAGGGTACAATAACCGTGCTTACGGAAGAAGCGTATATGCCTTATTCTCGTCCGTCCATCAGTTATTATCTGAAGGGCAAGGTCAAGGAGAGCGACATGGCGCTGCGCAAGCCGAACTTTTACAGGGAAAAGAAAATTGATATAGTCAAAAACACAAAGGCCACCGCCATTGACACGGAAAAGAAAGTCGTTAAGGCAGGAAGAAAAAGCTATCCGTATGATAAGCTTTGTCTATGCACCGGCTCCAAACCTTTCGTTCCCCCGATGGAGAATGTCAAGGGAAAAACAAATGCCCTTACATTCCTTGACCTTAAGGCGGTAAAGGATGTTAAAGCCATTGCAAATGAAAAAACAAGAGCCGTTGTAATCGGCGCAGGCCTTATCGGTATGAAAGCGGCAGAGGGACTTGTAAAAATCTGTAAAAGTGTTGACGTTGTAGAGCTTTCACCCAGAGTCCTTCCGTCGATCCTGGACGTGAAATCCGCAAAGCAGGTAAAAAAACACCTGGAGAATAACGGCATCCGATTTCACCTCAAAAATACGGTTGTCCGAGCTGCATCAAAAGGAAAGCAGATTACTGCCGTGACCCTTAAGAATGGAAAGAAACTGCCCTGTGATTTACTGATACTCGCTGTGGGTGTAAGACCCCAGACAGAGCTTGCGGAAAAGGCGGGGCTGGCTGTGGACAGAGGTATAATAACAGATACCGAAACGATGCAGACAAGTGATCCGGATATCTATGCGGCCGGGGACTGCTGCGTATCCGTTGACATGCTGGACGGTTCAAAGAAAATTATCGCGCTCTGGCCCAACGCTGTTCAGCAGGGTAATGTTGCCGGAGCGCAGATGGCAGGAGCAGATATTACCGTAGGCGGTACGTATTCGGTAAACGCCATTGACTTTTTCGGACTGAGGATCTGCACCTGCGGTCTAATCAACGCGCAGGGAGAGCAGTACAGCGATAAAATCACCCAGCACGGCGATTCCTATAAACGTCTTGTTTTTGAAGGCGATAAGCTGGTTGGATATGTTCTTATTAATTCGAGTGTCAATGCGGGTCTTTATACAAATCTGATTTCAAATCAAATTTCCCTTGACACACTCCAGGGCGATATAATGGATGATCCGTCGATCTTTATGTTTGACAAAGAAACGAGAATAACCAAGCTGAGAGGGGGCGTTCAGATATGACGATTGAAGCAGGACTTACCCGCTATGAGCAGGTAAACGCTCAAATAAAAAAAGAGCTTGAAACACGCAATAAGGTGACTGTTAAGGATGTCAACGGACAGCGTTATATCGGATGCGCTCTTGACGAAGGCAAGACCATTGAGGTATACGGTACACCCGGCAACGATATGGCGTGTTATCTCAACGGCGGTAAAGTCGTTGTGTACGGTAACTGCCAGGAGGCCGTGGGAAACACCATGAACGGCGGTGAAATTATCGTTCATGGTCATTCGGGCGACGCAATGGGCTACGGTATGCGTGACGGTCAGATCTATATCCGTGACAATGTGGCCTGCCGCGGCGGCATTCATATGAAGGAATTCCGTCAGATGAAGCCGGTGCTTGTTATCGGTAAAAACGCCGGTTCCTTTCTCGGCGAATATATGGCGGGGGGAACGATCGTCCTTTTGGGTCTTGACCTCAAGAGAGGTGAAAAGCTTTTCGGCACCCACTGCGCCTCCGGTATGCACGGCGGAAAGATTTTTGTACGCGGGAATTTTCCCAAGGAAAACCTCAGCGAAAATATCAAGGTCACCAATCTGAACGATGAAGATAAAAAAGAACTTGTATCCTATGTGAAAAAATACTGTAAGTATTTTGATGAAAGCTATGATAAAATCATGAAAAAGCCGTTTAAAAAATTGATTCCGGCGACTTCAAGACCATACGCAAATTTATATACACCAAATTAACAGGAGCGTCTATGTTTAATCATCTTCATGAGGAATGCGGAGTTTTCGGCATTTTTGAAAATAAAACCACCTATGTTGCCAGATCGGCTTATCTTGCTCTTTATGCGCTGCAGCACAGAGGGCAGGAAAGCTGCGGTATTGCCGTAAATGACGATGGTGTGTTCAGGCATCACCGCGGGGATGGGCTGGTACCGGATGTCTTTTCCAGGGAGCATATGGACAGACTCGGTATGGGGAATATGGCGATAGGTCATGTCAGATATTCCACCACCGGCGGCAAGAATGTCAATAATATCCAGCCCCTTGTCATCCGTCATATTAAGGGTAATCTGGCCGTTGCCCATAACGGCAACTTGGTAAATGCCCCGGAACTCAGACGTCAGTTTGAGCTTAAGGGAGGCATTTTCCACGGTACCTCCGACACGGAGTCCATAGCTTATTCCATTGTTTCTCAGCGTCTTACAAGCAAAAGCACAGAGGAAGCCATTGAAAAGGTCATGCATTCCCTAAAGGGGGCATATTCCTGCGTAGTCATGACCGCCACAAAGCTAATCGCTTTCCGTGACCCAAACGGCTTCAGACCGCTTTGTATGGGAAAAACAAAGGACGGCGCCTATGTTGTCGCGTCCGAATCCTGCGCTCTGGATACGGTAGGAGCTGAATTTATCCGGGATGTAAAACCGGGAGAGATCGTCGTTATAGGACCGGAGGGCGTAAAATCTATTGAGACCCATTGCGCCGGAAAGGGCAGCATCTGTGTGTTTGAATATATCTATTTTGCCCGTACCGATTCGGTTATAGAGGGCTCGTCGGTCCAGCACGCAAGGATGAGGGCAGGGGCTTTCCTTGCCAAGGAACACCCTGTTGACGCTGACATTGTCATAGGCGTTCCCGATTCCGGACTCGATGCCGCGTTGGGTTACGCTTATGAAAGTAAAATCCCTTATGGTATAGGTTTCATAAAGAACCGTTATATCGGCAGGAGCTTTATTCAGCCGTCTCAGGATCAGCGTGAGGACGCGGTAAGGATAAAACTAAATGTTATTAAGGAAAATATAGCGGGAAAAAGGGTCATCATGATTGATGATTCCATTGTCCGCGGCACCACCTGTGCCAGAATCGTGGGACTGCTGCGTGAGGCGGGAGCAAAAGAGGTGCACATGCGCGTATCCTCTCCGCCGTTTAAATATCCTTGCTTTTTCGGTACGGACGTAGATTCTCAGGAAAACCTAATCGCCTGTCAGTTTGATACCGTTGAGGAGATAGCCAACAAGATTGGTGTGGACAGTCTCGGTTACCTTTCTGTCGAAGCTACCAATCACCTTGCGGAAAAATCGCACTGCGGTTTCTGCAACGGCTGTTTTACGGGTAAATATCCGATTGAAGTGCCGAAGGAGCAGCCAAAGGATAAGTTTGAGGAAAAGCTGAATCATTTTTCTCCTTATTATCAGGTTCTTGATTAATTTTGTATTTACTTTATTTAAATTTCATAAAATGCTTGCATTTTGCGCGTTTGTAATGTATAATAGCAAACGCAATACGCAGGGTTGTCCGAGCTGGCCGAAGGAGCACGATTGGAAATCGTGTAATGCTTCAACGAGTATTCGAGGGTTCGAATCCCTTGCCCTGCGCCAAAAAACTCCCGAAAACAGCGTAACTAAGCGCTTTCGGGAGTTTTCCTTTTGCTGTGCGAAATATTTGTTGTAAATTTGTCCTTTTGTATTTATAATATATATTATAATGTTATGGCATTGCGGGAGGCTGTGGCATGAAAAAATGTTTGATTGTGGTGGATTATCAGAATGATTTTGTCTGCGGTTCTTTGGGATTCAAAAAAGCGCAGGAACTCGATAAAAGAATTTCCCAAAAGATAAATGCATATCACAGAAACGGCGATGATGTTCTGTTTACCTTTGATACGCACAGTGAGAATTATCTCAGCACACGGGAGGGTCGCTATCTTCCCGTCCGGCATTGTGTTAGGGAAACCGAGGGACACAAGCTTTACGGTGAGACGGCGGAATGTTTTACCTTTTATGACAAATGCTTTTATAAGACCACTTTCGGCTCCGATGACCTTTACAGATACCTGAAGGAAAATCCGTATTCCGCCATTGAGCTTGTAGGAGTCGTTACAAATATATGCGTGATTTCCAATGCCGTTCTTGCGAAAACGGCACAGCCGGAAACGGATATCTGCGTTGACGCCGATTGCGTCGCGTCAAATGACGATGCTTTGAACGAGGCGGCCTTAAAGGTTATGCAAAGCCTGCAAATTGACATTAAGCAAGGGAGGATAAAATCATGAACGAACGTAACCTTTCAATGCTCTGTGACTTTTATGAGCTTACAATGAGCAACGGATATTTTAAAAAGGGAATGTATAATAAAACTGCGTATTTTGACGTGTTTTTCCGCTCTGTTCCCGACGGAGGCGGCTTTGCCGTTGCGGCAGGACTGGAGCAGGTTGTGGACTATATAAATGATCTTCATTTTTCTGAAGAAGATATCGCATACCTGCGCGCAAAGAAGATATTTGACGAGGACTTTTTAAACTATCTGCGCAGTTTTCATTTCAGCGGAGATATTTACGCCGTGCCGGAGGGTACGCCTGTTTTTCCAAACGAACCTATTATAACTGTGAAAGCGCCGGTTATTGAGGCGCAGCTGATTGAAACGTATCTTTTGCTGGCAGTCAATCATCAGTCCCTTATCGCCACCAAAGCCAACAGAATCGTCCGCGCCGCTAACGGAAGAGCGGTGCTGGAATTCGGCTCTCGCCGCGCGCAGGGCGCAGACGGGGCGGTTATCGGAGCAAGGGCGGCGTATATAGGCGGATGCAAAGGAACCGCCTGTACGCTGACGGATAAGCTGTACGGCGTCCCTGCCAGCGGTACGATGGAGCATTCCTGGGTGCC
>JAGHJI010000088.1 GCA_017886765.1 Eubacterium sp.
AACAATTACCGTATTCAAACTAAAACAAAACTGACTCCGCTTGAAAAACGAAATCAGTTTGTTGCCTAATTTTAATATTTACATCAAGTCGTTTTTTTGTACTGTCTGCACAATCTGGGGCAGTTCACTTTTTTCACGTGCTTTGTTTTAAGATGTGATTAACTTTGTTTGGCGACAATCGGAGCATTGTGTTTTTGGCGCAGCTTCGGCTGCGCATTTTTTATTATACGGCGCCATGGATACGGAGAATATGCAATATGGACAACAAACTCATTATCACAAAAAAGCATCTGCAGGGTGAGGACAGTTATAAAGTCTTTTCCATAAGAATGAATAAAGAGACCTTTTCCGCGCTGGAAGAGATCTCCGCCAAAACGAACCGTTCCAAAAACGAAATTATCAACCTGCTGATTACGTACGCCCTGCAAAACTATAAAACAGAATAAAACAACCGGCTCATTCTGAAGTGAACCGGTTGTTTTGTTTTATATTTTAAATGGATTTGAGAAGCGCGGGAAGTCTTGTAAGCGCGCCGCCGATTCTCCAAAAGATTTTGCTGAAGCCTACAAAGCTGGACTGGTCGTCATTGAGCATCATCAAAAGGCCATCCGCCATTTCGGGCGAGAACACGCCCATACTCATAGCAATAAAGTTACGGATAGGAATCTGCGTTGCCATTGCCGCAAGCATTTTTCCGTCGCCGTTGGCATCCGATCCCATTTTAGACATTATACCTTCAATCAGTCTGCAGATCTTTCCGCCCCATTTGGTATGGCGGGCATCGTTAAGACAGCAGTAAATGTCAATTTTCTTTGAGGTATCGGGATTCGGATTCGGCAGTTTCTGACCGTAAACAGCCTCAAACTGCGCGCCCTTCATTCCCTCCAGGTCAGCGGTGTAATACGCCGGGGCTGACTCTCTGTAATCCGGTATTTTGGCGTCAACAGTTGACGTAACCGTCATGGTGGCTGTCAGTCTGATATCACGGCTGGAGGCGCCGACGAGTATATCAAACTCGCCTGTTTCAACCATCCAGTCGCCAAGCTCCACATTATAAAACGCAAAAGCTCTCTTTGACAGCTCCATACGAACCTCTTTTTCCTCACCTGCTTTAAGAAAGACTTTCTTAAAGGCTCTGAGTTCTTTAACAGGACGGTAGATGGTGGACTCCTTGTCGGCAACGTAAATCTGCGCGATCTCCGCGCCGTCAACATCACCTGTGTTTTTTATCTTAAAGGAGACCGTTACTGTATCTGTATCCTTGATATTGTCAGACGAAAGCTGAATATCGCTGTACGCGAAAGTGGTGTAGGAAAGGCCGTAACCAAAGGGGAAAAGCACTTCCTTCTCCGCCTTGTCATAATAGCGGTAGCCGATATAAACGGATTCTCTATGCTCGCTGGTTACAGGTCCGCCGGGATAATTGCCGTATGTGGGATTATCGCTGAAGTTCAGCGGATAAGTTTCAGAGGTTTTGCCTGACGGGTTAACAGCGCCGGTCAGAATGTTGGCAACAGCAGCGCCTCCTGCCTGACCGCCAAGACCTGAATTGAGCAGCGCCTTTACCTCGTTTACCCAAGGCATATGAACGACTGATCCGCCGGCAAGAACAACTACTGTGTTCGGGTTTGCTTTTGCGATCTTAGAGATAAGATTGTTATGGCTTTTTGGCATTTCAATCGTCTCTCTGTCATAGCCCTCGCCTTCAAATTCCTCGGTAAGTCCGGCAAACACAACTGCGACATCCGCGTTTTTAGCCGCTCTGACAGCCTCGTCAACGAATGTATTATTGATTTCATCCTTGCTCTTTTCATAACCCTGCGCATAAGTCATATCCACACCGAGCTTTTTAAGCTCGTCATAGGCGTTGTCAAGCTTGGTTGGATTGATAACAGAGGAGCCTGCGCCCTGGAAACGAGGAGCCTTTGCCATCTCTCCGATAACGGCGACCTTCTGTCCCTTCTTAAGCGGAAGAAGGGAGTTGTCGTTTTTAAGCAGGACCATGGAGCCTTCTGCCACCTTCTGAGCCAGTTTGTGATGCGCCTCAATGTCGTATGTATGCTTTTTCTCAAGAGCCGGCTTGGACTTAACGATGAGGTCAACTACATTGTCAACCCTCTTGTCAAGGATCGTTTCGTCAAGCTCTCCGCTCTTTACCGCCGCGATGATCTTTTGCGTATTGAGGGTACCTGATGATGGCATTTCCAGATCGGTACCGTACTTAAGTCCGGGGATACGGTCTACAGATGCGCCCCAGTCGGTAACCACAAGTCCTTTAAAGCCCCATTCGTCACGCAGTACCTTTTCCTGCAGCCACTCGTTCTGAGAAGCGTAAACGCCGTTGATACGGTTATAGGAATTCATAATCGTCCAGGGCTGCGCCTCTTTTACACATATTTCAAAAGCAGTGAGGTAAAGCTCTCGCATCGCTCTCTCGTCGATCACCTCGTTGACGACCATACGGAAAGCCTCCTGAGAGTTACAGGCGAAATGCTTCAGCGATGTGCCTATTCCCTTTGACTGAACACCGTTTACCAGATTCGCCGAGCATTTGCCGGCAAGGTACGGGTCCTCGCTGAAATACTCAAAATTACGTCCGCAGACAGGCGAACGCTTGATGTTCGTTCCCGGGCCGAGTATCGTGGATACCTGTTCTTTCAAACACTCTTCGCCAAGGGCCTCACCCTCCTGTCTCAGCAGGTCTTCGTCCCATGAGCAGGAAGAAGTCGCGGCGGGAGGGAAGCAGGTCGCAGGTACCGAATTGCTGAGCCCTATACCGTCAGACGCCTTCTTGTCCTTATTCTGCTTACGCAGGCCGTGGGGTCCGTCCGTAATCATAATTTGCGGCAGTCCCAGTTCAGGGGCTCCCTCCAGATGCCAGTAATCAAAGCCCGATACAAAAGCCGCCTTTTGCTCCAGGCTCATTTTTTTAATAATCTCCGGGTGTTTCATAAAAACGCTCCTCTCAAATTTTTACCAATACACATTATACTATAAAAACAAAAGCATAGCAACAACTATTTTTGTATAAATTCACCATATTCTTAGAAAATGTAATATATCTTTAATCAATTGTTTTTTCACAGCCGATATGATAAAATGAAGCAAAGAGGTGAGAATATGAGCGATATCCCCTGCTCTGATTTTGTTGAGGAAAAAGTCAGAGATATAATTTATTTAAACCGAAATATCATAAACCACAGCGTGTACTATAACGAAGAAGACGAAATAATGAACATTACCCTTAACTACAGGGATTTCACCGTGCTGATGAAATACGGCGACAGTCTGTTTGAAGGCTTTTCATTTATAGAAAATGATGATTCCGATAAAACACTTCTGACAAAGTTCATTTTTCCTTTTTCTAAAATTCCCTATTCAATTTACGATGTGCACAACGCAGTGAATGACGATGTTTTTATTACATACGACTTTCATTGTCTTTATGATGAAGATGCAATCGGACGGGCTTTTGACACCGTCATTGATTTTGTCAACAGAAATGAAAAAACCATTTCGGCCATTAACAGTGACGCCCTCCTCAAAGAAAAGCTGGAAAATTCCTTTAACCGCGGACTGAAAATAGCGTCAAAAAAGATAACCCGTGACAAAATTAACGAAAATCCAAAAAAATATCTGCAGAATCACGATATTGACCTATATTTTCTGCGGCTGGGAGAAGAAGCTTTTACCGATTTTATAACAAACAATGACATCCGTGGAATCCGAAAATTTTATTCAAAGAAAATGAAAAAGGACGCCCTGCTTCCTTACGAGCAGAGATTTTATGACCACCTGACTGAAAATAACTTTATCATGCAAAACGCTGCATTCGTCCGTGAAGTTAAGGCGCAGAAAAAAGAAGCAAAAAAGGATGAAAGAAAATACACCCTTGTTTTTCTTTGCGGTTTTGTCATTACGCTGGCGCTGCAGATCGGTCTGGGGATATATTCTGAAAACAGGCTTGAAGAAAATTATTTTCTGCTTAGAGAATTATCCCTGGATGTAAATATTGCTTTTATCATTTCAGTAATCGGTCTTATATTGGCATCAGTTTTTCCGGTAGAATATTTTTCTTCTCTTAAAAATAAGAGCACAAAAAAGGAACTTAGCAAAAAAGATAAAAAAATATACTCTGTTTTGACAGTCATCGGTATAGCCGTTTTTGTTCTTGCCACGACCTACAGTTACTTTGATTGTCAGAAAACCGTCGGTCTTGGCGAAAATGATATTTACTACTGTCAGAAAATAGGCAGGGCACAGATGCTTTCATATGACGAAGTCAGACTGTATCTGATTGAGGGGCAGTATTACGGTGATGAATACTCCGACAACGATGAGGATAAGCAAATTATAGTTGTTAAAGGCGATGACTACGAAAACTATTTTATTTCTGATTATTTAACGGAAGTCGATATGCCGAATTCCTACAGGGACAGCTTGGATTATGACGGCAAATTTACCTCCCCGGAAGATTTCTGTAATGCATTCGGTGTATAAAAAAACATTGCGGTATTTTACCGCAATGTTTTTTACTTATATTAACCGATCAATTCTCTGATAATCGCTTCGGCTTTTTTGACGTCCGCCTTACCTCTGGAGTTTTTCATAACGTAACCGAACATAACGTTGATTGCCTTATCCTTACCGTTTTTAATATCCTCAACGGCTTTGGGATTCGCGTCGATTGCACCCTGGCAGAGCGTTCTCAGGTCGTCATCGGAAAGACCTGCAAGGTCCTCTTCCTTGATAAACTCTGTGACATCAGCGCCGTTTTCCAGCATTTTTGAAAGAACTTCCTTTGCCCTGTTCGCCCTGATCTTCTTTTCGTCAATCAGCTTGACCAGAGCCGCCAGCTGAGCGGAGGTGGTTTTTATCTCAAAGTTTTCCTTATCCTCCTCCGTCTGGAGCGTGGCGTAAATCGTTCCTATGATCATATTCAGAACATTATTCGGACTTGCTCCGGCATTTACGGCGTCATCAAAGAATTTTGTAACATTCCTGTATTTATATATGAGCCTCGCGTTATTTTCCGGAAGCCCCATATCCTGAACATATCGCTTAAGCTTCGCGTCAGGCAATTCGGGGAGAGAGGCTCGGATATCCTCCACCATCTCAGGTGAAATATAAAACCTCAGAATATCCGGCTCAGGAAAATAACGGTAATCGTCCGCGTTTTCCTTAGTACGCAGGACATAAACCGTATCGCTGCCCGCGTCATAACGCATTGTGGACTGGATAACCTTTTCGCCTGAATCCAGTATATCCTCCTGGCGCTCTGTTTCCAGCTCAATGGCGCGCACGATATTGGAAAGCGAGTTGATATTTTTTATCTCCGTTCTTGTGCCCCAGGGCTCGCCGGGCTGATGGATCGACACGTTGACATCGCAGCGCATGGAGCCCTCCTGCATCTTACAGTCGGACACGCCCACATTTCTCATAATGAGCTGGAGCTTTTCCGCGTATTCCCTTGCCTCCTCGGCAGAGGAAATATCAGCCATTGAAACGATTTCAATCAGCGGAACGCCGCCGCGGTTGTAGTCAACATAGGTATAGCCGCCGTCGTGGACAAGCTTTCCGGCGTCCTCCTCGATATGGATACGCTCAATTCTGATTTTTTTACCGGAATCCAGCTCAACGTAACCGTTTTCACAAACCGGCTCGTCAAACTGTGAGATCTGATATGCCTTGGGCAGATCGGGATAAACATAGTTTTTCCTGTCCATATGGGAGTTATTATTGATATCACAGTGTACGGCAAGACCGGCACGCACAGCGTATTCGATAACTTTTTTATTCAGAACAGGCAGTGCGCCGGGCTGACCGGTACATACAGGGCAGCAATGGGTGTTGGGTTCCCCGCCGAACTGCGTGGTGCAGCCGCAGAAAATCTTTGTTTTCGTGGCAAGCTCTATATGTGTTTCAATACCGCAGACCAACTGATAGCTCACAGCACCACACCTCCTTTAAAGTCCGCAACACCGATATCGGCATTTTTCTCATAAAAATACGCTGCGTCAAGAATCGTTTTTTCACTGAATTTTTTACCTATAAGCTGCATACCTATAGGAAGTCCATTACTGTCATTTTTCACAGGGACACTGATTGCCGGAACGCCCGTAATATTGATAGGCACCGTTGCAATGTCCGAAAGATACATGTCAACCGGCGACGCGCCGCTGAAATGAAGAGGAAACGCCGTATTCGGAGCTGTCGGAGCAATCAGAATATCACAGTCAGTAAATATCTCCTCAAAATCCGCGATAAGATTTTCCCTGAGCAGACAGGCTTTTTTATAATATGCGTCATAATATCCTGAGGACAGCACATAGGTACCCAGCATGATTCTGCGCTTGACCTCATCACCAAAGCCTTCTGTACGGGTTTTCAGTATCATTTCCTCAACATCATTGAAGCTCTCCGGCCGGTAGCCGTAGCGTATGCCGTCATATCTGCCCAGATTGGATGAAGCCTCGGCACAGGCGATGATATAGTAAACGGGCAGTGCCTGCTTCAAGACCGGCAGACTGATGTCAATGATCCGGGCGCCGTTCTCTTCAAAGAATTTGACAGCGCCGTCTATCGCCGTTTTTATCTCATCATTGATACCTTCAAAATATTCCTTGGCTACACCGATTTTAAGCCCTTTTATGTCCTTGTGACCGAGGGTTTCGGAGATATTGCCAAAATGGAAATCAACGCTTGTCTGGTCGTTTGCGTCCACGCCGGAAATTGCGTCAAACACCGTTGCGGTATCTTTTACGGAATTGGCAAGAACACCGATTTGGTCAAGAGACGAGCCATAGGCGATGAGTCCGTAACGTGAAACGGCGCCGTATGTGGGCTTAAGACCCACGATTCCGCAGAAGGAAGCAGGCTGGCGGACTGAGCCGCCTGTATCGGAGCCGAGCGCGTACGCCGCAAGATTTGCGCAAACAGCCGACGCGCCGCCGCCCGAAGAGCCACCCGTAACGTGATTTACGTTCCTGGGATTCAGAGGCGCGCCGTAACAGCTTGTTTCGCTGGTGGAGCCCATGGCAAACTCATCCATATTCGTTTTGCCAAGCATCACAGCGCCCTGGGCTTTCAGCTTGGTCCATACTGTGGAATCATAGTACGGTCTGAAGCCTTCAAGAATTTTTGAGGCGCAGGTGGTTAAGTCACCGTCGGAACAGATATTGTCTTTCAGGGTCATCGGTATGCCTGTCAGGGCTGTGGCGCCACCTTTTGCAATCATCTCGTCGGCGGATTTTGCCTGTTCCATCGCTTTGTCAAAGGTTTCAGACACATAGGCGTTATATTTTTTGTTGTCAGCTTCTATTGCCGAAATATATTTTTCCGTCAGCTCTACCGAAGATATATCTTTGTTCTTAAGCATCTGTGACAGGGTGGATATCACTTCTCTCATTTATATGCCTCCCTTCACGCAGAACATGCCCTTTGAACCGCTGACATTGGAGAGGATTTTTTCATTAGGCAGTGATTCCTTAACAATATCCTCTCTGAAATCCTCGGCAGGCGTGGCGGTTGACGATACATTCCTGATTTTATCGGCGTCGCCTTCAACGGAATTGTTTATCGTGTCTGCAAAGGCAATGATATCGTCCATATCCTGCATTATCTTTTCAAGCTCCTCGTCCGAAAAATCCAGTCGGGCGAGATGAGCCAGTTTCAATACTTCGTCTTTACTGATCATACTGTACACCTCTATTGTAGTCATATAAATTATGATTTAGCTAAATGATGTCTTTTTCCGTTATGCTGTGTTACTGGCAAAATTTCGCTCGGTCACATACAGCACGTATGCTCCCGTCGACGAAATTTTATCAAAGCCTTACCTAACGAAAAAATCCATTCATTTATCGGATTTTATATAACGCACCCTGCGCCGCGGTGCGCATCGTGCGCGCGGCGCATAAACAAAAGGGGTTTCCAAAGGGGAATAAGCCTGCGCCTCCCCTTTGGTCGTTTTCTCGGTTACCGTCTTTTGCGACTCAAAAGATGGTAACATTCCGCGCGCGAGCGCAAATCACATTCTTAACATATTTCATACGATAAATCTTTATTTTCTGATCTTAATATGCACTTCTCTAAGCTGCTGCTCCGTAATTTCGCTCGGCGCGCCGCACATAAGATCCTGCGCTTTACCGTCCATGGGGAACGGAATGACCTCACGGATATTCTCCTCATTTCTCAGCAGCATAATCATACGGTCAATACCGGGCGCCATACCGGCATGAGGCGGCGCTCCGAACTGGAAAGCCGTATAAAGCGCGCCGAATTTTTCCTTGAGAACATCCTCGTCATACCCAGCAATCTCAAACGCCTTTTTCATAATATCTATATCATGGTTACGTACCGCGCCGGAGGAAAGCTCTACACCATTGCATACAATATCATACTGATACGCAAGCACGTCAAGCGGATCCTTATTTTCAAGAGCCTCCAGTCCGCCCTGGGGCATGGAGAACGGGTTGTGCGTAAAGCCGATCTTCTTCTCCTCTTCCTTGTATTCATACATTGGGAAATCGTTTATAAAGCAGAAGCGGTAAGCGTTCTTTTCAATGAGGTCAAACATCTCGGCAAGTCTTGTTCTGATCTGTCCCGCATAGTCCGCCGCTTTTTCCTCTGTATCGGCAATAAAGAATATCGTGTCTCCGATCTCAAGCGAAGCAATATCCGCAAGCTCCTTCTTCATATCCTCCGGGATGAACTTGTCAATAGGGCCTTTATAAGACTTATCCTCCTGTACCAGAAGATAACCCAGACCGCCCATGCCGATGGACTGCGCGAATTTCAGCAGTTTTTCGTGCTTGCCCTTCGATATCTCCTCATGCACCTTGATGGCTCTGACGGTCTGACCGTGGAATGGCTTAAAAGTACAACGCTGGAAGAAATCGGTCACGTCAATAATCTCAAGCGGATTTCTCAGATCCGGCTTATCGGTACCGTACTTAAGCATTGCCTCCTTGTAACTGATAACAGGATACGGAGCTTCCGTCACCTTGCTTCCCTGCGGAGCAAATTTTTTAAAGGTTTTTGTCAGGATTTCCTCTCCTACCTTAAACACATCTTCCTGGGTGGCAAAACTCATTTCAAAATCGAGCTGATAAAATTCACCGGGCGAACGGTCAGCCCTTGCATCCTCGTCCCTAAAACACGGCGCGATCTGGAAATACTTGTCAACGCCGGAAACCATAAGCAGCTGCTTATACTGCTGCGGCGCCTGAGGAAGCGCATAGAATTTACCCTTATGAACACGGCTGGGTACTACATAGTCACGGGCGCCCTCCGGTGATGACGCGCAGAGTATCGGAGTCTGAATTTCAAGAAAGCCCATATCCGTCATTTCCTGCCTAAGATAGGATATCACTTTGCTTCTGAAAATCATATTGTCCTTGACTTTCTGATTTCTCAAATCAAGGAAACGGTACTGAAGCCTTTTGTCCTCCCTTGTCTCCTTTGAGGTCTGAATTTCAAAAGGTAGCGGCTGACGGACCTTACCAAGCGTTGTAACCTTCTTCGCCTCAACCTCGATTGTACCGGTAGCTATTTTTGGATTTACGGTATCCTCGTCCCTTTTTTCCACAATGCCCTCGATAGAAAGGCAGTCCTCCTTGGAAATTCCGTCAAGCAAGGATGTATCACGCATGACGATCTGCATAACACCGTACATATCCCTCAAGTCAATAAAGGATACGCCGCCGTGGTCACGGATATTTTCCACCCAGCCGGCAACCTTGACCGTACTGTCAATATCTGCCTCTGAAAACATATCCATTGTTTTTGTCCTGTAAAGTGTTGAAAATTCCATAACATTCTCCTTAGTATAATATCAAAGTAAAAAAGCAGTCTTAAGTCCGTATAGGACGAAAGACTGCTTCCGTGGTACCACCTAAATTAGCTGAAGAAAAATTCAGCTCACTCAAAGGATTAACGCTCCGACACGCCCGGGTCTAATCGCTCAAAAGCTTTCTTCCGGGAACTCATAGGTGTTTTTCACTGTCTGCATATACTGCCTTGCACCCACCGGCAGTTCTCTGTAACAGCGGCAAACAATTACTCGCCTAATCAATGTTTTATATTATTGAAAATATAATAACATGTTAAAATCATTTAGTCAACATTTTTATTTATAGCCTTGTTACATAGTATATGCATAATGATTTCCAGAATATAAATGGCAAGGGTAACAAACCAGCCGGCGCCGAGGCCGCCGATTATAACGCCCAGCACCACAAAAACAACAGTATTTATTCCGCTGAAAATCATATTCCGCAACAAGCCTGTTTTCGTAGCCGAGAACAGTGAGGATAGGATAACAGCCAGTGAAAGCACCACCACAAGTGCCATACTGATAAGCGGCATCAGCACGTCGCCGATTTCCACACTTGAATTTATCAAACCCATTATAAGACTTATCAAACTGACGCCGTTATACATTGGCAGACACATGGAGGCAAGGGGCGTGAAAAACAGAACGAGTCTCACAATCAGAACCGGAGAGGCAATAGAAGAAGCTTTAAGAATACCCAAAAATCTGTTTACGGCATCCACTTCTTTCTGCGCCTGCGCCGCGTCCGCCTTCAGATTATCCTCCATATTATAATACAGAAGATTGACATTGCAGTAAGGGCAGTTTTCTTTCATATAAAACGGGCTGATCTTTTTGCCGCATTTCGGACAGGTATTATTCATCATCAGTACTGCCTCCCGATACTTCTTTTGAGAGTTTTTCACGGCGGACTTTCATATCCGCGCGTATACCTTCCAGCTTCTTGCCTGTCAGGTCATAGAAAAGATAAGGAATGATGGACAGCAATCCCAGCAGATACGGGATACAGGTATAAAGCGCCCACACAAGCAGATCCGTATGCTCTCCCTTAACTGTCACACTCTCACCCGCTGAATTTGTGGTAAAAGTAAGCCCGATAACAGGTAAAAGCGCAGTGCCGAGAGAGGTGGATATAGAACCGGTCAGTTTGCCCACAAAGGTAAGTACCGAGAAAGAAACGCCTTCGTTTCTCTCCCCTGTTTTCCACTCCATGTAGTCAACGGTATCGCCGATCATTTCTGTTGGTATAACCATATTTATTGTATTAAAGAAACTGAAGATAAAGTTTTGTATCATTAAAAGAATGGAAATAACAACAATATTTGTATTATAAAACTTCAGACCGGCAAGAAACACCAGCGTACCCACAACAAAACGGCAGATCAGATTGAGCATTACGATCTGTCTGTTATCCAGCTTTTTCTTAACCTTCGGTATCAGAAGATATGTTAAAAATCCAAAAATCGTACCCGGAAGACTTATCCATAGTACCGCTGAGTTAAGATTCAAGACTTCAGAATAATAATACGTCTGGAACACGCCCGCAAGCCCTGACAAAGCGCCGATCACATTGCCTATTATAATAAGCATGAGCGGCTTGTTTTTGAACATGACCCTAAATCCTTCCAGAACAGAAGGCTCTTTCACGGACTGAACGACTCTTTCTTTTGTCTTTCTGCCGGCAAGGGAAAAGAGACCCAGTATCATAACAGCGGCAACGATTGCCAAAATCAGGAAGTCCTGTGAAAGCGTCAGACTCCATGTGCCGTTATTTGACAAATCCATCATAACAACCAGAGCGGTTGTGGATAAACCGCCCAGCAGGCTTGAGATAAACCTTGCGCTGGAGATCGCTCTCGTTCTGTCCGCCGGAGACGGTGATATTGCCGTGCTCATTCCCCAGAAAGGCACATCGCCTAATGTATAGAAAAATTCCCATATGAAATAGGATATGTACATATAAACGATTTTGACGGTGGTCGTCTTGGCGTCTGCCAGTATCTCCGGCCCTGCGAACAGCATAATCGTGGCTATCGCCAGAGGTATGGGAACAATCAGAAGATACGGCCTCAATTTACCGTACCGTGTTCTTGTTCGGTCAATTATACCGCCCATCAGCGGGTCATTGATGGTATCCCAAATGCCCAGCACCAGGATCATTGTGGCTACTGCCTCCTCAGGTATACCGAAAACCTTTGTGAAAAACAAAGAAAGGTAACCGCCGGCTACCAGATTATAGCCGAATACCTGACCTGCGTTGGCAAAGCCGTACGCAAGGTTTTCCTTTACGCCGACATATCTGATTTCCTTATTGCTGTCGCTCATAAAACCCCTCCGGTTTATAAAACAATATATTTATATTAAAACAAAAGGGCTGACAGTCTGTCAACCCTTTTTCATAAATAAATACTTATTATATCACTTATTCCTGAGTCGTCGTCTGGGTGGTCTCGCCCTTTTCCTTGTAAGCTTCATATCTGTTTTCAAGCTCTGAATACTCACCGGATTCCATATCCTTTTTCAGCACCTTTTCACCGTCATAAGATATATAATACTCGCCTATGGTCTCCAATGAAAAAGTATCTTTACCATCCTGGGTCGTGGCGTCATTCTTTGTTATAACATTCGCAACAACCTTGATATAGTTTTCTTCCTCGATTTCAACGCCGCTGGACGCGACCATAAAGGAATAATCCCTATCCGTATTATCCAGACCGAGTTCCTCAGGCGTATATGACTCTTCAATATATTTTACAGCATCTGACTCTTTTATCATTGCTTCCTCAGTGGGAATCTCTGAAGTCGTTTCATGGGTCTGAGATTCTTCCGTACTGTCTGTTTCGCCGCCGGAGCAGGCAGTAAAAACTGTCAGAATCATAACTGCTGACAAAATAATAGCAAATAATCTTTTAATAATAATACCTTCTTTCCAAGGATTATCTTTAGGAATAAATCAATTACTCCTCAGTATCGCTGTTATCGTCGTTATCATCGTCTTCATACTCTACCTCAAACTCCAGCATTTCGCCGCAGTTCGGGCACGGAATGGAACCGTTAAGCACGGTATCCTCGTCCACGGTAATCTCCTCACCGCAGCACGGGCACTCCACTTCAAACTCCTGATCATCATCGTCGCAGTCACAGCAATCATCGCAGTCACAATCACAATCCTCTTCCGCGAGGTAATCCTCCACCTCGGCAAGATCCTCGTCAACAGCGTCGATCTGCTTTGCAAGAAGTTCCATACCGTCGGTCATATCGTCAACATCCTCTGCAAGATTTGAAAGAACGTCTACAATAGCTCTGAACACTTTTGTCTCTTTTTTGTTATCGTCCAAATCAAGACCGTCAAGCAGTCCCTTAAGATAGCCCAAGCTTTCAGTTGTTTCCATAGTAATAACTCCTTATATATAATAGAATAAATTTAAGATTATGCTCTTTCCATATATTCACAGGTTCTTGTATCAATTCTGATCATATCGCCCTCATTAATGAAAAGCGGAACTCGAATTTCAGCGCCTGTTTCCACCTTGGCGGGCTTAAGGGTATTTGTGGCTGTATTGCCCTTGAGTCCCGGCTCAGTCTCCGTAACCTCAAGCGTTACGAATGTCGGCGGCTCAACGCCGAAAACCTTACCCTTGTATGAAAGAACACGGCAAATTTCATTTTCCTTTACGAATTTAAAATTATCAGAAAGGTCCTCTTCTGCGACGGGAACCATTTCAAAGGTCTCGTTATCCATGAAATAGTAGAGTCCGTCGTCGTTATATGAATATGCCATTTCCTTTCTCTCTATAAACGCCGTAGGGAACTTTGCTGACGGATTATAGCTTTTTTCAGTAACCGCTCCGGTAATGACATTCTTTGTCTTGGTCCTTACAAAAGCGGCGCCCTTGCCCGGCTTAACGTGCTGGAACTCAATGACCTGCAATACGTTGCCGTCCTCCTCAAATGTAACGCCGTTTCTGAAATCGCCTGCTGTTACCATAATTTTTATACCTCCAGGATTTTAAAATCTTTTGTAATATATTTACTTATATATTCTATATTATTTCCATCAATAAATCAATACCCATTTTATAGCTGTCTTTACCGTATCCGCAAATTTGTTTTACGCACACATCGGTTATTACGGAAATTTTGCGAAAATCCTCACGCTTATGAATATCTGACATATGGACCTCCACAAAAGGCGTAAATTCCTGTACTGCCTCGATAGCGTCGCGTATGGCATATGAATAGTGCGTATACGCTCCGGCATTTATGACCACGCCGTCAAATTCATCCTTGCTCTCATGGATAACGTCGATAATATCGCCCTCGTGATTGGACTGAAAAAACGATACTTTGGCGCCGTTGGCTTTTCCGTAAAGCTTCAGCTCATCATTAATCTGCTTGAGCGTTTCACCACCGTATACATTCTTTTTTCTGATACCGGTCATATTGAGATTGGGACCGTTTAACACAAGTATCTTTTTCATACAATCACCTAATAAATTCCGAAAACATCTTGCTTGTTTAGGTTAATAATAATCCAAATCATACCGCAAGTCAATAAAAATATGGGAGTATCCTTGAGATACTCCCATATGTATGATTATTTATACTTTCTCTTACGAGCGGCTTCGCTCTTCTTTTTGCGAGCTACTGAAGGCTTCTCGTAGTGCTCTCTTTTACGTACTTCCTGGATAATACCGTCACGGGAAGTCTGGCGCTTAAAACGTCTGAGCGCGCTGTCGAGAGATTCATTTTCCTTGACTTTTACCTGACTCATTCAATTCCCTCCCTCCGATTGCTTTCGGGGGTATTTGCTACCTCTTTAATATCCGAGCAAGATTATATACAAAAAAAAACTAAAAGTCAAGTATTTTAACAATAAATGTATAAATTCGATAAAATTATTTTTATCATCCCGCCGGTATTTAAGCGCCGTTATCATAATGATAATACACAAAAAGCGGCGGGTACCTTTTACCCGCCGCTCTGAATGAACGCTTAAAATTATTTATTGATCTGCTTTGAATATTTCGCAAGATAAACCGTTCTCATAATCAGGCATTCCGCCCTCGGAACATAGTTGGGACGGTTAAATATATCAACGTCAACAGCAGCCTCGCAGCCCTTTTCCATAATGAGCTTAAGCGCCTGCATATCCCCTTCGTTATTACCGGTTGTAAGAGCGCCGTTGCCTTCAATAAGGACAGCGTTTCTGCCGCTTAATTTATCGGCAATTTCCTTGGCGCATTCGTCTGTTTCACCGTCGATCCACGGGCAGTTTTTAACGTCAACACCTACGATCTGTGCAAAATCGTCGATCATCGGATACATAGTATCACCCAGACAGGAAACGGCAACAATATACGGATCAGTAAGATGATTAATCATGGTGCAGTTCTGGGTCTGATATATGGCTCTGTGAATCTTCGCGCATTTCGGAACGATACCGTTAACAGCAAGACCCGTTACAATATCAACGTCAACCTTTTTACCTCCGTCATAAGTCAGCGTGAAAATATGACCGTTTCTGACAGATGAACCAAGATCGCAAATGGTTTGAGGCATTTTGCCCGAGTGATTCTTGTCAAGAAAATAATTTCTCTTGGCATCCTCGGAATACACCTTATCCCACGAATGACGCAGATAATTATCCTTGATAACCTTTTCACAGCATTTTTCAAGTGTTTCGGCAACCTCAAATGCTTCCTCATAGCTGTTGCCCATACAGAGCGTACCGTGATGCTTCAGCAGAAACGCACGGCTGCTGGGATTCATCATAATACATCTCTCAACCTTCTTGCGCAGAGGGTTGGTTGTAGACATTGCATATTCCGCAACCGGCACAACATCACCCAGAACAGGTCTGAACTCATTATACACGTTTCTGATCTCCATGCCTGTAATGCTGACGATTGTGGCAGCCTTCTGATGCGTGTGGATAACAAAATCAACAAGAGGATGGTGCTTGTATGAATCCGCGTGAATACCCTTCTCTGAAGACGGCTTGATATCCCCTTCATAGGAACAGTCGTCAATATTAACTACAACAACTTCGTCCGGAGTAAGCGTGTCATAAGCACGGCCCGACGGCGTAATAACAAACTGGGTTTCACTGATTCTTGCGGAAACATTGCCCCAGGTACGGGCGATCAATCCTGTTTCAAGAAGTTTTTTGCCAGCCTCAACAACTAATCTTTTTGCTTCTTCAATTTCGTAAGCCATAAATTTTTCTCCTTATACCATATGCTGTTAAAGGGAGCGGATAAATCCGCTCCCTGCATGATTTAAGATTAATCGACGTCAATCTTTTCGCACTGTGAAAGTACCTTGTCAAATCTGCGGATACACTCGTCAATATCTTCTTCAGTATAAGCGCTTGAAGTGTAAAGACGTGAACCTGCAAGCGTAACAAGACCCTCAGCCATGTACGCAGCGCCCATATACTGCATCTCAGTCTGACGTATACCTGTCTCCTTAAGTACATGCGGAATGGTCCAAGGTCTCTTCCAGTCAACTTTGAAATGCATTGTCGCAACTGTATGCAGGTGGCATACGGAACCGATATTGTAGCATACAAACGGAAGGTCATATTTCTTGATGGATTCATTGATTCCCTTAACAAGTCTGTCAGCCATCTGACCTGCAACCTGGCAGGCATTTCTCTTTTCGATCTCGCAGATAACTGTATAGCCCGCGCAACAGGAAATCGGAGTTGCAGCCATTGTACCGCCGCACATTGCCTTATGAATCTTCTTTCCCTCAGTCTTGTCAAGACCTGCGCCGAGATATTTCATAACCTCTTTGTGGCCGCCGATGCCGCCTGCACCGGGATAACCGCCGGCAATGATCTTACCGAATATAGTAATATCAGGGTCAATTCCGTAATAGCCCTGAGCACCTGAAAGTCCGATACGGAAACCGGATACAACCTCGTCGCATACCAGAAGAGCGCCGTACTTGCGGCAAAGCGCCTGTACGCCCTTCGGGAAATCCTTGTCAACCGGACGTGTGGCTGATTCAGGTCCGATCGGCTCAATGAATACGGCAGCCGTACCGCCGCGGAATTTATTCAGAATAAGCTTTCTCTCAAGGCTCTTCAAGTCATTGGGGAAGAACTCCTGCGTATGTTTGAATACAAACAGCGGAACACCGTGTGACTGAAGGTTCAGCGTACCGGGAACACGCATGCCCCATGCCAGCTGATCTGACCAGCCGTGATAAGCGCCGCCCATTTTGATAATATTCTTATGACCGGTTGCAAGACGGGCAACACGAACGGCACACATACATGCCTCTGTACCCGAACCGAGCATACGGAACATTTCAACGGAAGGAACACAGTCAGAGATCTTCTTTGCGAGCTTATATTCATAAGGATGGAAAAGACCGGTTGACGGACCGCAGTCATCAAGAAGCTCCTTTACCTTTTCCTTTACAACATCGTCGTTAGAGCCGATAATGGTAGGACCGCCGGCCTGAAGAAAGTCATAATACTCATTACCGTCAATATCATACAGCTTGTTGCCCTTTGCCTTTGTCATAACAATCGGGAAAGGATAGTTAAAAGCAAGATTGTGCTGAACGCCGCCCGGAATGACCTGCTTTGCTTCGGTGATCATTTCCTTTGATTTGGCGCATTTCTTGTCGAAATACTCTTCAACATACTTCTTAAGAGCGTTACGGTTGATTGAATAAATTGGTTTTTTGATGAGCGCATCCAACTGAGCAGTAAGAATCGCCGCATCAGGATACTCAGTAATCGCAAATCTTGTATCCATGGATAGAACCCCCTTGAATTTTTTGCCGTGAGTAACTGCTCACCAGAGAGGTGTGAGCGCCTACTCACTAAATTTACACTTTAAGTATATCATTTTTTAACGATTTGTCAAATACTTTAAGGTAAAAATTTAGTAATATTTGTTGCAAAAATATAAAAATAATGTTAGTATACCTTTAATAAATACGTGAAAAGCGAGGGGGATTTGTTTACATTGTACAAATTAAAAATACGCTTTTTGTGCAATGTTACAAAATTCGTCAAATGATAGAAAAAAAATATCATAAAGAGGCTTTTGAACGGGCCGATGAGGAAAGAAAAAACTTAATTCTTGAAATAGGTATTGAGGAATTTTCCTCAAAAGGATATGAAAACGCGAATATAAATGTTATTGCCAAAAAAGTCGGCATATCCATCGGACTTATGTATAAGTATTTCGCTACTAAGGAAGACCTGTTTATCACCTGTCTGAAGTACGGTATGGATATACTGGAAAAGGCGCTTTATGACATCATGATCAGCGATGACAAACTGCTTGTCAAGGCGGAAAAACTTATACGCACAATATGCATGCACTCAAAAAAGCATTCAAACTATATCAAAATGTATAATGAAATCTGTTCTGAAAAAGGTTCGCTGGGCAGAATACGCGCAATAGCCGAGGAAATCGAAAGCAGGCGCAGTTCTATTTATATAACATCCATCGGCCGCGCGCTGGCAAGCGGAGATGTTCGCTCAGACCTTGACCCCAGGCTTTTCGCCCTATTCCTCGACAATCTTCTCACCTCCCTGCAGTTCGCGTACACCTGCGATTATTACAGGGAAAAGTTCAGGATATACACAAATATTGACATCAACGCATCGGATGACGAGCAGGTCATAACACAGCTTCTGAAGTTTATTGAATCTGCTTTTACTTATGAAAAATAGACTTATATCTAAGGAGGACAATATGAGTAAATTCGTTATCACCTACGACATCGGAACAACCGGAATCAAGACCTGTCTGATTGAGATTGACAAGACGATGAACATTCTTGCCTCGTCAACGGCGGGCTACAATCTTTACGTCGATGAGGAGACCGGCGTTAAAGGCGGAGCGGAACAGGATGCGGATGAATGGTGGGACGCAATGTGTTCAACCACAAAAGCTGTTCTGGAAAAATCACCGGGCGTAAAAAAGGAGCAGATAGAGGGCATCAGCTTCTGCTCGGCAATGCAGGGGCTTGTTCTCGTTGACAGGGACGGTAACTGCATACGCCGTCCTATGACTTATATGGATCAAAGAGCAAGGGACGAACTGAAAAAAGGTATCGCACACGGCTTCCAAATTGCAGGCGCCGAAGTGACAAAGCTTCTCAAATACTTAAAATATACGGGTGCCGTTTCATCGTCCGTTAAAGATCCGATTTGGAAATACAAGTGGGTCGAGGCTCACGAGCCTGAAACCTTTAAAAAAATCTATAAATGGCTTGATATCAAGGAATATCTTATCTGCCGCGCCAGCGGTGAGTTTGTTATGACCAACGACTCCGCTTTCGCCACACTGCTTTATGATACAAGAAAAGGTCACGAGGGCTGGTGTAAACCCATCTGTGATATGGTAGGCGTAAACATCGAGCATCTTCCGACAATTAAAAAGAGCACGGAAAAGGTCGGTGAGATAACGGAATCGGCAGCGAAAGAGCTTGGTCTCGCTCCCGGCACCGCTGTTTTCGGCGGCGGCGGAGACGCGTCGCTTATATGCGTAGGCTCCGGAGCCGTTGATAACGGAGATACACATGTCTATTCCGGCACATCCGGCTGGGTCGGTACAGTCTGCGCCCAGCAGACGGTTGACGCAGGCGCAATGATGGCGGCGATCGTAGGCGCCGACCCGGATTCATACAACTATTTCGGAGAACTTGAGACCTCCAACAAATGCGTCGGCTGGGTCAAAGATCATCTTGCCCTTGATGAGATCGGCGTATTCCTGAAAAGATACGGCAACGCGGCAGACAGTCTGGAGCAGATTGAATTCAATATGTACGATTACCTGGAGGAGGTCATTGACACCATACCCGCAGGCTCCAACGGTGTGATCTTTACACCGTGGCTCCACGGCAACCGCTGTCCTTTTGAGGATCCAAACGCAGCCGGTATGTTCTTTAACATCCGTCTGGATACGGGAAAGACAGAGCTGATTCGTTCCGTTGTTGAGGGCATATGCTTTCATATGCGCTGGATGCTGGAAAGACAGGAAAAGAAGGTACAGACTTCAAAATCCATTCGTTTCTGCGGCGGAGGCGCGCTGGGCGCTACCACCTGCCAAATTCTTTCAGATATCCTTCAGAGAGATGTTGAAGTCGTGGACTCACCGCAGAATGTGGGCGCTGTAGGCGCGGCGGCATGTATCGCGGTTGGAACAGGCGTAATCCCCACCATGAAAGATGTTAAAAAACTCATTCCCGCAAAAACCGTTTATCATCCGAATAAGGCGCATAAGGCGGTTTACGATAAAAACTTCAAGGTATTTCAGAATCTTTATAAATGCAATAAAGAGAATTTTGCAATTCTTAACGGATAATATACATACAAAAGGCACGGGAAGTCCCGTGCCTTCAGTCTGCCCAAAAAATAAAATAAAACAGATAACATTCTTTTTCTTGACGAAAGGCGAAAATAGGTATATCATAGTCTGTGATATGCGGATATAGTTCATCGGTAGAATATCAGCTTCCCAAGCTGAGGAGGCGGGTTCGATTCCCGTTATCCGCTCCAAGCAAAACAGCTCACTCGCTAATGCTGTGAGCTGTTGTTTTTTATTTTTTATTCATTATAACCGCGGCGGCAAGTGTTATTACGCATGGCAAAAGGAATTCCACCGTTCTTGCCAGCACTGCTGCATAAAACGGCGCAGATGTCAGTACATTATCATAATTATATCTGTCAACAATGATGCTGACAACAAAAGCTACCGCCAAAATTACCGATACAGCATATAGTATTTTGCAAATCATTTTGCAGGTCTTTGTATTTTTCATATCATCACCGCATTCCACTAAAATGATTTCATCCCTCACTGCGATTATATCATACATTCAAAATATTGTCCACATACGTTCAGCCACCAAAAAATGCATAAAAAACATAAACTCTTTCTCGAAAAAATCACTGCAACTCTACGATACATAGGGTGACTTTTTATTGACATTACTGTATAATAAAGGCAGGGAGGTGGGAATATGGACAGCAAAAAGACCGGAGATTTTATCCGCAAGCAAAGATTAAAATGTAATCTTACCCAAAAAGACCTTGCGCAGAAACTGGGCTGCACGGACAAGGCCGTGTCACGCTGGGAAACAGGAAAAGGAATACCGGATGTTTCATTCTTAATTCCCCTTTCCAATAATCTGAACGTATCCGTCAATGAAATCTTAATTGGTGAAAAAATCGAAAAGGAACAACAAATAGAGAAATATGAGCAGACCATCGTTGACACGATCTCAGAAAGCAAAAACAAAATCAGCAGGCTGAATATCGTTATCTATATTTTATTTGTAGTTATTGAAATTTTTTCCATTTACTTTTTCACTATCGCCGCAACGCCCTCTGACGGTATGGGACTGGTTATAGGTCTTGTTCTGATAACACAGATCAATTCCCTGCTGTTCGGAATGACAAACATCAAATTCAAATATAAAAGCATTTACCCTTGGATAGCGACAATTGCGTTTATACCGTCAAATTATATATACTGGGGCAGTGAGGCGCTGGAGACTGCTCTCTTTTACGGATTCATCCACCTGGCAAGCTCATATATATTTATATTGGCAGGAACGGGAATTTCCAAAATCGTTTCGGTGATAATCACAAAAATTAAGGAGAAAAGGAAAAACAGATGAAAGCAGTTATTTTTGATATGGACGGTGTACTGTTTGACACTGAAAGTCTGTGTATGAAGGCCTGGGACTATGCCGGCGAAAAACTCGGGATCGGCCCCGCCGGATACATGGTATTGAAAACGCTGGGCGTAAACGCGCAGACGGCAATCGGAATATTGAAAAAGGAATTCGGCGAGGATTTCAACGCCGAAAAGTTCAAGAAAATCGGCAGGGATTTTTCTTATGATTATTTTGAAAAATACGGCATGCCGATGAAAAAAGGCGTAACGGATATCCTTGATTATTTAAAAAGCAAAAAATATAAAATCGCCCTTGCCTCCTCCACAAGCACAAATAGCGTGATGCATCATCTGAACGACACAAAAATAAAGGACTATTTTGACGTAATCGTATGCGGCGATCAGGTAGAGCAATCCAAACCCGAGCCCGATATTTACATAAAAGCCGCCGAACTGCTGGGTCTGCCGCCCAAGGCGTGTTATGCGGTGGAGGACTCAAAAAACGGACTGCTCTCTGCGCACCGTGCCGGATGTCAAGTCATTATGGTACCGGATCTCTGGCAGGGGGATGATGAAACGGACAACTTTATTCTGGCAAAATGCAGCGATTTAAATGAGGTAATAGGTGTAATCCATGATACGGAAAATGAAGGATAACGATATTTCCGCGGTATCGGAAATATGGCTTAATGAAAATATCCGCGCCCACAGCTTTATTGATAAATCTTACTGGATCAGCAATTTGGAATACGTAAAAGAAGCCCTGAAGCAGGCGGAGGTTTATGTTTACGAAAGGAGCGGTGACATCGTCGGATTTCTTGGGCTAAACGGAAATTATATAGAAGGCATTTTTGTTGACCGTGCATTTCAGTCAGAGGGCATAGGTTCCGCGCTGATAGAATATGCAAAAGCAAAGTACGCCATCCTAACGCTGAATGTATATGAAAAAAACAAAAAAGCGTTAAGCTTTTATATAAAACAGGGCTTTGAAATTACGGATAAAGCAACAGATAAAAACACCAACGAAACAGAAGTAAAAATGACATGGGGAATATAAGATAAACAGCCGCAAACATAAAATGCAGGCCAAATCAGAATCTGATTTGGCCTGCATTCCATAACTCATAATAAAACAAAATTCATCCCAGCAACGCTTAAAATTATAATATAAGAAATCAAATGAAATGGCAATAGAACCAGTAAAACCGATAGCTACCAGTATAATAAAAATCACCTTTGTTTGGGCGTTAATTCATAAACCGCATTAACTATTATTCATTACTCATTTTTATAAGATATGCAACAATACAAATGGGCACAACAATAAGTAATGCGACACCCACAACAAGAGCACCCGCCTCAACAGATTCGGCTAAAGTACCGATTACAGTCAGAATCACTATGATAATGCCAACTAAAATAGCCATTTTACTCTCCTCTATTTATAAAATTTCCGTCCATTTTGAATACCTGACACATTTGGAATCGCGTTTGCGTGATGTATCAACAAATCTACTGAACTGATTCTGACACAAACCGAAATCATCGCAAATATCGATTTTGGGAATTCCCCTGGCATCAAATACAGGATTTCTCGCACCGGTCCAGTATTCGCAGGTTCCGCAAATTTGCCGTTCTGTTTTGCTAAGCATTTTAATATCTCCTTTCAACTCATTTGAGTTAATTATATCATCATCCGACTTATTTGTCAACTCATTTGAGGTAACATAGTTAACTCAATATAGTTATTATTTAACTATAACGATATTGGAGTTGATAAAATGACAATCGGAGATGCTGTAAAGAAAAGGATTATTAATCTATGCTACGAACATAATATGACCGTTAATAAACTGGCAACCATAAGCGGAATAACGCAATCAACCTTAAATAATATTACAAGCGGAAGAAACAACAGCGCCACTGTATCCACAATTAAAAAAATTTGTGACGGTCTGGATATTACGATTCAGGATTTTTTTGACTGTGAATTATTTAATGATCTTGAACAAGAAATCAAATGAGCATAAAAAATCCTCCGCAGTACAAACTGAGGAGGTAAAATAAAAACTCCGTACCGGATGGTACGGAGCTTTTATTTGATTTCTTATTTTGCGTCGGGTGCGTAGTAATCAACAAGCTTTGCAAGCTTATTATACTTTTCAATGGAGTTCTCTGCCGCAATGGCAAAGAGCTCTTCCGCCTTGCCCGGGAAAGATCTCTTAAGGGCTGAATATCTTGTTTCACCCTCAATGAACTCAACATAGTCGGCTGACGGAGCCTTGCTGTCCAGTGAGAACGGATTTTTGCCCTGAGCGGTAAGCGCAGGATTGAAACGGAAGAGATTCCAGTAACCTGCTGCTACTGCCTTCTTCTGCTCTGTCTGGTTAAACGGCATCTTGATACCGTGGTTGATACACGGAGCATAGCAGATGATGATGGAAGGTCCGTTATATGCGGCTGCCTCCTGGAATGCCTTCAGGCACTGCGCAGGATTGGCACCCATAGCAACCTGAGCAACATATACATATCCGTAGCTCATTGCGATCTGGGCAAGGTCCTTCTTCTTAACGACCTTACCTGACGCAGCGAATTTGGCAACAGCGCCGGTAGGCGTAGCCTTTGAAGCCTGACCACCCGTATTGGAGTAAACCTCTGTATCAAATACGACGATATTTACATCCTCGTTGGAAGCGATTACATGGTCAAGACCGCCGAAGCCGATATCATATGCCCAGCCGTCACCGCCGAAGATGAATGTATACTTCTTAGCGGCGTAATCCGCGTCCTTAAGGAAGTCAGCGGCGGCGTCGGCAGCCTCGCCCTCAAAGGACGTATTCTTAAGTGCGTCGATCAAAGCGTCTGCAGCTTCCGTATTTGTTTCAGCATTATCATAAGTATCAAGCCAAGCCTGTGCCTTTTCGGCAACCGGTGTATCAAGAAGAACCTGAGCGTCTGCCGCAAGTCTTTCACGAATCTGCTTCTGAGCAAGCATCATACCGTAACCAAATTCCGCGTTATCCTCAAAGAGGGAGTTGGACCATGCAGGGCCGTGACCCTTTTTGTCAACAGTATAAGGTGTTGACGGAGCAGAGCCGCCCCAGATGGAAGAACAGCCTGTTGCGTTGGCGATATACATCTTGTCACCGTAAAGCTGTGTGGCAAGCTTAGCGTAAGGTGTTTCACCGCAGCCTGCGCAGGCGCCGGAGAATTCAAGGTACGGCTTTCTGTACTGAACGCCGATGGTTGTATTAGCAAGCACTTCCGGCTTAGCGTCAATATCAACAAGCGCGTCAAATACTTTCTGCTGGTCAAGCTGAGAAGCGATTGGCTTCATGGTCAGCGACTTTGTAGGACAAACATTTGCGCAGGAGCCGCAGCCCGTACAGTCAAGCGTTGAAACGATAATTGCAAACTGATAAGGCGCTCTCTTATGGTTAACCATCTTGGTGCCTTCAGGAGCGTTAGCCACTTCCTCTGCGTTCAGGCAGACAGGACGGATAACGGCATGAGGACAAACCATGGAGCAGAGATTACACTGTGCGCACTTTGTGCTGTCCCACTCCGGAACCGTAATGGCAATACCTCTCTTTTCAAAGGCAGCGGAGCCCTGCGGATATACGCCGTCCGCGCAGTCAACGAAGGTGGATACGGGGAGGTCATCGCCGTGGAGTCTGCCCACAGGATCAAGGATTTCCTTGACAAACTTCTTCATTTCAGGACGGTCTGTAGGAACATGAAGCTCAACAGGCTCATCCTGGGCAGTTTTCCAAGACTCAGGAACGTCAATCTTAACGAGTTCCTTTGAGCCTCTCTCAATACCAGCGAAATTAGCGTTTACAACGGCCTCGCCCTTCTTGGAGAACTTCTTGACAACAGCGGCTTTCATAAGCTCGATCGCCTTGTCAACGGGAAGAATGTTCGAAATGGTAAAGAACGCGGACTGAAGGATTGTTGACGCCCTGCCGGGAAGTCCTACCTCTTCAGCAATCTTAATACCGTTGATCGTATAGAACTGAATATCGTTTTCAGCAATGTATCTCTTCATGGAAGCCGGCAGCTGCTTGTCCAGCTCTTCCGGAGTCCAAATACAGTTAAGAAGGAATGTACCGCCGGGAACAATATCCTGTACCATATCATACTTGGTAACGTATGAAGGGTTATGACAGGCAACAAAGTTTGCCTTATTGATAAGATAAGTTGAGGTGATCGGTGATGAACCGAAACGCAGGTGGGATACTGTGATACCGCCGGACTTTTTGGAATCATAGAAGAAATAGCCCTGCGCGTACATATCGGTGTTATCGCCGATGATCTTGATAGAATCCTTATTTGCGCCTACCGTACCGTCTGAGCCGAGACCCCAGAATTTACAGGAGGTTGTACCTACCGGGGTGGTGTCAGGCGTTTCGGTAACGTCAAGAGAAAGATTGGTAACATCATCGTGAATGGAAAGGGTAAATCTCTGCTTGGGTTCGCCTGCAGTCATATTGTTGTAAACCGCGATGATATGCGCAGGCAGAGTATCCTTTGAACCCAGACCGTAACGGCCGCCGTATACCGGAACATTCTCAAATTTAGAGCCCTTGAGAGCGGCAACAACATCAAGATAAAGCGGCTCGCCCAGTGAACCCGGCTCCTTCGTTCTGTCGATAACGGAAATTGTCTTAACGGAATCGGGCAGAACGTCAAGCAGATGCTTAACGGAGAAAGGTCTGTAAAGGTGAACCTTGATCATACCTACCTTCTCGCCGCGGGCATTGAGGTAATCAACGGTCTCCTTAATTGTGTCGCAGACAGAACCCATAGCGACAATAACTCTCTCAGCGTCCTCAGCGCCGTAGTAGTTAAAGAGCTTGTAATCTGTGCCCAACTTCTCGTTGATTTTGTTCATATACATTTCTGTTGTAGCAACAGCATCGCTGTAATATTTATTACAAGCCTCACGATGCTGGAAAAAGATGTCGCTGTTCTCGGCAGAACCACGCAGAACAGGTCTTTCAGGATTAAGCGCGCGGGCGCGGAATTCCTGAACATCCTCCATATCCACCATTGACTTAAGATCGTCATAATCCCAGATCTCAATCTTCTGTACCTCATGAGAAGTACGGAAACCGTCAAAGAAGTGGAGGAAAGGCACACGGCTCTTAAGTGTTGAAAGATGCGCAACGGCACCCAGATCCATAACCTCCTGCACATTTGCGGAGCAGAGCATGGCGTAACCTGTCTGACGGCAAGCCATAACGTCGGAATGGTCACCGAAAATATTAAGCGCGTGCGTAGAAACACAGCGGGCTGAAACATGAATGACTGACGGAATCAGCTCACCGGCAATCTTATACATATTTGGAATCATAAGGAGCAAGCCCTGTGAAGCCGTATAAGTGGTGGTAAGCGCACCGGCTGAAAGCGAGCCGTGAACAGCGCCGGCGGCGCCTGCTTCGGATTCCATTTCAGCAACTTTTACAGTCTGACCGAAAATGTTCTTTACTCCCCTTGCCGCCATGGCGTCGGTTTCCTCCGCCATGTTTGAAGAAGGAGTAATCGGATAAATTGCGGCAACTTCCGTAAACGCATAGCTGACATGCGCTGCGGCAGTATTACCGTCCATGGTTTTCTTTTTTCTTGCCATTGGAAGATCCTCCTAAAGTTAATAAAAATATTGCATAAAACTAAATATAAGATAGGTAAAGCTACCTAACCTTGCTAATTATAGCACTAATTATTTTTAAATTCAATGATAAAAACAAAAAAGCAGCAAGAAAATTCTTACTGCTTCATTATTTTAATCATTTTATTCCATACCGCCGTCCATAATTTCGATACCGGTCACCGGCTCGATGCGTACGGAAGTATCATTGGCCTCAACTCTTTCTGCATTATTTGTAATCGTAATGCCTTCAAACGCAACGGTGACCGCCACAACGCCCTTGACATTTTTGATTTCAAAGGTTTCCTCTTTGCCGTATCTGTCAAGCTCAACCTCTCTCGTTTCAAGCTCGGTATATTCTTTATCTCCGGCAACCCTATAATATACAGTCAGTTGTGTTTTTTGGTTATTATAATATGGGAGAACTACGGTCACATCAATATCCCGTCTTTTCGGTGCAGCCGTAGTGGTTTTTTCCGTTGTCGTCTGTTTGGCTGTCGTATTTTGAGCGTTTCCGGAATTTGAGCTGTTGCCGGACGAATTACTGCCACCGGAAGAATTGGCGTTACTTACATTTCTGTTTGACGCGCCGCTGCTATTACCGGAGCCGTCTGAATCCTGAGCCGCAGCCGTGCCGGTGGAAGTATCAGAATCATCCTCTGCATCACCGCCGTTTGCCGAAGTGGATTCTCCCTCAACTCTCTGCGTTACGGTCTCACCGTTCTCATCCGTAACAACCTGTCCGTTTTCATCGGTAACGGGTATATCTATGTACTCCTTAGAGGAGCACGCGGAAAACGCGAATAACAATGCCACGATCATGGAAACAGAAAGAACTTTTTTCATATATAAAACTCCTTAATCAATAAATGCGTTAAACGAGGCGTCGCTGGGCATCCTCCAGTCGCCTCTGGGACTGAGTGAAACCGTACCAACCTTAGGCGAATCAGGAACACAGGAACGCTTGAACTGACTGATAAAAAACCGTTTGAAAAATACTTTAATCCAGCGTTCAATCTCTTCACGGTCATACTTACCGTCAAAAGCCTTTTGCGCTAAAACAGACAGCTTTTTCTTATCAAAACCAAAGCGGATGAAGTGGTAAAGGAAGAAATCATGGAGCTCATACGGTCCTATATTTTCTTCCGTTTTCTGGGCAATCTCCCCGTTTTTATCAGGGGGAAGAAGCTCCGGTGAAACCGGTGTGTCCAGTATGTCACGTAAAATCAACGCCGTTTTTTCATCGCTGACATCCGCCACATATGAAACGAGGTATCTCACAAGGGTCTTGGGCACCGATGCGTTTACGCCGTACATCGACATATGATCGCCGTTATAGGTGCACCAGCCCATGGCAAGCTCACTGAGATCACCCGTACCCACAAGCAGTTTGCCGTGCTTGTTGGCCATATCAAACAATATCTGCGTACGCTCTCTGGCCTGAGTATTCTCATAGGTAATATCCTTAACGCGCTCATCGTGACCGATATCTTTCAGATGCTGGAAACAGGCGTCTTTTATACTGATTTCCTCAGCGGTAACGCCAAGGGCCTTCATAAGTTCAACCGCGTTGTCGTGCGTTCTGTCCGTCGTGCCGAAGCCGGGCATTGTGATACCGAGAATATCGCTGTTCTCCCTGCCGAGCATTTTCATAGCCTCGGCGCAGACAAGCAGAGCC
>JAGHJI010000089.1 GCA_017886765.1 Eubacterium sp.
CAGTTCATAGTCGGTGTTTATTACAATGAGGGTCCACCCGTTCCCATCCCGAACACGGTAGTTAAGCTCATTTGTGCCGAAGATACTTGGCGGGTCGCTGCCCGGGAAAATAGGTTTCGCCGACATTTTATAAAAGCCTCTGACTTTATGTCAGGGGCTTTTTCTTGACGTTTTCTGCAATTGTTGCTATACTCGAATTAAAGGGTAAAAATTTTACTGAATTGCGGAGGAAAATTATGAAAAAAAGCCTGTGTCTTGCTTACATTATGTGTGAAGATACCCCGGAAAGAAGCTTTCAGGAAAGCTTAAAGCAAATTGATTTTAAAAAATTGACTCATATATGCATTGCTTTTTCTCTTATACGTGAAAATAATGGAGAATGGCTGCCCTATGTGACGAATGAGGTTGCCGGAGGAATCCATAAAATTAAGTCTGAAATTGAGAGGCAGGGCACAGCTACAAAAGTTCTGCTGTCCGTAGGCGGTGCCGGTGCTGACGGCTTCTGTATGGCAACGCAGTCGGCGCAGAGCAGAAAGAGATTCATTCGAGAACTGATGGATATTATTGATGATTATGAGCTTGACGGTGTCGATATTGACTGGGAATTTCCCGGTGAGTCTGTGCTCGGTATTCACTCCTGTGACCATTGCAAGTCCGATTTTGTGCTTCTGTTAGAGGAACTGAAAGGTGCGCTGAATAAAAGGCTTCTGACTATCGCCGTGGGTTCCAACAGATATTTCGGCCTTGATATAAAAAGAATCGGCGAAATCGTGGACTATGTTTTTGTAATGACTTATGATTTGGGAGTTATGCAGTCAAATATCTATTTGTCAAAGATTTTTGTAACGATGTGGAGATTGCTGGGAATACCTAAGGATAAGGTTTGTATCGGTGTTCCTCTTTACGGCAGAAATGTTAAAAAGCTTTCTGAGAGTGTCGGATTTCATGAAGCGGCGCAGGGCAAGATAACACATTATTTGGGTCAGAGCTTTTCAAAATATCATGGTAAAATGTATTGCTTTGATACAGTGGAGGATGTGGAAAGAAAAGCACGCTGGGCCAATCAAAACAGCCTTGGCGGTGTGTTCTGCTGGGAAATCCGTTGTGATAACCGTAACCGCATACTCAATGCCATGAGCAGAGGAATCAACGACTCAATATGAAAAGGATTATTGTAATAACCACAGCGGTTTTGGAGCAACGATATGAAATATTATGATTATACGAGCATTTTTGAGGTGAATTCCGATCTTATACAGAAATACATCGTGAAAAGGGACAGCAACAACGAAGTATTTAAGCTATGTTTCGATGAAAGTCAGTCTGAGGAATACCTTAGTGTGACGAATGATGACTGGTGCTTTGATCTGGGTGTATCGCTCTATTATATCGGTGAAGATGGATATATCTATGAATTTAAACCCGACGGCGCTGTTTTAAAAGGTGAAAAGTGCCCGAAGAATTTGAATAAACGCCTTTGGAACTACCGTCTGAAAATGGCTGAAAAAACAAGAAAAGATAAGAACTCTTGGAAAAAATATCTTGATGACAGTCATTTGTCTCAAATTAACTTTATGTCAAAATCTGTCTTAGGCTTTGATAAGTACATATTTAAGAATGCAGATAACGATTATGTTATTCCTTTCAGACTAAAAAAGGCTAAAAGCAGTAACGCTCCGCTTCTTGTATATTATCACGGTGCGGGCAGTCTCGGTCATGATAATTATAAACAGCTTTTTGAATTCTTCAATGTCAATTTCGGCAAGAAATTTCCGGACTGCAATATTTTGATTCCGCAGTCTTTCAACGCCGCAAATTTTCTTGTTGAAAATACAGAGGTCTATATTAAAAACTGCGTTGAGCTTATCGGAAATATTCTGGATATTTGCTCTTTTGACCCCAACCGGAGATATTGCTTCGGTACCTCCTTCGGCGGTTGCTGCGTATGGTACAGTATTTCCATGTATCCTGAGCTTTTTGCCGCGGCTATGCCTGTTATGGGCACAATACTGCATGTCAATAAATATCTTCCGTTTCTAAAGGAGAATAACACCCTTCCGATCTGGATGGCGCATTCATCTAATGATAATAATGTAAGCATTATCGTTGACGATTATCTTTATAATGAATTAAAGGATGTGAATCCAAATTTGAAATATACACGCTGGGATAAATACGGTCATAGAATGGCAGGGCATTTCTATATGAAAGAACCGTATATCCAATGGATGTTTGACCAGTCATTGGATAAAAGATAACAATTTTTCTTGACAATAGGATATTTCTGTGTTATTTTGATAAGTAACAGAGAGGTACGATTATGTTTTATTCCGTTTCAAAACTTTATGCAAAACAGCCGGCTCCCGCATCTTATGCGTGGGCTTATTCGGCGTATGTTCATCGGGTTTTGAAACGGATAAATTAATTTTATTATACTATCTGAATCTTTTTAAACGCTGATGAACGTCTATGTTTGTCAGCGTTTATTTTTTTGTGGAGGATTTTATGGATATTGAATTAAAAAGAATTAAGAAAAGCGAATGGAAATCTGCCTGGCTTATGCAGAAAAGGGGATTCTTAGATATTTTTTTCAAATACTTTGACAGGATCAGTCCTGTTTTAAACACATATAAAAGTTTTTGTGCCAAATCAAATCGTGTTGATATGTATTGGATAATTTTGAACAACAGAATAGCCGGTGAGATTTGGATAGGCAAGAAAGAGGGTATCGCTTATCTTGCCAATATCTTTGTACTGCGACCGTACAGAAATCAAGGTGTCGCTCAGCAGGCTATACTTGCCGCCGAGGGCTTATATCCCGATTACAATATCTGGCGGCTTGATACGATAAAGCAGGAAAAGAAAAACTGCCATGTATATGAAAAGCTCGGTTACCTCCCAACCGGCGAAGAAAATAAAATCAACAGACGAATGACGATCATAAATTATGAAAAAAGGGTGATTTAAAATGGAAAATTTTGTTATAGATTATTACAATAAGTATGATGAGGACGGCAGACTGCTGAGAAAGAATCGTATGCCCGAATACCTTACAACCATGCGATATATTGAAAAATATCTGACGTCCGAATCCCGGATTCTTGAAATAGGCGCCGGCACCGGCAGATATTCTTTAGCTCTGGCAGACAAGGGATATGCTATTGACGCCGTGGAGCTTGTACCGCATAATATTAAAATCATGAAAGGAAAGGTTAAACCATCCCATAACATACATATCTACGAGGGGAATGCCTGCGACCTTGACTTCTTAGAAAACGATACGTACGATATCGTCCTGCTTCTCGGTCCTATGTACCATTTGTTTCACGATGCGGATAAGCACAGGGCGATAAGCGAGGCAATCCGAGTTGCAAAGAAAAAGGGAATCATTTTTGCCTCATACTGCAATAATGATACGGTGATGTATAAGATGTTTTATAAAAAGAAGATTCTCAGTTACCTGGACAGTGGTTTGATAGACGAAACGTATCACGCCGTATCCAGTCCCAATATGGTTTTTGAATTATACAGAAAGCCCGATATTGATCATCTGATGAAGAATTATCCGGTTACTCGTCTGCATTTTGTGGGCGTGGATATGCTGTCCTACCTGTACAGCAATAAACTCAACAAACTGAATAAACGGGAATTTGAGGAGTATATGAAATTTTTATCTGCAATATGCGAGAGGGAGGATTTAGTCGGCTTTTCCATTCATATGCTCGATATTTTCAGAAAGGAGTCATAATGTGGGAACTGTTATTTATATCACCGGCGCACCGAGGTGCGGAAAAACAACTCTGGCTGATAAGTTGATTAACGACAATATTTCTGTGTTGAGTTTGGACGCCTTGTCAAAAACAGTAAGGTCCGTATTTACTGATTTTAAGCTTTATTCCGGAGCAGTATGTATTCAGCCGGATATGAACAGAGACAGTTTTCTGGAATTTGTTCATCAGTATGCCGTTAACTTTTTTAGCGATTTTCCAAATCATACTCTGCTTATTGAGGGATGTCATTTTACACCGAATGAATTTCAAAAGAAATTTCCGGACAGTAAAATAATCTGTCTCGGCAGAACAAAGTCAGCAGATGATATTGTTAAAGCAATTATGACAAAATCTTGGATGGCAGACCTTAGAGAAAAGATTATAAGAGAATATGCAGGGCAAATATACAATTATTCTTTAACTCTGAAAAACAGTCATTATCTTTATTTTGAGACTGATGAAATGGATATGGAAAAAATTAACAAATATATATTCGGGAGATGATTATGATGAATCATTGTTTATTCTGCGAAATAAATAACGGAAATATCCCTTGTTATAAAATATACGAGGACAGGGAAACACTTGTATTCTTAGATGTGGCTGAGGATGTTGACGGTCATATGCTTGCCGTGCCTAAAAAGCACTGCGCCAGCATTCTGGATTGTGACGCTGATACTTTACATGCGCTTATGAATACAGTTAAAAAGGTGTCGGAGCACATTGTAAATCACTGCGGATATGACGGTGTCAATCTTCTGCTTGCCGCCGGAAACAGCGCTGGGCAGTCCGTCGGTCATTTTCACATACATATTATACCGAGAAAATCCGGCGACGGCATTAACGCCTGGCCTATACTGGAGCATCATCAAAACACATTGGAAGAAATGCAAAAACTACTGGAAATGAGGAGATAAAAATGATACAGATCATAAAACCCAAGGAGCCGATTATAGAAACAGAAAGGCTGATTCTCAGACCGATGACCGTCGCCGACGCACCCGCAGTGCTGGAATGGGCAAGGGATGAGCGTGTAAGTCGCTTCATGTCTTACACTGGCTATGATGATATAAATATCGCTAAAGCATGGCTGGAATCGCTGAAAGAGGAAAGGTCAGAATATGAATGGGGATTTGTTGTGAAAGAAACAGGCAAGCTCATCGGCAGCGGTTCGATTGGCGCGGATAAGTTTATGGACGGTTACTGGGGTTTTGGTTACAATATCCGATATGACTGCTGGAACCACGGCTATACAACGGAGGCTATGAAAGCGATCATTGAATATGTCCATAACGAACTTGGTGTAAACAGGATTTGCGCGTACCACGCCGTTGAGAATCCCGCCTCCGGCAGAGTCATGGAAAAATGCGGTCTCACGTTCCACCATTACTGCGAGTACGCGAAGCTTGACAACAGCGCAGCTTTTAAAGCGAAGCTTTACGTTTTAGAATTATAATTGTAATTTATTCCGTATTTCATTGACTACACTTGTCAATCGTGATATTGTATAAAAAAACGTCCAAGGAATTAAATTTAATGAAAAATAATAATCTCCTGACCTGCAAGCCGGTTTCAGGCATCATCGCGTTTTCCATACCGATTATGGGCAGTTCCCTGCTTCAGTACTGCTACAGTCTGGTGGATAATATTATCGTGGGAAGATATGTGGGTACTGATGCCCTTGCCGCCGTGGGAAATGTAGGTTCAATAAACAGCTTTATCATAGGTACGGCATTGGGGCTGCCCTCCGGATTTACGATTCCTGTTGCACAGAATTTCGGCGCCGGGAATAAAATGAAAATGAATAAGTATGCCGCCAACAGCATTTCCCTTGCTTTATTAATTGGCGTCATCATCGTGATCCTTGCGCATTTTCTGTCAACGCCGCTGTTAAGGCTCATTGATACGCCGGAGAACATTATAGATATGTCAGCGTCTTATGTAAATATTCTTTATTACGCTGTGCCGATTCAGATGGCGCTGAACAATTTTAACGCCCTCTCCCGTGCTGTGGGAGAGAGCAAAAAGCCGCTGTACTTTCTGATTGCAAGCGTCATTGTAAATGTTGTACTTGATCTGCTGTTTGTGGGCGGTTTTGGCTGGGGCGTTGAGGGCGCGGCATGGGCGACTGCCCTTTCTCAGCTTGTCGCCGCTGTTCTCGCGGGACTTTACATACTGAAATTCAATAAAGAATTATCCATAAATTTAAGAGATTTAAAGCTTGATTTCAAAGTTGCCGGCAAACAGCTTAAGCTGGGTATTCCTATTTCACTTCAGTTCACAATTACGTCAATTGGGTCCATGATTTTACAGACAGCGGTAAACGGTTTCGGCTCAAATGTGATTGCAGGTTTTACAGCTGCCGGCAGAGTGGAGCAGGTGCTGAATATTCCGATGTCCGGTCTTGGAGTAGGCACGATGACTTTCGTATCCCAGAATTACGGCGCCGGCAATTACGACCGAATCATAAAGAGCGTAAGAAAAATCCTTGTTCTGGATATTTGCGTTTCCGTAATTTGCAGCATTATATTGGTTTTGGCCGGTCCGTCGGTGGTAACCCTGTTTATGACGGATTATAATGATGAAATCATGTTTGCAGCAAGGCATTATTTGTCAGCCATAGCCCAGTGCTATAGCCTGGTAGCCGTATTGTTTGTGTTCAGAAATACGCTTCAGGGGCTGGGTTTTACATATTCAAATGCAATTGCCGGAGCAGGGGAATTGTTCGGCAGGATTGCCGTGGCGCTCATCTTGACCCCGTATATAGGCTTCAACGCGGTATGTTATGCCGGGCCTGTTGCATGGCTACTTGCAGATATACCCCTTGTTGTGATATACTTAAGAAAACAAAAACAATTCAAAAAACTTGCCCAAAGAGGAGAAGAATAATATGTTCTATTATATCGTTCTTGCAGTCGGTGTTGTGGTGTCTCTTGTCTTTTGCATACAGAGAAGCAAGGGATACAGTGTTAAGAATCTTTTGTTCAAATCTGTCTCAAGCCTCTGTTACCTGCTGACAGCAGTATTCGCATTAATTAATCACAGCGAGGCTTATACATACGGCTCATTGATTATCATGGGCGGAGCACTGGGACTGGTAGGAGATATACTTCTTGACCTTAAAGGTATCTATAAAGCCCAGGAAAAGGTCTATCTCAAGGGCGGATTTCTCTTTTTCCTTGTAGGACATATTTTCTATATCTGCTCCATTATTTATTCGCTTAAAATAAAATGGTGGCTTGTTTTGATTTCAATTGTTGTCTCGGCTGTTATCGGCATAGTGACCGTTGCCTCGGCAAATATTATGAAGGTGCATTACGGCGCGTACAGAAAAATTGTTGCGGTTTACGTTGCTTTCCTTGCCATGACTATGGTGATCGCAATCGTTGCGGCATTTGTCAGCGGCTTCCAGAAGGGTTATATCCTTATGGCTGTGGGTTCCATTCTGTTTATGCTTTCCGACGCCGTGCTCTCAAACACATTTTTCGGCAGAGGAAAAGACAAACCGTTCCATTTATTCATCAACCATTTTCTCTATTACGCGGGTCAGTATCTCATTGCCGCGTCCGTAATGTTTGTAAAATAAACTATTGACATCAGGCACTATTAGTGGTATTATATCAAAGTCGCAAGTCGGCGGAGATTTTGTCTCCGCCCGGCTGAAATGATGATAAAAGGGCCATTAGCTCAGTTGGTCAGAGCCACCGGCTCATAACCGGTCGGTCCGGGGTTCGAGTCCCTGATGGCCCACCAATATAGGGGTATAGCTCAGTTGGTAGAGCAGCGGTCTCCAAAACCGCGTGCCGAGGGTTCAAGTCCTTCTGCCCCTGCCATAAGAAAAGCCTTTATTTAAGCCAAATTCGGCTAAATAAAGGCTTTTTTTCTTTATGTAATTATCACTTGTTTCTAACGCTCAATTTAACAAATTTTTCGTCTGGTTTTAAATTTTTCACACTTTTCCGTCCAGTACAGCATCAAAAAAGCATCAGAATAATTTGTTACGAAGAAAGAATATTGTTGACAAAATTTTGTATAAAATGTAAAATAATGCTAGTATTACATTTATTTATTGGTGATAGATTTGAGAAAAGCATTATGTGTTGGTATAGATTCCTACAAGAATGCATCTGATCTCTTTGGTTGTGTAGGGGATGCAATATCTGTAAAAAATGCGTTAGAGCGTAATGGTGATGGTACTTTAAATTTTGATGTTAAATTGATGTGCGCTACCAGTGAAAATTCATATATTACTAGGTCTTCTCTTAAAGATTCAATCCGAGATTTATTTTCAAGTGATTCAGAAATTGCTTTGTTTTATTATTCTGGTCATGGTTCTTATGATTCTTTAGGCGGATATTTATGTACAAGCGAAGTTGAAAGAGCTGATGATGGTTTATCATTAGACGATGTTATGAAAATTGTTTCTGATTCACCAGCGTCAAATAAAGTAGTTATTTTAGATAGTTGTTTTAGTGGTCTTGCCGCAACAAAAAATGAAATGAATAATTATTCAATTTTACATAGCGGTACAACAATATTAGCTGCTTGTGATGAAAATCAATATGCAACTGAAGAAAATGGACATGGCGTTTTTACATCTTTATTAATTGAAGCGTTATACGGTGGTGCTATGAATCTTCTTGGAGAGGTATCACCTGCTAGTATATATTCATATGTAGACCGCTCACTAGGTGGTTGGGAACAACGACCTGTTTTTAAAGCAAATATTAAGTCTTTTATTTCACTTAGAAAAAATTCTCCACCAATTAATATAAATGATCTTTGTAAAATTTGTGAAATATTTCCAAATCCTTTTGAAGAATATTATTTGGATCCTACATATGAACCCGATAAACACGAATCAGGAAATGATGAAGTTAATAAAGAGCATGAAGAGATTTTTTCTTTACTTCAAAAATATGCTAAATTAAATTTAGTGATTCCTGTTGGTGAGGAACATATGTACTATGCTGCAATACACAGTAAATCATGCAAATTAACTGCTCAGGGACAACACTATTGGAATTTAGCAAAAAGAAAAAATATATAGCTAATTATTTAGGAGTGATTGAATATGATTAATGTTTTTATTCCTCATCGTTGGAATCATGATGACTATGATGAAATAAGTGAATTACTTGATAGAACAAAGTATAATGTACGAGATTATTCTGTGCCAGAATCTTCACCTTTTGATTCAATCGATAAACGATACAATGTTGACCCTAAAATTCAAAAACAAATTAAATATGCAAGTGTTGTTGTATGTTCTAATAGACCTGCTAATAATAACGGAATGTCTATTGACGAAATCAAGTACGCAATTAGTATTTCAAAACCTGTCGTTGCAGTAAAAATAACGGAAAACACAAGCTTTTATATTTCTGATTTGGATATTGATGTTATCCCCAAAAGAAAGGACTCTTTAGAAAATTGGATTGACAATAACGCATAATTAACATTTGAAGCATTTTTAAACATAAAGGCTTTGCAGTTCATATGCAAGGTCTTTTTATATCTCAAACCCATCAGTAATGCCGTTAAGCAAATCATCATTTCTCTTTACATAATACATCTCAGTAATATCAGAAGTAGAGTGACCGAGAAGGTCGGCAACTTGTCTTGGAGTTAGTGATTTGATTGTTCCGTCAGGCTGTTTTATTCCGTTTACAAGGTTTGTAGCGAATGTGTGGCGCAGACTGTGCAAGCCTTTCGTTTCTATCTTAGCATCTTCAAGTATTCGATAGAATCTCTTTCGAAAATTGGACGGCTTTGTGTAGTTGCCGTTTTCATCGCAGACGAGAGGGGAGTCCTCACCGAAGTAGAACTCCTCTCTCAATTTTTTTATCATTTCAATCGCAGTTGAGTTTAGCGGTACAATTCGCCTGCTTGACGCAGTCTTTAGTTTCCCTACGGCTATTTCTCTCCCTGGTTGCTTTTCAGTGCCTACTCGTTTACCTACTTCTTTAACACCACGCTGAATGCGCATAACCTTGTTTTCTAAGTCTATATCGCCATTGTGAAGCCCAAGCATTTCTGCAGTACGCAGTCCTGTGTTAAGCATTAGTATGTAAGCTGCTGATTGCTGGTAGAACGGTTTGCCGTTACCACAAGTTTTGAAACATTCTTTCTTGAATTTTTCTATTTCTTCAGGTGTGAATCTCGTAATAGTTTCACTTGCAGGAAGTACTTCTTTGCCTTGATTTGCGTAGAAGTTTGCTTTCTTTATTGCACCTACGC
>JAGHJI010000006.1 GCA_017886765.1 Eubacterium sp.
GCCTCATACTGTCCTTTAGGGATGGACTCGATTCCGCCCCTGAAAATTTCAGAAAAATAACAGGCATAATTAATGATGAACGCAACGGAAACCGCCACAAACCTGTCAAAAACGGTCCAGGACGCAAGCCAGGATACAATTATATTCGGATTTTCTATATTTTGTGCCCAGTTGCCCACAAGACCCGGACCGTAATAAACAATAATCATCTGGAGAACCAGAGGCGTACCTCTGATTATCCAGATGAAAACCTTAAATAAAGCCTTAACGGGTTTGAATTTGCTCATTGAGCCGAAGCTGATTAAAAGCCCCAGCGGCAATGCGGCAACCAAGGTAACACAAAAAAGCTTAACTGTTGAGGCAAAGCCCTCAAGCAAAGTCTGTGTTACTTCCCAGAACATAAATTCTTTTACCTTTCAGATATTATTTAATCAGATTTATATCGTATTTTTCGGCAAGGGCGTCAAGGGTACCGTCATTCATAAGCTCAGCCATAATCTCATTGACCTTGTCTGTCAAATCGGAACCCTTTCTGAAAGCGATACCGTATTCTTCCGCCTCGAGTCTGATTTCAAATCCGAGGTTTGCGTTGCTTGTGCCTTCGCCGGTCATGGAGTTCGCCATGGTCAGGTCAATAATACAAGCGTCGCAGGAGCCCGAGCTGACCTCTGTCAAAGCCAGCGCCTGGGTATTGGATACAACGGTATTGGTCAAACCTGCGGCTGCCGCGGCTTTTTCTCCGGCAGAACCGCCCTCTACAGCAATAGTCAGATCTTTAAGAGATTGCGCGTCTGTATACTTGGAAAGATTTTCCTGATTCATAACAACTACCTGTGCATTTTCGGCATAGGCATTTGAAATGCTGGCAGCCTCTTTCCCCTCATCGGTAATGGTCATACCGTTCCAGATACAGTCGATGGACTTTGAATCCAGCTCGTTATATTTGTAATCCCAGTTAATTTCAGTAAATTCCACATCAACGCCGAGTTTTTCACCGACTGCCTGTGCGAATTCCGTATCAAATCCAGTCCATTCGCCGTTTTCATCCTTATAATTCATCGGCTCATATTCGGTGATACCCACAACCAGAGTTCCTTTATTCTGAACATAGGCAAGATCAGAGTCCGTACTCGCTGCGTCTGACGCACCTGTCGTATCCTGTGTGCTTGTATCCTTTGAGCATGCCGCAAACAACGATACGACGGAAAACATCATAAGCGCGGCAAGAAGAACAGATAATACTTTTTTCATAATTTTCTTCCTTTCAAAATTAAAGCATTTAACCGTGATAGCGTATTAGCGCTTTGCCACAGTAAATTATTACTTTGCCATTATATCAAAAATAGGATCAAAATGCAACAAAAAAATAACGGACAGCATAATTGCTATGCAATCCGTTATTATGAATTACCATTTCTGACTGGATGAGATCTGTTCAATTTCCACTGCCTCATCAATACCGTAAAACAGTTTAAACCTCTTTTGCCAGATTTCTTTTTTTACATCAGAGCACCATACATACTTTTTATATGGCAACTCCTCCACCTGAACGGTTTGAACACCGTTTTGCGCGTCTGTCTGTGCCTTTTCAACCCTTTCCTTATCGCAGATTGAAATTGTACCGTAAATATAAAACAGGAAAATCAGACCTACGGCGGCGGTAATTATCGTAACTTTGGAATACTGATCGCACTTTTTCTTCACTCTGCTGTCAAACATGCTGTAAAATTCCATAGCAAGATAAAGCATCATCACATAAGGAGCAAAGAAACAGCGGCTACCTATGGGAGTAACTACAAGCAGCGGAGCGATCATACAGCCTGTACTGCCGAGAATAAAAAACAGTTTGATTTTGCGGTTGGTTTCAACAGGTAAAATAAACAGAAATACGATAAACGCAAGGATATAAACTGCTGTTGCCATACCTTCGGCTATAAGCAGTGATCTCAGCTCCGTCAGGCTCGCTACTCTGAGCATAAGCGTGCTTGCAGCAAAGGCAACCATGACCGCAATACAGATACCGCCTAAAATTTTTGTCTTTTTTGAAAGTTTATTCTTCAGGCTAAACCAGATTACAACACAAGTGCCCACAAGAAAGATGTTCAAAATAAAATTATTAAAAAATCCTTCGGGAACGATTGTACCGAAATACGCCTTTAACGCTTTTATGATGATTCCGTCTTCGCTTCCAATCGTTCTGTAACTGTCGCTTCCGTCGGCAACTGAACGGTAAACGGAATTTGAAAACATCAAAGCAGTTCCCGCAACCGTTCCGATAAAATAGGCAATATGCTGAATATAAACTTTTTTAAATTTAATGAGCGTAAATACGATTACGTATACAGCCAAAATCACATTGTAAATTGTCAAGTGCTCCACAATCAGCGTATTCGCAAAGCCCAATATTAAAAGCGGCAGAGCAGCGGCGATTGAATTTTTCGGCTTTTCCTTTCCATATATATTATTTACATAGTATATATAAATCAGCGTAAGGAAAATGGATGTGGTATAATTCGCAAACCCGGAGGTCCACACAACAGCTTGTCTGAGTATGGTAATCGGCATAAAAACCAAGACCGTTGAAATAATGAACACACCGTTTTTCTGTTCGCCGGTCAGTTTGTTCACAAGGACTATAATACCGGTCAGGCAAAAAGCCATCACAACGGCTTTGAGCAGATTTGAACGTGTTAACGCAAGCACAATCAGATTGCCGAAATACCGTCCGCTGTAATTGTCAAACCAGTTTTCAAGGCGGTCAAGCCCTATCTGGCTGCCCCACGCCCAGTCATCGCCCGAATACGGGAATAAAAGGCACAGTAAAAACAGCAGCACAAAAACGATTCCGTAGAAAATCCATATTTTCTTTACGGATTGTTTTTTTAGCTGCTTTTTCATATTTCCCTCTGAATAACATATTGATTTATAACAATAATATAGTTATTCAAAGAGATAATTATATACATAATTTGTTTTTTAGGGTTACATTAAATTAAAGCATTTCATAAGAATTTCTGTACCGGATTTGGTTTGGAATATATTCTTCAAAGCGCTTTTTACTGCGCTCACAGAAGCGTTATCTTCATATAGATTCACGATAAAATCCGCCTCAACAAGAATTCGGTAATCCATACCGTCGATGTGATTATATGTGTGATGATGTGAAACCAGAAAACAGACCCTTTCAATAACATCGTTGTCTATTTCCAGAGCGGTCAGCATCTTCCGGGCCGGCTCCGCCCCCTCCTGCTCCTGGAGCTTGCCGTCGCACTTTCCGTACTTTCTCTCCGCAGGCCTGATGCCTATATCGTGAACAAGCGCGGCACATTCAAGGATAAACATATCTTCACCGCCAAGCTTTTCAAGGCTGCCTATCAGTCGGGCAAAGCTGTGCACCTTGATAAAATGGTGAATCCTTTTTGGGTCACCCTTATAGTAATCAATCATATTAAATTTTAATTTTTCTATTGTATCCGAATGATTCATAACTGAACCCCCATATTTTTACATAAAAAAAGAAACCTACCTTCGGTACACCGCAATGTCCCAGCAAGCAATCGGCGCATTGCATAGGACTTGCAGCTACTTAGAAAGTAGGAATCTCCGGAAATTAATGTAATTATAGCACACTTAATTTAAAATTGCAAGATAAATAATAGAATTTTTATAGTATTTCGGTCTATTTATTTTTTAAATCTTGAAAACAGACCCTTTTTTTCATAATTCGACTTGGATATATCGGTCAGCGTATATCCGGTATCTGAAATCACTTTCTTTATTTTGCCCTCGTTAAGTTCGTTTTCACATAATATTACACATTCACTTTTCACGTGGGATGAACTGACCTTTTTCACCTGAAAATGATTACGAATCGCGTCATTGATATGCGCCTCGCACATCCCGCACATCATGCCTTCCACTCTTAATGTATATTTTAACATAGAAAAACCTCCTAATTCAGTTAGTGATTGCTAACTGAATTTAGAATAACACTGATTTTTCCTTTTGTCAAGTGTATGTTTACTGTATATAATTGTCATGTTTCAATAAAGTTCCAGAAAATTGTGTTTAACGGAATTTTGCTTGTATCCAATGACCGTATCAAGATTTACGTTTTCAACACTTTTGAAAATATTGCTCTCAACCTGTGGGTTGGTCTTTTTCAGTTCCTTTATCATCTTTTTTATTTCCAGCCTTTTGGACAAATTTTCCTTTTCTTTTGTGGCGCAGTTTTCAGTAAATTTACACGCGCAGTTCAAAAAAGTCAGTCCGTTATAATCGCGCCAGCGTTTTATCTCCTCCTCCCTGACAAGATACATCGGACGTATAAGCTCCATTCCCTCAAAGTTCGTGCTGTGCAGTTTCGGCATCATGGTCTGCACCTGTCCGCCGTAAAGCATGCCCATCAGTATGGTTTCAATAACATCATCATAGTGGTGCCCCAGAGCGATTTTATTACAGCCCATATTTTTCGCCTGATTATAAAGATGTCCCCTTCTCATTCTGGCGCAAAGATAGCAGGGAGACTTTTCAATATGCAATACCGATTCAAAAATATTCGACTCAAAGATCGTAACAGGTACATTCAGGAGCTTTGCGTTTTCCTCTATCTGTTTTCTGTTGGGTTCGCTGTAGCCGGGGTCCATAACGATATATTCCACATCAAACGGGAATTTATTATGCCTTTTCAGCTCCTGAAAAAGCTTTGCCATCAGCATGGAGTCCTTCCCGCCGGAAATACAGACAGCGATTTTATCGCCCTCCTGTATTAAATCATAATCATTTATCGCAGCGGTAAAGCGGCTCCATATGCCCTTATGAAATTTTTTGTTGATACTGCGTTCAACTTCCTTGGCTTTGTCCAACGTGTGTGCCATAAAACGCCTCGCAAATTCTACTTATTCAACTGAAATTATATTATCATAAACGGTATTTTCTGTAAAGATTACAAATTCTTACTTTTTACTTAATTTTTATTTGCCTTTTCATTATATTCTGTTATAATACTTTTTGCCGGCATAGCTTACGGCTAAAGCTCCGGCGGCAAATTTAATATAAGAGAGGGTAACTATGGGAGGATTTTTTGCTACTGCGTCTAAGGAAGACTGCGTATTTGATTTATTCTTCGGAGTGGATTATCATTCGCATCTCGGCACAAGACGCGCCGGTATGGCTGTTTACAGCGAAAAAGACGGCTTTGACAAAGCGATACATAACATTGAAAACGCGCCTTTCAGAACAAAATTCACAAAAGAGTCCAACGAAATGCACGGTACTTTGGGTATCGGCTGTATTTCTGACTTCGAGGCGCAGCCGATTTTAGTGCGTTCTCATCACGGTACATTCGCCGTCACAACAGTGGGAAAAATCAACAATGCGGATAAAATAGTTGATGAAATCATCAAATCAAACACCCACTTTTTTGAAATGCAGAACGGTGATATCAACCCCACAGAGCTTGTGGCTGCAATCATCAATCAGAAAGAAAACTTTATTGACGGCATACGTTACGCCCAGGAAATCGTCGACGGCTCTCTGAGTATGCTGATCCTTACGCCAAAAGGGATTTACTGCGCCAGGGATAAAATGGGCAGGACGCCTATTGTCCTGGGAAAAAGTGAGGAAAAGGGATACTGCGCCAGCTTTGAGAGCTTCGCTTATCTGAATCTCGGATACACGGATTATAAGGAACTGGGTCCCGGGGAAGTTGTGATCATGACGCCGGAGGGAGTTAAAACCCTTATCGCTCCCGGCAAGGATATGAAAATCTGCACATTTTTATGGATATATTACGGTTATCCGTCATCGTCATACGAGGGCATCAGCGTTGAAAAAATGCGGTACGAATGCGGACGAGCCCTTGCCAAACGTGATCATGTAAAACCGGATATTGTGGCAGGTGTGCCCGATTCCGGCACCGCCCACGCAATAGGATATTCAAATGAGTCAGGCATACCCTTTTCACGCCCATTTGTGAAATATACACCCACCTGGCCCCGCTCATTTATGCCCACGCACCAGAGCAAGAGAAATCTTATTGCCAAAATGAAGCTGATACCTATCCATGACCTGATCGAGGGCAAGAGCCTGCTTTTAATTGACGACTCCATCGTACGCGGAACACAGCTGAGGGAAACCACTGAATTTTTATACAACAGCGGCGCCAAGGAAGTCCATATAAGACCCGCCTGTCCGCCCCTGGTTTTCGGCTGCAAATACCTTAACTTTTCACGCACCAGTTCTGAAATGGAACTGATTACACGCCGCGTTATAAAGGAACTGGAGGGGCATGATCCGGATGAGGCGACTCTCAAGGAGTACACAAATCCCGACGGCGAAAAGTATCAAAAAATGGTGGACAAGATCTGCGAAACACTCAATTTCACCTCATTAAGATACCACCGGCTGGACGACATGATAGATGCTGTAGGTATCGGACCGGAAAAACTCTGCACCTACTGCTGGAACGGTGAGGAATGATTTACTGACAATAAAAAGTATGACGCTTTGATAAAAATCAAGGCGTCATTTTTTTACATAAAATTTACATAAAAATGTATATATTTCCAACTTTTGCCAATTTTCTCTGTACAAATTGTGAAAAACATACTATAATTAATTAACAAAGAATTCATTTTTCCGGATAGGAGGATTGCAATGCCTGCAAATTCAAAGGATAAAGTTGAACTGTGCAAACAGCTGTGGGAGAATTGCGAACCGCGTTTAAGACAACTTTGCCAGCGGAAGCTCGACAGCTATCCCCACGAGATTGACGAGGTAATCGCAGACGCATATCTGATATTGTGTAACGCTCTGCTGGGCGATGGCAAGGAAATCGCATATCCTGTGGGCTGGCTTTACGGCACGGTAAACAATCTTATCAAGGAAAAGTATACCGAAATGAACAAGCGAAAAACGCTCAATCAAAGTCTGTTTGACTACAGTACCAATCTGATGTACGACGTTCCCTATAACGTCGATTACCTTGATGTTATCATAAAATACAAATATGAGGACGCCATACTGGAATCCCTGTATGACGGAATGACGAGTGAAGAACGGGAGCTTATTGAGCTGATCTACGAAAAGAATACATCTTACAAAGAAGCCGCCGGAATATACGGCTCCACGGAATCCGCCATAAAACAGCGTGTTTACCGCATCAGAAAGCGCGTCCGCGCTGATATGATAAAAAAATTAAAAAACTGCATATAAATTTTGTTACCTTTTAAAAAAAATCCAACTATTAAATACGAGGTGAGGGATTAATGACAAAAGAAACATTGATTAAAATACTCAGTGAGAAATCCATGCCCTTTTCAGAAAAAGAAATACACGAAATGCTCGACGCCGAGCTTGAAAAAGATCCTGCTGAAATGGACACCGATTTCGTAGACCTCTGCCTTGACGTTCTCGACGGTAAGTACGGTGAAGGTTATTATGTTGAAGATGATGACAATGATGATAATAACAGCGGCAGCGCTGATAAGGATACCGATACGGACAACGGCGCTGAGGATAAAAAGGACAAACCGAATAAAAAGAAAATCAAATTCGGCAAGGCTTTATTGATTGCCGCAGTTATTACAGTAACCCTTGCGTGCTCCATAACTGCCGGAGCAAAACTGGTCCAGATTAACGCGTCCGATGATACCGTAACCTATAACGGTGACCATTTCAGTATTAACCTGAACGGAAAGGATGCGGAAAATACCGTGGAGGATATCGTCCAAACGCTCACCCAGGACGGTATTGAAAACGTCGTATTGCCATCGGCAATACTAAACGATGATTATGTAATTCGTGATTATAACAATTCTGAAAATAATATCAATTTCAGTTTTGACAGTAGCAATACTGACATTTACGGAACAGTAAATATTAGTACATATAGCAATGAATTTAATTTTTCTGCTGGTCAGTTTGATATGAACGATGAATATTATTCTGTTGAAGAAATTAATGTTAACGATATTGATTTATTATTACTTCAATCAGAAGATATTTTTACCATTCTTTATATCGATAATAATAACGAATATACAATCACTATACATAATAGTGATTATGAACACGCACAAAATATAGCTGAATCAATCGGAGAACAACAATGAAAAAAATTATTAAATCCATCTTTTTAGTCTGTCTTTCATTTATTATGCTTATACCTACTGTAGCTTATGCAGAAGATGAACATGTTCCTGAATGGGAAGATGCAACATTAACAGAAGAAGAGTTTAATGAAATCCTTGCTCCTTATGTAGTAGATAATACCAAAACAAGAGCATCTGGTCTAATCACCGCATATGGAATGGCAATTTCAAAAAGCGGGAAGAAATTATTAATCGCGGGAAAAACATATGGAAACGCCGACGTTACAAAATGCGGTTTTACCAAGGTTATCGTACAGAGAAGGAAAAACAGTGATTACTCCTGGTCCACATATGCTTCCTTTTATGATCTATATTCAAATTCGACCGGATATGTGCTGACTAAGGATTTAACCCCGCCAAGCGGATACCAGTACAGAGTGACCTGCACACACTATGCGAGAGAAAATATTTTCTCTACTGAAAAAATAGACAATATTTCAAATATCGTTACGATATAAATAAACAATTTTAAAGCGGTACGGTCTAATTGACTGTACCGTTTTTTATTCGTCATTTTATCACCATTATACCACCATTTTCGTTATGACGCAATAATTTCGCTATAATTAAGTCATAATAATGCTGCGGAGGCGTATAAAATGGAGGATAAACTTTTACGGTATACACTGCGTGTTGACAGGCTTCTCTTTAAAAAATTCCGGTATATTGCCGAGTCCGAGGGACGTTCAGCAAATAAGGAGATCGAGCAATATCTGAAAAAGCGTGTGCGTGAATATGAAAGTGAATTCGGTAAAATTGAAACGGACGATTAAAAAGCAGGGCTGTGAATCATCACAGCCCTGCTTTTTTTATAACGCACAATGTGCCGCTGTGCGCGTTGTGCGCGCGGCGCAAATCTCATTTTTAACATATTTAATACGTTAAATAATCATTTATTTTACTGTCAAGATTGAATCCATCAACTGCTTTGTATATTCATTTTTGCAGTTGCGGATAATCTCGTCTGTTTTTCCTGTTTCTACTATCCGCCCTTGATGCATCACCGCTATGTTATCACACACCGAATTGACCAACAGCAAATCGTGGGTAATAAACAGTATGGATATTTTTTCTCTGTTCTTTAAATCGTTTATAATTTTCAGAATCTGTGCCTGAACGGATACGTCAAGGGCGCTGGTGATCTCATCACAGATAAGGAGTTGGGGCTTAAGCATGATAGACCTTGCAATCGCCGCGCGCTGACATTCCCCGCCGGAAAGCTCATAGGGATATTTTTCAAGATATTCCCGGGGCAGACGCACCAGCTCAAGAACCTCCGCCGCTCGGTCCAGCCGGTCCTTTTCTTTCATATCAGAGAGGTACAGCGCCGCTTCGCTCAGTATTTTTTTTATTTTCATTTTTGGATTAAGGGAGGAAAGCGGGTCCTGGAAAATCATCTGCATACCGAATCTGCTTTTATAATCCCGCTTTTTCAGATCAACATCTCTGTTCAAGTATTTAAGCGTGCCGCTGTCCGCCGTTTCAAAGCCTGCGATAATCTGCGCTACGGTGCTTTTTCCGCTGCCGCTCTCTCCTATCAGTCCGAGGCACTCGCCTTTTTTTATTGAAAAGCTGACGCTGTCAACAGCCCTGACAGACTGCTTTTTCACTTTAAAAGTTTTGCTGATATCTAATGCCTCAATTATCTTTTCATTCATATCTTTCCGTCTCCAGCGACCAGTGCGTGTCGGAATAATAAATTTTATGATTTTCTATCCGATATTTTTCATTGTCAAATAAAATGACATTTGCGAATTTTTTATCAAAGCCGGGAACAGCGCTGAGCAGCGATACGGTATAAGGATGCTTTGGCTCAAAAAGCACCTCGTCCCTCCTGCCCCATTCCACCATTCTGCCTTTGTACATCACGCCCACGAGGTCAGCCATATGGGCAACCACGCCCATATTGTGCGTTACAATCAGAATCGAGGTGTGCATCTCATCCCTCAGCGAAACAAGGGTCTTTACCGTCTGATTCTGCACCGTAACGTCAAGGGAGCCGGTAGGCTCATCGGCAAGGAGCAGCCGCGGCTGATTGACGATTGCCATGGCAATGGCCGCCCGCTGGCACATTCCGCCGGAAAGCGCAAAGGGATAGGATTTCCACACCTGACCGATATTCTCAAAGCCAAAGCGGGACAAGGTTTCCTTGCCCAGTGTTTCGGCATCGGACCTGCGCATTTTCTGATGCGTTCTGATACATTCAACCATCTGGCTTCCGATGGTCTTTACGGCGTCCAGCGACCTTTCGCTGTTCTGAAATATCATGGAAATCTCCTTACCGGCGATTTTTGAACGCGTCTTTTCTGACAGTGAAACCATATCTGTACCGTCAAAAGTTACCGAGCCGCCGGTGATTCTGCCGTTTTTGTCCAGCAGAGAAATGATGCTCCTTAAAAGCGTGGTTTTGCCGGAACCGCTCTCCCCGACTATTCCGACGATCTCATTACCGTTTACATCAAAACTGACGTTATCTATCGCCTGACTGCCGCCGTATGAAACCGACAGATTCTTAACTGTAAGTAACTTTTCAACCGCCATAGTAGATTATTCCTCTATATCCAAATCCGCAGTAATCAAATAGTATTCGCTGGGATTGACCTCAACGCCGGTCACTTTATTGTTCCATACGCAGATCAGCTGCTGATTCGCGACAAAATCAAAGGGTCTGTCATCTATAATTTCCTGACAGATCTGCAATACAATATCCGTCTGCCTTTCGCTGTTAAATTCAGCGGACAGTTCATCCGCCAGCGTATCGACCAGTGCATTGCTGTAACCGCCGTAATTATTGCTGGCTCCCGACGTAAACAGCATATTTATAAAATATCCCGGAGTGCCGATAGGCGCCATGGCATAGCTTAAAACAGCAATATCAAATTCGCCGTTTTGCAGATAATCGTCAAGCACGTCATAGGTGGTTATTTCCATACCGATACCCACCTGTGCCAGCGCCGACTGTAACATATCGCAAAGCTGTATGCTGGCAGTATTATAACTGTATGTAATCACGCTGAATGAAAGCGAAACACCGTCCTTGTCAAGGATTCCGTCGCCGTCAGTATCCGTATAGCCGGCGTCGCTGAGAATCTGCTTTGCCGCGTCTACATCATATCGGTCAACATTCAAGGTCAGGCTGTCGGTCTTACCGAATTCAAAAATATCCGGGTAAACGCCGTAACACACCTGGGCGTAATGATTGTACACGACCTTCGCAAAACTCTCCCTGTCGATACAGTAGCCGATTGCCCGTCTTACCGCAGGGTCATCAACGCCCGGCGCATTCAGATTGTACATAAGAAAATCCGAACGGCTTGAAGTCACGCCCTTAATCGTGTATGTTTCCGTATCGGAAAAGAGGTCTGCCGACTGGGCGTCAAGCTGGGCAATCATATCGATCTCGCCGTTTTGCAGTGCCATTTGCAGCGCATTGGCGTCGTCCATAATTTTCAGACGGACCTCATCCAGCTTGGGCTGCGTACCCCAGTAATATTCATTTTTCACCATGCTGACCTCTGTCATAGCCGTAAAATCAACGGCTTTATACGGTCCTGTGCAGGATACACCCAATACCTCGTCCACTGTACCGCCTGCGTCATAAATTCCCAGCAAAGGGTTGCATAGGTCATTGAGCATGGTTGGATTTTCATCAGGGGTTTTTATGGTCAGCGTCTGTCCGTCCGCTTCAATACTGTCAATGGCAAGGGTGGTCTGCGCCCTTTCATTTGTTTCATATGTACGAGTAAAACAATCCTTGACCGCCTGCGCCGTAACCTTCACACCGTTTGAAAAATACACATTATCTTTAATGGTAAAACGCCAGGTGCAACCGTCAAGCTGCTCATAGCCTTCCACCAGCCAAGGCTGCGCAACATAATCCGTGTCAAGGCGGAAAAGATTTTCACTGATACCGTATATGGACATGATCCAGCCGTCCCAGTCATGCGCAACGTCCAGACTTTCCGCACCGAAAAATCCGGTGGTGGCTCCTGCCACAAGGGTTTTGCGGTTACTTTCGTCCGTATTTTCACCTGCGCCGCAGCCTGCAAACATAGTAAAAATCAAAGCAAGACAAAGGAATAAAGCCGATATTCTTTTCATTTTTCTACCTCATTTATCACACGCTTTTGGAATCCAGCTTGTCACGGATACTGTCCCCCAAAAGATTAAACACAATCACCACAAAGAACAGCGCCGCGCCGTTAAACAAAATAATCCACGGAGCCGTCTGAAAATAAGCGCTCGCTTCATTCATAACCGCACCCCACTCCGCAGTAGGCCTTGCGGCGCCCAAGCCTATAAAAGACAGCCCTGCCATACTCAGAATAACATTGCCTATATCCAGAGCTGCGGTAACTGCCATAGCCCCGGCAGTATTGGGGATAACATACTTAAAAAGAATCGGGAAAGTTCCCGCGCCATAGAGTCTTGCCGCTTTTATATAATTATCGTTTTTAAAGGACAGCACCATACTTCTGGAAAGTCTGGCGTAAGTTGTCCAGAAAACAGCAACAAGCGCAATCATTGCGTTCACCGTGCCTGAGCCCAGCACCGCGCCTATGGCAATCGCCAGAACAAAAGCGGGAAACGCCTGGAAAACCAGCGTGATTTTCATCAGTATACTGTCAACCCATCCGCCTGCAAAACCGGAAATAACACCTATCAGTGTACCGCAAACCGCCACAGCTGCAACGACTGCAACGGCAGAAAAGATGGACGTTGCACTGCCGGCAGCAATCCTGCAAAAAACACAGCGTCCCAGATTATCCGTGCCGAATATAAATTCCCGGCAGGGAGGAAGAAACGCCGCATCCATATTGACCGCATATGCATCGTGCACGGTAAACCGGTTTGCAAACAGAGCGATGATTAATACCAATCCCACAAGGGCTGAAAAAATGCCGAGACGGATATGAACAGGTATTTTTTTTCTGAGTCGTTTACGCATTTGAATCAGCCCCCAGTCTGATACGCGGGTCAACTGCCTTATAGGAAACATCAACAAGACAGTTGATTATTAAAAATACGATCGCCATCCACACTACAAAAGCCTGGATAACAGGATAATCCCTGGAGCTTATGGCGTCTATGGCAAGCTTGCCTATACCGTTGAAAGAAAAAATACTTTCCACCACTGCAGAACCGCCCAGCATTGTTCCGAAGCTCATGCCCGCCAGCGTAGCCAGCGGAGCAAAAGTATTTTTCAGTATATGTGAAAAGAGAATATGTTTCTCCCGGATTCCGCGGGAGCGCAGCCCTGTTACATAATCCTTTTCAAGCTCCTTCAAAAATATGGAACGCACCTGTCTTACATACCACGCCGACAGGGTCAGTGACAAAACGAGACAGGGCATGATGATCCCCCGTGGTCCCGATGAGCTCACAACAGGTAAAGCGCCCAGCTTAATGGAAAAAATATACATTAAAATCAGGGCAAGAAAAAACGAGGGCACAGACGCGAACAAATAGGTAATTACACGTACTGCTCTGTCAAACACACTGTCTTTCCTGTACGCGCAGAATATACCAACGGGAGTGGAAATAAAAATCGTCATCAGCATGGACACCGCCGTAAGCATCAGCGTATTCGGCAAAGCGGTCCCAAACTGCTCCGCCACCGGTCTGCCGTTTTTATACGATATTCCCATATCACCGCGGATAAAATGAACCAGCCAGTTCTTATACTGAACAAGCACAGGCTCATTGAGCCCCAGTTCCTCTCGCTCAGCGTCGATGACCTCCTGCGTGACCATCATGTTTGATCTCCCCAAAATGATCTCAGCCGGATCACCCGGTGAAATATACGTGAGGAGAAAAGACAAAAAGGTGATTCCTACAAGTAAAATCAGTGTCTGCACCGCCCGTTTGATTATTTTCGTCATAAAACTTCCTTTTTTCTCGGTTAATTCGAGACTATTATATGAATTAATCGCTTATCTAACAAGCCCCCCGGGGGGTTGAAAGACACAGTCCACAAAATGTCAATTTCAAAAAAAGTATCGGTCACAAATTTTAGCCATTTGTGACCGATACTGAATTTGATTTATATAGAATAAATTATGATTTAGCGTATACCGTAGCGGATGGGTTAATCCTCTATTCTTTCCACTTTAATGATAACCGGTCTCAAGCCGTCATTACAGGAACAAATCGCAACACCCTTGTGCTTGGGATCGATCCAGTCGTCATAATACCAGCCCTCAGAGCCATTTGCCAGGGCGAACACATACTGGTAAATCGCCTTCCACGCCTCGTCACAAAAGCCCTCCGGCTTGGAATAATCGGTATAAAACACCTGTCCCTCCTTCATAAGCGGACAAGTACTCAGATTCGGTATACCGTACTCCTTTGCCAAATCCTCCTGTAGCGTGGTCTTTAAC
>JAGHJI010000007.1 GCA_017886765.1 Eubacterium sp.
AGGCTTGTCCAACCTTGCTACGGCGTTTTAGGTGTAATCATAGGGGCTGTTTAATTGTCTTTAAGATAGTGGAAAGCCGCATGGTTACGGCAATTTCCGTGTTGTGCATATATTGACGGAGCAGTTGCGCCGGTTGGACCTGTAAAACCTGTAAGACCTGTTACACCGGTAGCGCCTGTAGGTCCTGTAGGACCGGTGGGGCCTGTTGCTCCCGTAGGTCCGGTCGGACCGCCTGCCGGTCCCGTTGGTCCGGTTGGTCCTGTGGCTCCCGTGGCGCCTGTAGCACCGGGAGGGCAGCATAAAACATTTCTTACGCAGCAGCGGTCACGGTCTTTATCGCATGATGAGTCGTGCTTGCCGCTGTTGTATATATTTGTATTCAAAGGCATAATTAGTTCTCCTTGATAAAATGATAGATGTAGGATTACATCTATATCAGTATATTCATAGAACGCCTTTTTGGTGAAGGTATTCAAAATAACGCAGATTTTGCAGATAAGCCTCGGAATGCGGACGAAAAGTACCGGCTTTCAGATTATACTGCTGCGCTTTTTTGTAATCCTTCAGTTTGTCATAACAAACGCAAAGCTGTATGCAGGGGAGATATCCGTGGGAGTCGGTGTCGGAAAATCCGCCGTTCATGTCCTTTTTCGGTATATGCAGCGCCAGCTCAAACCAAAAGACAGCCCGGTCATACCGATTCTCTTCCATGAGCAGATTGCCTATAAGACAGCAGGTCTCAGACCGGGGATTGTCATATAGAAATGACCGGAGCAATGTCCGGAATGCCCTTTCGTAATCGCCGGTTTCACAATAGCAGAAGGACAGAATTTTACAGGCTTCGATTTTATTTTCATACCAGCCGTAATCATTGTTTAGAAATTCCGACAGCGTTTTTATCGCCTTGTCATACTTTTTTTGATAATAAAGCTCTCTGCCGTAATAAAAAAAATCCCTGGGCTGCAATTTTTCGCCGTCTGCAAGCTGATTTTCGTAAATCTCCAGATTTCTGGTGCTGTACTCTGTTTTCACGGAATAATGATGGATTTCAATTTCGGAATATACAGGACTTCCGGAATATTCGGCGGTCTCGTGGACTCTTCCCCGCCATGCTTTAAAACTGCCGCGGCGTATAAGCCGTTCCCTGTAGTAGGAAAAGGTCGGGTTCCCGTCCTCGTCAAAGGCGGTGTTGTATTTCATCATAACCGCGTCGGCGGATTCGAGACGGGTTTTTAATACGATGAGCTTTTCTTTATTTTCTTTCGTTACGACATCGTCCGCGTCCAGCCACAGGATATAATCCATTGACGCCTTTGAAAAGGAAAAATTCCTCGCCGCGGAGAAATCATCCGTCCATTTAAAATCAAATACCAGGGGAGTGTATCTGTATGCGATATCTTTTGTGCTGTCGGCGCTGCCGGTGTCAACGATGATGATTTCATCTACTGTGTCTGATATGCTGTCCAGGCAGCGGGCAAGCACCTTTTCCTCATTTTTTACGATCATACACAAACTTATGGTTGCCATTCTATTCAGGCCTTTCAAAAAAGAATATCGCTTTATACTATGCAAAAATAAAAAAGGAGGGCATGTATGCCCTCCTTTTACATATAAAGGAATTTAACTTTATTAATAATCCCTACCTCTGTTGTTACCCTTGATAAAGTCGTCCTTATCATTGAGCATCCATACGCATTTGCACCACAGATACTGGATTTTTTCTTTCAGCGTTAAATAGAAAGTGAACGGTCTGTGATTTTCAACCTCGTCATATGTAGGCGTAACAAGTCTTGCCTGTTGGCCTGAAACTTCCTCTACCGAAAGAATGACGATCTGATCATCCACAGGGAGCATTACCGTTTTCGCGCCTTTCACGTCAAGCTCAATGATATAGAAATACATACCCCGGGCAACCAAATCCTTGCCGTTCTTATGGCTGTGGGTTGCTGCATATCCGATCTTACCTGATTTTATGTAAGCCGTTTCGCCGAAATCGTACAGATCCCAGCCTGCAAAACGCTCAAAGCAGGAATTGATGACAACAGAAACAGGCTTGTCGTCAATTATAAATTCCGCGTCTCTGTCACCGTCAAGGGAAGCGCACAGAAATACAAGCTTGTCAGCGCCGCCTGAGAGATGGATACTCTGACCGTTGGCAGTGATCGCGTTTTTACCGTCCTTGTGAATAACAAATTCCTTGCCGTTTGCGGTGATCTTTTGAGGAATAATCTCGTACGGAATGGTAATATCAAAATCGGCTGTTTCTCCCTGCCTGGTTATTATACTTTTATCAAACGCAAGATCGGCAGGCGTGCAAACAGGTTTGTTTCCGGTAACGGAGGACGGTTTCAGTTTAAGCGCGAAGCTTTTTACCTCATAGGGCTTAAAGTTTGTTATCAGCTTTCCGTCTGCAACGGTCGCTTCGCCCTTATATTCCTCGCTGGCATATATCTCTCTTGCCGATTCAATACCTTCGCCGAGCGTGAGGCAGAAATCGTTGACAGCCCTGTTTGCGCCTTCGTTAAGACGGACAATGATTTCGTCGCTGTCCTCTGCTTTTTTTATTGCGCGGATGATCACGTCGTTGGTCGATACTTCGCCAAAGGAATATTCGCTGTTTAAAACGCCCTGATGCTTTTCGGTAACATAAGCGGTCATGGGTGAGATGAACTTTCTTGCTTCCAGCTGGGTTGCGGCGCCCACCTTACCTGCGTGGCTGTAGATCGCGTAGGAATATCTGTTCAGTCCCAGGTCCATAAAGGACTGCATGGAGTCAATGCGGTAATTCTTTTTCGGCGTATGGAGTACAGTCATTCTCAGCGTGTTGTCCCTGAATTTATCCCATCCGTATTTGCACTCGCTGATAACGGAAACGCCGAATTCGCCGCTTTTGTCTGTAATATCAGCCCATTTCTGAGCAGGCACCTCAAAGAGCTTTTCGTTCATATTCGTTCTTTCAATCGCGCCTAAGCCCAGATCAAAGGTAGCTTTTTCATTTTCACAGGTAAAGGCAAATTTGTTTTTTGCCATTGTGCGAAGGGACTGCCACTCGATCTCGCTGTATACCTCCACAATATCCGAACCGTCTGTCAGCGCAATAATATTGGTGAAAGTGCTTCTGTTATCGCTTTGTATTACCTTGAAGGCCACTCTCGCCGAACCCTGCTCAAGAACGGTTATGCTCACGATGTTCGGTGTTCTGTCCGCCTCTTTATTCGCTTCCTTGAAATTCATTTCCCATGCCGGCCAGTCTTTTGAACCGGTATATTTGAACAGACCCAGGGAGATCGGTTCTTTCAGAAGTTCTTTTTCATCCAGCTCCTTGTCGATAATGGAGGTTATGTTGCCGCGGGTATTGAGCGTTACAATATATTTCTGATTTTCCATTATGTTATCGGTGCTGATTGAAATATCGCTTTTCACGCAGCAGGGTCTGTCGCTGGGTCTGAAGTCGTAAACCCTTGTGCCAAGGCTTTTAACCTCGGCAATAAATACCACTTCAACGGTATTGTCATCAATCGTGTTGATTTGCGACTTAACTTCTTTGCCGCTGTCGTCATAAACACGTACATAGGGCTGGGTCAAGTTGCTCAGCCTTACGGTAACCGCGCCTCTGCGCTGTGTCTCAATCGGGTTGTAGACCATCACCGGAATACCGGAGCAGAAATCGGTTTTCATCAGCTCTGCGACAGAGCCGGCGGCGGCCTCCAGCTCGTTTGTAAACTGGTTCATCGACATGGCCAGGTCATTCCATGAGCGCTTGTATACCCGCTGGCAGGAGGTGCCGGGCATATCATCGTGGAACTGATGAGCGATGGTCCTTTTCCATGAGCGGTTTAGACCTGCCTGATTGTAATCAAGGGCGCCAAGGTACGTCGCTGTAACTGAGCCTCTCTCCGCCGCGTCGGCAAGCTCCTCGCACCGTCTGTTCCAGCGTTTGCCCACTGCCCTGGAAGTGTATCCGCCTACTGCGTGATTTCTCATTACAAGCTCGTTTTTCCAAACCGGCAGCTTATCTTTCTGTTCCTGGGTGAATTTTTCATCCATATCGTGATAGATTTCATCAGCGGCGGCCGCAACCACTTCTATATCGCTGCTGTCATTTTTCTTAATTTCCTCTTCAACAAAGCGTATGGAAGCTTCCGCAGGAGCGCCGCCCCTGTCGCCGATGCCGTGGAAAATATAGGTCCAGTCCAGGTCATATTTTTCATTTTCTTTAAACTTTTTTAATACGAAATCCCAGTCGCGGAGCTTTTTCAGGGTGTAATAGTAAGAGTGGGGATTGATGCTGGCATATACCTGACTGCCGTCAACACCCTGCCATTTGCCGATGTCAAAGGGTACGCCGTAGGCACTGCCCCAGGCAAGCTTCTGCGTGGTGAAGCCCATAAGATTTGCGTGACGCATAATACTTGGCAGGGCCCAGCCGAAACCGAAGCAGTCCGGCAGATAAATATCCACTGAACGCTTGCCGAAGGTCTTGTCAAAATAGGAGTTGCCGAAAAGGATGTTTCTGAACAACGCCTCAGGCGACGGGATATTTACATCCCCGTTTTCAAAGGCGGAGCCGCAGACATTCCATCTGCCCGCCTTTACATATTCCTTCATTTTTTCAAAAAGCTCGGGATAGTATTCCTGCATAAGCTCATATCTGTACGTACCCTCAAAGGAGAAGGTGTACGTCGGGTATTTTTCAAACATTTTGAAATTATCCACCAGCGTGTTGTATATGTATTTGCTGACGGTTTCCTCAAAATCCCAGCTCCATACCGTGTCCAAATGCGCTGTCGCAACCGTATAAATTTTTTTCTTATTCATCATCGTTCTCCTATCCTAATTTTATTTCCAGCCGCCGCTGTATTTTTTATTGTGCTCAATATATTCCTCCACAAGCTCTTTAGCGAGCGAATAGGAATTTACAAGGGGATGCAGGGTAAGCGCCTGAACCGCCGCGCTTTTATCCTTATTTCGTATTGCCTTTGACGCCAGCCTTTCATAAATCTTGACGCGTCTTATGATTTCCAGATTCTGTTCGTCCACCTTGCCCATAATATGCGGCGTGCAGCCACCGGCATTTACATCGCAGGTAATCTCAACCACGTCGTCGTCCCTGAGTCCGTCAATCGAGCCGTTGTTGGGAATGCATATGATCATTGTCCCGGAAGTGCCGCTCTGGGCGGTTTCAATAAATTTCAGAGCCACACCGGCGTATCCGCCGTCATCCTCCTCGTAAATATTGAATTTCCAGGGCTGCGTACGTTTTACACCGGTTTCGCTTGCCATATAGCTGCCCTCGCGCATACCGTACCACTTGCTGAACACGTCAAGACAGCCCTCAAAATCGTTTTCGATATCCATTTCGGACAACTCGGCGGTCATATGTTTATTGATATCCCTAATCTGTTCGCCTCTGGTTTTATTCGCTTTTAAAATGTTTTCCACCGCTTTTTCACGGTAATAGAAATAGTAGAGGTATTCGTTCAATACGCATTTTCTGTCTTTGAGCAGATCTTTGTCAAAATAACGCATATCGGTTTTTATGTATGCCTCATCGTTTTCAATCAGCTCGGGCATGATGTCCCTGCCGTTTAAGGTGATGCTTTTGAAATAGGACAGGTGATTGAGCCCGTAGACCTCTCCGCTTATATCGTCGGGCGATGCGTTATACAGGAGAGCGAAGGAACGAAGCATCCCCGACGGCGCGTCGCAGATGCCGTAAGTGAAATCATAGCCCATGTCCCTGAGCGTTTGCGATACCACACCGGCAGGATTGGTGAAATTAAATACTTTGACATCCTTCTTGGCGTGCTTTTTTATCAGCTCGCAGTATTCGGCAAGAGCGGGAACACTGCGCATTGCGAAGGAGAAACCGGCTGCACCCGTCGTCTCTTGACCTAAAACGCCTTTGTTTAACGCGATACGCTCGTCAGCGGCGCGCATATCGTCCTCTCCCACTCGTATGGTGGTGATGACATAATCCGCGTCCTTTACTGCAGTAACTGCGTCGCTTGTCAGACTGAACTTCATATCCGGGCAGATGCGTCCTGCCACATGCGCCGCCATACCTCCGTAGATCTTCAGCTTCTGTTCATTGTTATCCATAAAGCAAAGCTCGTCGATATGCAGTATGCGGGCTTTCTGCGCGATGCTCTTTGCCAGAAACATGGAGCGGACTCCGCCTCCGCCTATAACGGTTATTTTCACAAAATCGCACCTCTTTCATTTGCTGTTTATATTTATCAGTATAGTGCTTTTTTATAAAGATTAAAAGACATTTATCCGACAAATTTATGAAATTTATGTCGTATCATATATATTTTTCTTGCTAAAATCCTCCGCTTTTGATAATATGAATTTGAATACGGTTACTGCGGTGATGCATATGAATATAACCTTTTACTACAATAAAAGCAAAATACAGATTTTCAAGGTATTTTCCGGAACACTGGATGAAAGCATTATGATGCATTCGCATACGAAAAACAGTTATGAGCTGCACCTGATAGATGACGGCAGGGGTGTTCTCCATACGGTTGATAACCGGTATGAGCTGTCAAAAAACGTGCTTTATGTTACCGGACCGAACGTTCTGCATAAACAGACTCCTGATTTTGAAAAACCCATGCATGAATTGTGTGTTTATCTGAGAATCCCGAATTTGGCGGATAATGATGAGCTCATCCGCACTTTTACTTCACGGACTTTCTGGATAGGGAAGAGCAATGCGGAGATCCGCCGTATATTCAGGCAGATGGTAGAGGCAGATAAAGGCGGCACAAAGTGGCGTGAAAGCGTTTTGTCCTCTCTGGCGCTCCGTCTGATCGTGGAAATGACCGGGTTGTATTTCCCCGGAAATCCTATTTCGGATATTTCTGAGCAGGATACCGATCTGAATGAAAACCGTTCCTGGATACTTGACCAGTTATTTCAGGAGGACTGCAGCAGTGTAACACTTGAAAATTTCGCCGAAAGACTGGGGCTGTCCCCCAGACAGGCGGAAAGAATTATTAAGGATTATTACGGCTCTTCCTTTAAAAAATTGCGGTATGAGGCTAAAATGGCTATGGCGGCGACTTTGCTTGAAAAGGATGATATTACGGTGGCGGAATGCTCGGTACGCTGCGGTTATTCTTCCGTTACTGCTTTCGGTACAGCGTTTAAACAGAAATATAACGTCACGCCGAAAACATATCAGAAAAGTTATAAAAACGCCGTCAATAAATAGTTTGCTGTTTTCTTGCTTATAGGAAAGTGTGCATTATCTATAAAATTATTTAAATTTGTCTTGCAATTTTAGGTGAATATTGTTATGATAGTATAGTTGAATAAAACGATGTAAGGAGTTAAAACAATGGGCGAGAAAAAACGAACCTATTCAGGTAAAGAACTTGCAGGCTATCTTGTAGGTATGTTCGGACAGAATCTTATCTACAATATTATTTCAACAGGTCTTTATTTCTATTTTCAGAATGTAATCTGCCTTCCGGCAATGGCGTTGGGCTGGATTATGACAATCGCGAGAATCTGGGATGCGATTAATGATCTGATGATGGGTACGATCGTTGACAAGACGAGGAGCAGATGGGGTAAGTGCAGACCGTATCTTCTTTTTGCTCCCGCCGTTATCGGTATTATAACGATTTTAACTTTCCTCAACGGCAATTACGCCACGGCGGACAGCACCTCCCAAAAGGTACTTATCGTTGCTTGGGCGGGTATTTCTTATGTCCTCTGGGGCATGAGCTTTACCGTATGTGATATTCCTCTTTGGGGAATAACCTCCCTGATTACTGAGGATGAGAATGACAGGAGCAAGCTGCTCGGGCTTGCCCGTATCGCCGCGGGTGTGGGCGGTATCGGCGTTCTGGTCGTTCAGATCGCGCAGGCTGCGTCCGGTATCTTTGTAAGTAAGGGATATGACTCCTCCACGGCAATGCAGTACGGATTTATCATTACCGTTGTTATTATGACGGTGTTCTCGGTCATTCTGTTTGAATTTGCCGGTATCAGCACGCGGGAAAAGGTTCAGTCCTCCGAAAGAAGATATACATTTAAAGAAAATTTCCAGATCATGTTCAGAAACAAGCCGTTCAGACAGATCTTTATTTCCGGCGTTTTAAGAAGCCCGATACAGCTTCTTATGATCGTTGCCATGACACTGGTTACATATTACTATGCAAACGGCAATATTATGAATATCCTTAAATACAATGAGGACGGTTCTTTTGCGGGAATAGACGTAAAGATTCTGATTGGATTGGGCAGCGTTGCCGCAGGTCTTTTCGTAGGTCAGTTCGTTTCCATGGGTATCACGCCGGTACTCACAAAGAAATTTGAGAAAAAGACGCTTTACAATTTCTATTCCATCGCCGGTGCAGTGCCGTTTATCCTGATTTATGTATTTTATAAAATTTCCGGCGGTGATCTGACCACCACATTCTGGTCCATTATTATTGGCATCTGTATGCTGCTTGCCAGCGCGTCCTTCGGCGGTATCAATGTTCTGCAGTCTGTTATGATTGCTGACTGTATTGACTATGAGGAGTACACAAACGGCGTTCGTACAGACGGTGTGTTCTTCTCCGGACAGAGCTTTATCACAAAGCTTTCCGCCGGTCTGGCAACGATCTTTTCCTCAGCTGTTTACGCCTATGTCGGCTACAGCGGTGCGAATATTGACAAGCTGAATAAGGCGATTGCGGACGGCGCAAGCTTTATTACCTATGACGGCGGTACAGGCGCCGGTAAATACGCTGCGGCGATGTTCTTCCTGATCTCTGTTCCGCCGGCAATCGGTATGCTCCTTTCCGCTATTCCGACCTGGAAGTATGCTTTGACGGATAAAGAGCATACAAGAATCCTCGGCGAGCTTGTAGCGAAAAGAGAAAAAACAGGTGATGATAACTCCGAAGCCGTATGATTTTAAAATAACGCATAAAAAAATGCAATGGATTTTTCCATTGCATTTTTTTATAGAAACAAGAAACGGTTATTTGCGGTCATGGGATAAATGATTAAATGAAAGTTATTTTTTTCTTTTTACAATTGCAGGGAAGATCACAGGCGCTTCCTCGCCGGCAAGCTGCATTTGCTTGAGCAGCAGATATTTCAGCTCGTGGCGCACATGTCTGTATCTCGGGTCACGAACAAGATTATTTTTCTCGTTAGGGTCCCTCTTCAAATCATACAGATAACTTTCAAAATAAACCTTGGACTGATAGTGCGCGTAGCCGGAGAGCGCCATATCGCGCACCTCGTACTTGAATCTGTCCGTTCTGACTGCCCGTGAATTGGATGCCTCGCTGATTTGAATAAACACGCAGTCCCGTTTATCCTGCGGATTATCAATTTGCTTTGTCAGGTCAATGCCCATGTAGGATTCCGGAATCGGTATGCCTGCCATGGAAAGAAGGGTGGGTGGCAGGTCGATAAGAGAGGTAAGTCTGGTTTCCTTTTTTCCGCCATCAAATCCGCCGCCTTTGATGATCAGCGGCGTGTGTACCGCACTTTCGTGACAGCTTCGCTTATATTCCGGATTTCTCGTTTTAAAATGACTGCCGTGGTCCGAGGTGTAAATGATGACCGTGTCATCGTAAATATCCTCTTCCTTAAGTCTGTCAACAAGCCGGCCCACATTGTAGTCAAGCCTGTTGATTGCCGAGATATAGTCGGGGTACATTTCCCTGTAATCGCCTTTAAGAAAGGTCAGATCGTCAGGCAGGGGATAATTTCTGTATTTTTCAACCGTGGGCTTGTAGCCCTCGTATCTGTTGTGATCGTTTTGATGATGGGGTTCAAGCTGGCTTATGAACAGAAAGAACGGCTTGCTTTTATCACGGTTGTCAAGATATTCAAGGGCAAAATCATTAATGCAGTCAGCCCGGTAGCCTTTAAAATCTATTTTGTTTCCGTCTGCGTCAAAGACATAACCGTCGTAACCGTGGGAGGTGAATTCAAGCACGTCCGCGGCTCTCCAGTACTGGTATTCTCCCTGCCTGTCCTTGGGTACGGGTTTGCTTTCGCAGTGAACGCCGATTCCCGGCAGTCTGTCTGACGCAAGATGCCATTTCCCTATGTACGCAGTCTGATATCCTGCCTCGTTAAAATAATGCGCCAGGGGCGTTATGTCGTCAGGCAGCGCCACGCCGTTCCAGTAGCATCTGTTCTGTGTGGCGTACACGCCGGTTTGCAGACAGGCTCTTGCAGGACCGCAGACCGGCTGACAGGTGAAATTGTTTTCAAATTGAACACCCTCTTCTGCAAGGCGGCACAGATTCGGCGTTACCTCCTCGTTTACCGTATCCCAGCGCTGCTGGTCGGAAAAATAGAAAATAATATTTTTTTGTTTCATAATTCTGCCTTTCTTTCATTATGTCAGGCGGTAAAGCCTGTTACTGCGTTGTATATGTTAATTACCGCCACGACGGAAAGCACGGCGGAGAAAATGAACGTTATGGTCTTGTCCGACAAGGTTCTGTTGAGCTTTGAGCCGATGATTCCGCCTATAACGGAAACAGCCACGGCAACAATAACAATGGGGAAATATTGTCTGTATGGTTCAAACTGATTGTTGATAAATATGGTAATCAGCTGGCTTAGCTGACTGAAAAAGATGATTGCCACGGAATATACGGCGCTTTCCTTGACCGTAAAGGAAAAGAGCAGAACCAGAAACGCTGTGTTGATTGGGCCGCCGCCGATGCCAAGAAATGCGCTCATCAGCCCCAGCATAAGCCCTGTCAGTACGATCAGCGCCGGATTTTCAATTTTAAACGACTTGATGTTTTTTGAATTTACATAAAAAATCACGAAAACGATAAATGCCGCGATGATGACTGCCTGGATACCTTTTACGGTGCTTTCCTTGATCTGCGAAAAGGCATAGTCAAGAATCATGTTGCCCGTAACACCGCCCAGAACAGAGCCGGCGGACACGAGGATAACGATTTTTTTATCAAACTGCGTTTTTGATATAATATGTTTTATACTGGAACTGATACTCATGGCGAGTACGGCGCAGGTGGAAATAAAGCCCACGACCTCAACGCTGTGATAACCTATGAAGTCCAGAACCGGTTTTATAATAATTCCGCCGCCGATGCCGATCACGGCGCCGATGGTACAGGCAACCAGTATAACAATGCCGTAAATGAATATGATCATCATGTTTTTATCATCCCGAAACGTGCTGAAAAGGCGTTGTCGCCGCTCCCAATGCTCAACATGTTAAATTATAATTGCTTGTGCATACGCTGTCAATCCGCCCGGCAGTAAAAATTACATTCCCAGGCAGGAATATACGGGCTGTGTCTGAAATAAAGCTTGTAACCATCGTATATTTCAAGAATTTTTAACGGAAGGGAAAAAAGGTCCTCGTTTCTATGGTAGGCGCATACGTAAAGTTTAGGTCTGTATTTTTCTATCGTTTTCCTGGCGCCCTCAAGCGCGTGAAGCTCAGAACCCTCTATATCCATTTTTATCATGGTAACAGGGGAGTCGATGAGCGAATCCAGATCCGTTACATTTACCGGTACGCCGTTTGCGGACAATTTTGAATTTCTCCCGGCTTTTTTATCAAAGATAAGGATATCTTTTTTAGCCCATGCGCCCATATTATACGGCGTAAAATTCTCCATGCCCTGCGTGTTTTTCAACAGCTTTTTATAATTTTTTGCGTCAGGTTCAAGGGCGTAAATGTGCCTGTATTTTCCTTTTGTATATGCCGTAAATTCCCTTATGGTATCTCCGTCATAGGCGCCGAGGTCCACAATGGTTTCATCCGGCCCGAGCCTTAGGATGTTCCTGTATACCTCCTTTTTGTCGCAGAAGGTGTTAAAGAGATATTCGACTTTTCCGCTGATCTTGAAATTCAGTATATTCAGGTAAACGCTCCGGCTCTCCTCATCGGCGAGGCGGCTGTAAACAAAATCGAATTTTTCCTCATTCTCCCTCACATAATCTATAGTGAAAAGTCCGCCGCCGGCAACCGGCACGTCAGGCGCGTAAACGGTATGCTCCCGGCTGATTTTCCTTATGTTTTTCAGCACGCTGTCAAGGTGGGTGGCAAATCCGAGAACGACCACAAAGTCATCGAACATTTCACATATTTGGGCGTATTTCACAACTTCCCAGCCTAAAAAGGAATGCCCCCTGACAAATTCGTCGCTGGCGAAAATACCGCTGATTTTCCCGCCGTGATTTTTTATTGTATCTATTATCTTCTGCGCTCCGTTGCCCATGCCGTATACCATAATCGGTTTGTTCGTTCGGGCAAGGATATCCCATATGTTTTCCTTTTCCTTCAGCCGTTCAAGCAAGTGATTCATCTCCGCCTGCAGAGTATATTGTCTTACTATTGATTATAGACTATATAGCATGTTATTTACAAGGCTTTACAAATAAAATATTTTATTATATAATAACTAAGATTGGATTATTTTTACATCAGTGGCGCTGTATGTAAAAAATAGGATATCAGATTTGGAGGTATATGCCTTTATGGGCAGTGGTCTACTAAAGCTATTTAGAAAAGGAAATTCAACTGAGGAAGAGATCAAGCAGCTTGTTGAGGGCGACGAACAGGTCGGAGAACTTGAACCAAACCAGAGAGATATGATTAACAATATCTTTGAGTTTGACGATCTGAACGCCGGCGATATTATGACGCACCGCACCGATGTGGATGCGGCAGAGATAGGGGATTCCATAGAGGATGTCGTAAAAATATCCATCGAGCACGGCAGGTCGAGGATACCTGTCTATAAAGAGGATTTGGATGATATCTGCGGCATAATATATGTGAAGGATCTGCTTAAATTCGTTGGCACCCCCATTACTCCGGAGGATAAAATATCCGATTATCTGCGCAAACCGCTTTTTGTTCCGGAAACGGTTCCCTGCGGAAAGCTTTTTGCTCAGATGACGGAAACGAGAATTATGATGGCAATCGTCGTGGACGAATACGGCGGCACAGCCGGAATCGTCACCATGGAGGATGTGCTGGAAAGCATCGTGGGCAATATCCGTGACGAGTATGATAAGGAAGAGGAGCTCGTTACGCAGATCGACGATAAGACATATACCTTTGACGGTGTGGCTGATATTGACGATGTGGGCGAGGTGCTGGGTGTTGAATTTCCCGAGGGGGATTATGATACGCTGGCAGGCTTTGTCATTAATCTTTTAGGTTACCTGCCCACCGGCGAAACGGAAAACGAAGTCGCGGTATATGAAAACCTCACGTTCACCGTGTTGGAAATGGATGAAAGAAGAATAGAAAAAATTAAAGTAGAGAAGAATAGTAATGACGGAACAGATAATTGAATTTGAAGCGCTGGACCAGGCAGTGAGTCTTTTCGGCAGCTTTGATGAAAACGTCAAGTTAATAGAGCGGGAGTACGGCGTGTCCATTATTTCACGCGGCACTGACCTTAAGGTCGTGGGCGACGCGGAAAATGTCTCAAAAGCGGTGAGAACGCTGAATTCCCTTCTGGTGTTGATCGGCAAGGGGGAGAGCCTGACTGACCAGAACGTAAGGTATGTTATCTCACTTGTAAACGAGGGGAACGAGGACAAGCTCAACACCATGACGTCGGACTCGATCTGTATTACCTCAAAGGGCAGACCGGTCAAGCCCAAAACCTTGGGTCAGAAAAAATACTGCGAGTCAATCAGTGACAACACCATCACCTTCGGTATAGGACCTGCCGGTACGGGTAAGACCTATCTTGCCGTGGCTATGGCCGTGACCGCTTTCAGAGCCAAGGAGGTCAACAGGATCATATTGACGCGCCCTGCTGTTGAAGCGGGGGAAAAGCTGGGTTTCCTGCCCGGTGATTTGCAGAGCAAGGTCGACCCTTATCTCAGACCGCTTTATGACGCTTTGTTTGATATGCTGGGAGCGGAGAACTTTCAGCGTTATCAGGAGCGCGGCGCCATTGAGGTGGCCCCTCTGGCGTATATGAGAGGAAGAACACTTGATGACAGTTTTATTATTCTTGACGAGGCGCAGAATACCACGCCGGAACAGATGAAAATGTTTCTGACCCGTCTCGGCTTCCGTTCAAAAATGGTGATCACCGGCGATATTACACAGATCGATCTGCCGGACGGAAAAAAATCCGGATTAAAAAAAGTCATGTATATTTTAAGAAATGTTGACGATATCTCCATCTGTAAATTTAATCAAAAGGATGTTGTGCGGCACAAGCTTGTTCAGGATATTGTCAGCGCATATGAAAAATACGAGAAGGAGGAAAAGAAAAGGTAATGGACTCGGTAAAGGTAATTATTTCCAACGACCAGAAAAATGTGAAAATACCCACAGGTATACGTATGCTGATCAGGCGCTGCTGCCATGCGGTGCTTGAGCTTGAGAATTTTGAAGGTTCGGCAGAGGTCAGCGTCCGCTTTGTCAATAACGAGCAGATCAGACAGCTGAATAAGCAGTACCGCAATATCGATAAGGAAACGGATGTTCTGTCTTTTCCTCTGGGTGAGAACGGCAAATATGACGTCAATATGGATACCGGCGCCAAGCTGCTGGGTGATATTGTGATTTCCATGGAAAAGGCAGTGGAGCAGGCCCAACTCTATAACCACCCGCTCCAGCGTGAAATCGGCTTTCTTACCGTGCATTCCATGCTGCATCTTTTGGGCTATGACCACGAGCAGGGCGGCCTTGCGGAGGTACATATGAGGGAAAAGGAAGAAACCGTACTGACTCAGATAGGCTGGAAAAGAAACAACAGCTACTATATGGGTGACGAGTAATGACAAAGACCGCTTTTATAGCCATCGTGGGGAAACCGAATGTGGGCAAATCCTCACTACTTAACAGGATGCTTGGGCAGAAAATAGCCATTGTTTCCTCCAAGCCACAGACCACAAGGACAAAAATTATGGGCGTGCTTACTGAAGGGGAAACGCAGCTTGTATTTACGGATACGCCCGGATTTCACAGACCGCATAATAAACTGGGTGAAAAAATGAACGCCGCTGTGGGCGATACTGTAGGAGGCGTTGATGCCTGCCTGTTTTTGACTGAGCCTAAAGGCGAGCTGAACGAGCAGGAATTACAGCTCCTTCAGATGTTCAAAAAGCAGAACATGCCCGTTGTCCTTGCCGTCAATAAAACGGACATGATAAAGGACAAAAAGGAACTTCTGGACAGGATTGTTTATCTGACGTCTTTTTATGATTTTCAGGCGGTGGTGCCTGTCAGCGCGCAATGCGGCGATCATGTGGACGAGCTTAAAGCGGAGCTTGAAAAGCTGGCTTTTGAATCGCCCCACTTTTTCCCGGACGATACCCTGACCGACCAGCCGGAGCGTGTGCTGGCGGCTGAGATCATACGTGAAAAAGTTTTAAGACTTATGGATAAGGAAATACCCCACGGTATAGCGGTGGCGGTGGAAAAAATGAGCGAACGTCAGGATAAGGATATCCTGGATATTGAAGCGACGATCTATTGTGAGCGTGAAAGTCACAAGGGGATGGTCATCGGCAAGAACGGCGCGATGCTCAAAAAAATATCCACCTATGCCAGACAGGATATGGAGAACTTTTTTCAGATCAAAGTCAATCTGAAATGCTGGGTCAAGGTCAAGCTTGACTGGAGAAACCGGGAGGGACTGATCCACAACTTCGGTTTGGATTAGCTTTAATTATTTTAAAAATAAAAAACATGTCAGACACAGCCCACCGCGCTTGCCTGACTTCTATTTACCTTAAAATGGCACAAATTTTATACACCCCCATAGGATAAAATAATAAGGCAGCGGCAAAGAAATTTTTTGCCGTATTCTTTACGGCGGGTGTGTGATTATGGATAAAGACTGGCTGAATTTCTGGGCTACGGGCTCGGTTCAGGATTACTTAAATTACAGGAAAAACGAAAAGGCGCAGCAGAATGACGACTACAACCAGGGGCTTAGTAATCAGAGAACAGACGATAGGGGAGAGTGACCGTTTAGTTACTCTCCTTACTGCTGATTACGGACTTGTCAGGGCGTTTGTCAGAGGCGCCAAGCAGATAAAAAACAGGCTTGCGTCATCCACCTCGCTTTTTGCGTATTCGGATTTTTCTCTCTACCGGGGGCGCGACGCTTTTGTGGTAAACAATGCTTCTCCCATTGAGGTCTTTTTTGATTTGAGAAAGGATATTTTGCGCCAGGCGCTGGCGCAGTATTTCGCCCAGCTTGCTTACGAGCTTGCGGAGGAGGAACAGCCCGCTTCCGAAATGCTGTCGGTGCTGCTTAACGCATTGCATCTTTTATGCGGCGGCAAAAAGGATCTGCGTATCATTAAATGCGCTGTGGAATTCAGACTGATGTGTCTGAGCGGATATATGCCGGATATTCTCGCCTGCGCCAACTGCGCCGCGTATGAAACGGACAGGATGTTTTTTGATACGCTTGACGGATGTATTTATTGTGAAAACTGCGGTAAGTCCGGGGCGATACCCTGCCCGAAGAACGTGATCACCGCTATTCGCTTTATCTGCCTGACGGAGCCTAAAAAAATATTTTCTTTTTCTCTTTCTGAGGAGAATACGGATTTGCTGTCTGCAATCAGTGAAAAATATCTGCTGACCCGTGTTCAGCGGAAACTGCCGACACTTGAATTTTACAAGGCGTTGTTATAGCTTTAATAAGGAACATAGTATGGATAAGAATTTTAAAACACTTGAACTTGATTTGATACTGGAAAGGCTGGCAAACGAATGCTCCTGCGATGACGCAAAGGAGCTTGCTCTGTCGTTGAATCCGGTTTCTGATCTGTCGCAGGTTCAGCTCCTGCTGACGCAGACGCAGGATGCCTTTTCTCTCCTTGCGCGTTTCGGCGCTCCTTCTTTTTCAGGACTTAAAAATGTAAATAACCCGTTACATAGAGCCAGTGCCGGCGGTTCCCTGAATCCAAAGGAACTGCTGGACATCGCGTACTGCCTACGTTCGCTAAGGACCCTTTACGAGTGGCATAATCACTGCAGCGGCGTGGGCACCAGCCTGGATTTTTTCTTTGACGGTATAACCGTAAACAAATATCTTGAAAACAGGATTTTTACCTGTATCATCAGTGAAGAGGAGATTGCCGACAAAGCGTCGGAACTCCTCAGCGACATACGAAGAAAGATTCGGGCAAAGGAAAATTCAATACGAGAAAAACTGGATTCTCTCATTCACTCCTCCCACTATCAGCCGTATTTGCAGGAGGCGATTGTTACCCAGCGCAACGGACGCTTTGTGGTGCCGGTAAAGGCGGAGAGCAGGGGGAATGTACCCGGGCTTGTTCACGATACCTCCTCCACGGGTGCAACGGTCTTTATTGAGCCTGCGTCCGTTGTGGACGCCAACAATGATATAAAGGTTCTGCAGGGTAAAGAACGGGATGAAATCATGCGTATTCTGTATGAGCTCTCAGCCGAGGCGGGAGAATTTGCGGAATCGGTTAAACATTCCTTTGACAGTGCCGTGATGCTTAACCTCCTATTTGCCAAAGCGCATCTCGCTTATAAAATGAAAGCGTCCAAACCAATCTTAAATAACGAGGGTATCGTGCATATCAAAAAGGCAAGGCACCCCCTGATCGACGTGAAAAGGGTTGTGCCGATTGATATTTCTCTGGGAGAGGGGTATGACACGCTTGTTATTACCGGACCCAATACCGGGGGAAAAACCGTATCTCTTAAAACCCTGGGACTGCTTACGGCAATGACGATGTGCGGATTGCTCATTCCGGCAGCTGATCGTTCCCGTATATCCGTTTTTGACAGGATACTTGTGGATATAGGGGACGAGCAGAGCATAGCCCAGTCACTTTCCACCTTTTCCGCCCATATGGTGAATATCATTGATATCATGAAAAAGGCGGACGGCAAATCCCTGGTGCTGATTGATGAACTGGGGGCAGGAACGGACCCGGTAGAGGGCGCTGCTCTGGCAGTGTCGGTCATAGAAGATTTGCGTTCCAAAGGCGCTGTGATTGCGGCTACCACGCATTACGCGGAACTTAAGGCTTATGCCCTCAACACACCTGGCGTCACAAACGGCTGCTGTGAATTTGATGTGGAAACGCTGCGGCCGACCTACAGGCTTTTGATCGGTGTGCCGGGCAGGTCAAACGCCTTTGCCATTTCAGAGCATCTGGGAATGGACAGGGCGGTTGTGGATCATGCCAAAAGCATCGTCAATTCCGAAAACAGGGATTTTGAAGCTGTCTTGGAAAAACTTGAGACCTCCCGAAAAGAACTGGAGGAGGAGAGAAAAATTGCCGAGGAAATGACCCAACGAGCCAAAAAAATCGAGGAAAAGGCACAGTCGGAGAAGGATAAGATTGAAACACTCAAAAAAAGAGAAATGGACAGGGCGAAACGGGAGGCGCAAAAGCTTATTGATGCCGCGAAGCGAAAGTCATCGGAATTTCTGCTGGAGCTTGAAAAGCTTAAAAAGGAGCAGAACGATACCAACGCGACGGAGATTGCCAGAAAGACCCGCCGTGCCGTAAGGTCACAGATGGGCGAGATGGACGAGCTGATCAATCCGGCTGAGCTTGCGGACAACTGGGACTATGATTATAAGCTGCCCCGGGAACCGAAGCCCGGCGACAGAGTGATTATAAAAGGTATCGGCGAGGGAGAAGTGGTAGAAACAGGCGACAGGCTCCTTGTAAGGTCGGGACTTCTTAAAACAAGGGTAAAGCTGTCGGATATCATGCTCCTTGATAAGCCGAAGGAAAAGCCCAAGACGACCCGCCACAATGTGTACCGCACCTCCTCACGCGCCGATGTGGACGTAAAAACGGAAATCGACCTCAGGGGCGAAACGGTGGACGAGGCGCTGGGCAAGCTGGGACTGTTCATTGATAAGTGCGTGCTGAATAATATTGAGGAGATACGCATTATTCACGGGAAAGGCACCGGCGCCCTGCGAAAGGCGGTGACAGATTACCTGAGGTCCCACCCCAATATTTCCGAATACCGTCTGGGCAAATACGGCGAAGGTGAAAACGGCGTTACGATTGCAAAAGTTAAATAGATTATTAGCGTATTCAATATGTTAAAAATGTGATTTGCGCTTAAGCGCGGATGTTACCATCTTTTGAATCGCAAAAGACGGTAACCGAGAAAACGACCAAAGGGGAGGCGCAGGCTTATTCCCCTTTGGAAACCCCTTTTAAAGCAAACAAGATAAATCCGAACACGTTTTTTATGGACGGATTTTCTGTTATTCTGTGTTAAAATACTCGTTAATCCGAAAGGATTAACTGCATTTTGTGCCTTGCCTAACAAAAAATCCGTCACATAAAAAATCTTCGACCTGAAACGGGTTTGATTTTGTGCAGATTTTTATTTTGAGTCAGCAGTCAGGCTTGCGCCTTACAAGGACGAAAAAAGGAAATATGCCGAAAGCAAACCGTTTCAGGCGTATTCGGATTTATCTTGCTTGCTTCTGCCGCGCGCACAATGCGCACAGCGGCGCAGGGAACGTTTCTGCTCACCGTAGGGGCGATTACCAATCGCCCGCATTTTAATACGTAAAATCATCCATTTCTTCACATACTATTACTATAAGAAATAACAAAAGGGTGATAGTATGTGTACGGCAGTTACTTACAAAACAGAGGATTTTTATTTTGGGCGGACCCTAGATTATGATCTTTCCTATGGCGAGGAGGTCACCATAACGCCCCGAAACTATCCTTTTCAGTTCATGGATAAAGGCGTTGTTCATTCCCATTATGCAATCATCGGAACAGCGTTTGTTGCTGACAATTATCCCCTGTATTATGACGCGGTAAATGAAAAAGGTCTGGCAATTGCCGGACTGAATTTTGTTGACCACGCGCATTATAAGGAAAAAGCAGCGGGCAAGGACAATATTGCACCCTTTGAATTTATTCCATGGATTTTATGCGGTTGCTCTACCGTCAGACAGGCAAGGGTTTTGCTGGAAAAGATGAATTTCTTAAACGCGCCTTTTAATGAAAAACTGCCTCTCGCTCTGCTGCACTGGATCATTTCCGACAGCAGTGAATCGATTACTGTGGAGGCCGTAAAAGAGGGCATTAAAATCTATGAAAATCCCGTGGGTGTTTTAACCAACAATCCGCCCTTTGACAACCAGTTATTTAATCTGAATAACTATTTATCGTTGTCCCCAGGGCCTCCGGAAAATACATTTTCGCCCGATCTTGAATTGAAACAATACAGCAGAGGAATGGGCGCTTTGGGTCTTCCCGGTGATCTGTCGTCTCAGTCCAGATTTGTGAGAGCGTCCTTTGTTAAAATGAATTCTGTCTGTGAAAAAGGAGAAAAGGAAAGCGTCAGTCAGTTTTTTCACATTCTGAATTCTGTGGACAATCAGAGGGGCTGCTGCCGCCTGGATAACGGGAATTACGAAATAACCATTTATTCCTCCTGCTGTAATACGAATAAAGGAATTTATTATTATACGACCTATGATAACCATTGTATTACCGCCGTTGATATGAACAGGGAAAATCTGGATTCCTCCCAGCTCGTGCGGTATCCGCTTATAACCGGTGAGCAAATACAATTTCAGAATTAATGTTTGATTTAAAAAGGTGCTGTCTCATGATGATTCGTGAGGCAGCCCTTTTATTATATAAAAGATAAACAAGCGATATTTAGTTAATGTTTTCTGATGTTTGCACTACAGATTGTGTCAATATTTATGACAAAAATTTTATAAATTTTTTTATTTAAAATTCTCTTGACACAGCGGACTTACTTTAGTATAATACCACTTGCTGTAAAGATTTATTACTTTACACTTATGCTTTGAAGGGAGAGGTAGTTGTGGCAAAGAATCTTGAAATTCCTTTTTTGCTTGATTTTTACGGCGAGATGCTTACGCAGAAGCAGCACGACTTCCTTGTTTATTATTACGAAGAGGATCTCTCCCTGTCGGAAATAGCTGAAAATGAGGGCATTACACGTCAGGGTGTCCGTGATTCGATCAAACGCGCGGAGGCTCAGCTCTTTGATATGGAGGAGCGTCTGGGACTTGCAAAGCGGTTTAACGAAATGAAAAAGGGCATTGATGAAATCATTGAATGCGCTGAGACGATTAATGAATACAATCTCAATCATTCGCTTTCCATGGAGATCAACGACTGTGTTGCCCGTATAAAAACACTTGCCTCTTTTCTGAAAGAGGGATAAACAAGCGTAATCAGGAGCTGATGATTTGGCATTTGAAGGATTAAGCGAACGCTTAGAAAATTCATTTAAAAAATTACGTGCCAAGGGTAAACTGACCGAGTCTGACGTTAAGGCGGCGATGCGTGAGGTACGCCTTGCTCTGCTGGAGGCTGACGTCAACTATAAGGTCTCTAAGGAGTTTACCGCCAAGGTTACAGAAAGGGCCATCGGTGCCGATGTTATGGAGTCCCTTACTCCCGGTCAGATGGTCATCAAAATCGTAAATGAAGAGCTTACCGAGCTTATGGGCGGCAATGAGGCGCGGCTGGCAATCGCCAATCATCCGCCTACGATTGTGATGATGTGCGGCCTTCAGGGAAGCGGTAAAACCACCCATTCCGCCAAGCTTGCCCTTAAGCTGAAAAAGGAAGGGCACAGACCGTTGCTGGTCGCCTGTGACGTTTACCGTCCCGCAGCCATCAAACAGTTGCAGGTCGTCGGCGAGCAGGTGGATGTTCCCGTATTTGAAATGGGAAATGAAAATCCCGTCAAAATTGCCGAAGAGGCTGTCAAATTTGCCAGGGACCACGGCAATGACTATGTGTTTCTTGATACGGCCGGCAGACTTCATGTTGACGAGCAGCTGATGGAGGAACTTAAAAATATACGTTCCACCGTTCATCCCCACGAGATCCTGTTGGTTATTGACGCTATGACAGGTCAGGACGCAGTGAATGTTGCCAAGAGCTTTAACGAAACGCTGGGTATTGACGGCGTAATTCTTACAAAGCTTGACGGCGATACAAGAGGCGGCGCAGCTTTGTCAGTCCGGGCGGTAACCGGAAAGCCCATTAAATTCATAGGTACCGGTGAAAAGCTTGATAATCTGGAGACTTTCCACCCGTCCCGTATGGCGTCACGTATTCTCGGCATGGGCGATGTGCTTTCCTTTATAGAAAGGGCGGAACAGTCCCTTGATGAAAAGAAAGCGGCAGAGCTTGAGAAAAAGCTTGCCAAGAATAAATTTGATCTTAACGATCTTCTGGACCAGTTCGACCAGATTGAACGCATGGGCAGTCTTAAGGATACGATCAAGATGATTCCCGGAATCGGCAGTAAGATTAAAGATGAGGATATCGACGAGGGCGCCTTTGACAAATTTAAGGCAATCATTTATTCCATGACAAAACAGGAAAGAACCCATCCGGATATCATCAATCCGTCACGCAAACGCAGGATTGCGGCGGGCTGCGGTATGCAGGTGGAGGACGTGAATAAGCTCCTTTCCCAGTTTAAGCAGATGCAGAAGATGATGAAGCAGTTCGGCGGCGGTAAGGGCGGCCCGAAAATGAGCAAAAAGATGCGCCGTATGATGCAGGCGAATCCCGGTATGGCCGAAAAAATGATGGGCAAAATGAGCGGCTCAAATCCCTTTGGATTTTAAGTAAATAAACCGTATTTGGTTTTAAATAAAATTTAATTGTATTTTTTGGAGGTAATTAAAAATGGCAGTAAAAATCAGACTTCGTCGTATGGGCGCTAAGAAAGCACCTTTCTACCGTGTGGTTGTAGCAGATTCAAGATATCCCCGTGACGGACGTTTCATTGAGGAGATCGGCACTTATAACACGATGGTTGACCCTGCTGAAATCAAGATCGACGCAGAGAAGGCCAAGAAGTGGATTGCTAACGGTGCTCAGCCTACAGATACAGTCAAGAGCATTCTGAAAAAAGAAGGCATCCTTTAATCTTTGATTTTATATTACAAAGTTTAACAGGAGGTGTTTTCTTTGAAGGATTTGTTAATTTCCATTACAAAGGGATTGGTAAACCATCCCGATGAAGTTTCTGTTGATGTTAGCGAACCGAACGAAGAGGGCGTAACTGTTTACCATCTTCACGTTGCTGAGGATGATATGGGAAGAGTTATCGGAAAGCAGGGCAGAATAGCCAAGGCGATCCGTGTCGTTATGCGTGCGGCAGCAACAAGAAACGACGCTAAAATATCTGTAGAAATTGACTGATAATCAAAGCCGGCTCACAATCCTGTGAGCCGGCTTTTTGCTGTCTCTTCAGCAAAGAAAAAAGCAACACTGTCTGTGTTGCTTTTTTGGTGGACACGAAGGGAGTCGCCGTCTGCTGCGGATGTGCCTTGCATACTGATGGCTTGCCGACCGAAATTCTGTGAATTTCAGTACCCGTCTCGCCGCTCTTCGCTAAAAACAATTCGCCGAATTGTTTTCTTAACGCTCAGACCCTCTCGGGTCCGACTCCCTAAAAAGCAAAAAAATAAAAGGTACAAAAGCACCTTTTATTTTTTGGTGGACACGAAGGGAGTCGAACCCTCGACCTCTGCAATGCGAATGCAGCACTCTCCCAACTGAGCTACGCGCCCGTACCTTGATATATTATCACAAATCTTTTATGTATTCAAGTGTTATTTTCAAAAACTATTATAGAATTTAAGTAAAAAAATAAAAGGTACAAAAGTACCTTTCATTTTTTGGTGGAGCATAGGGGACTTGAACCCCTGACCCCCACACTGCCAGTGTGATGCGCTCCCAACTGCGCTAATGCCCCAAACAGAACAAATATACTATATAACAAAATCTTTAAAATGTCAATGATATTTTTATTGCCAAATGAAATAAAAAAATATATAATACTCACTGGTGATATTATGAAACAGTATTTGGAAGTCGGCATGATGAACAATACCCACGGTATTAAAGGGGAACTCAAGCTGACTTTATGGTGCGATGACATGGATTATCTCAGACAGTTTGAAACACTGTATCTGGATGATCGGGGGAAAAAACCGGTTAAGGTCCTCTCTGTCCGCCCGCAGAAAAATATGGCGATCATTAAGCTCGGCGGTATTGATTCCATTGAGAAGGCCCAGGCGCTTAAAGGTAAGGTGCTGTATTGCAACCGGGACGACGCGCAGATCGACGAAGACGCCAATTATGTAGCTGACCTGATCGGATGCCGTGTTGCAGACACGGATACAGGCGAGGTATACGGAATAGTGACCGATGTACTGAACTACGGCTCTTGTGACATATACGAGCTTGAAACGGACGGAAAGCGACTGATGATCCCTGCCACTCCGGATATTGTGAAAGAGATAAATACCGAGAAGCAAATTATAAAAATTAAGAAAATGAAAGGATTGTTTGATGAGGATTGATATTCTGACTCTGTTCCCGGATATGTGCGATACCGTGATGAGCGAGTCTATCATAGGCCGAGCCAGAAAAAACGGTAAGGTTGAGATCCATTGCACAGATATTCGTGATTATACTGCCGACAAGCACAGACGTGTGGATGACAAGCCCTACGGAGGCGGAATGGGTATGGTAATGGCGCCCCAGCCCATTTACGATTGCTTTCAGTCGCTTTGCGATGAAATCGGAAGCAGACCCCATCTGATCTATCTTACTCCCCAGGGAAAGACCCTTACACAGGAAAGGGTCAAGGCGCTTGCAAAGCTGGATAACATCGCGCTGCTTTGCGGTCATTACGAGGGTGTTGACGAAAGGGTCATAGAAGCTCTGGAGCCTGAAGAAATATCGGTGGGCGATTATGTTCTGACGGGCGGAGAGCTGCCGGCGCTGATTGTAGCCGACGCCGTTTCGCGTATGCTGCCGGGCGTGCTCAGCGATGACGAATGTTTTGAGGAAGAGAGCCATTTTAACTCCCTGCTGGAATATCCCCAGTATACGCACCCGAGTGTTTGGCAGGGGAGGCAGGTGCCTGAAATACTCCTTTCCGGCAATCATGCGAAAGTGGATAAGTGGCGCCGTGAGCAGTCCCTGAAAAGGACCTTTGAGCGCCGTCCCGATTTATTGCGTGAAGCGGAGCTTTCTGACGAGGACCGGATTTTTTTGTCAGAACTGAAAAAAGTGTAAAAATTAATGTGAAAATTGCACAAATAACGCTAAAATATTTTGTTTAAAATTAACAGGTCAAACGAAGTTGATATGAATTTGTTGACCGAATTGATTTTGGTGGTATAATATGTAAAGAAGAAAGATATAGGTTTACATTATACAAGAT
>JAGHJI010000008.1 GCA_017886765.1 Eubacterium sp.
CTAATAACCTTTGATAGCGCATCGGTTCTCCTCCTTTCAATAACATAGTATAATATATAGTCTATCAAAATTTGTCGACCCGTGCGCTACAACTATTTTTAATAAAATTCTCTGGACTTTACTGCTTCTTTGTGATATGTGTGTTTGCAAAGGAGTGATTTTATGTCAGCGCTTCACGATTTGTGGTATGGAAATCTCCGCCCTAGCGAGAACAGGGAAATCAGCAAAGAAGAGAAAAATCTTATAGAATCCATGGCTTCACAGCAGGAAAAATTATTTGCATCCTTAAAGGATAACGACTTAAAGATATTTAAAGAATATATTGAATATAACGAAAAATACGCGTCTTTGGTAGAGTGGCAGGCATTTGAAATCGGATTCAAACTTGCAGTAAAATTATTAACCGAATAGCAAAATGAACAGATAATTTTAGTGCAATTTTCCACCAAATTGGTTATATAATTTGCATTACGGTGAAATCACAAAATCAACATGACGAATTAGTGCTTGACAAAATCTGAAAAGTGGTTTATAATAAAATCACAAAATCAACATGACAAAACAGAGGTGCCTTATGAAATTGGAAAATATTGCCACCATCAGAACTGGTGTTGTGGCAACTCGAAAAAAATCAAATAATGGCAATGCCGCTCAATATAATTATAAACTATTAAATCTTAAATGTGCAACACCTGAAGGGTTATTAGACCTTGACTGTATTGAGAATTTTGCTACAGATGAACCTCTAAAGGATGATTATATTACAAAAAAAGGTGATATTCTCGTCAGATTAAGTACACCGTACACTTCAATATTAATCGATAAAGATGAATGGTGTGGGCTTTTGGTTCCTTCACACTTTGCTATAATACGCGTTGATTCCAATATTGCTGTGCCGGAATATGTATTATGGATACTTAAGCAAGAATCTACATTTAGAAATATATATGCACATATGAGCGGCGCTTCGTTCTTTTCAACCATTAACTCGAGGTTTTTCAATTTATTAATGATACCGGAATTACCAAAAGAGAAGCAGATTGCCATAGGGCAACTTCAGGTGCTATCAGACAGGCAACAAGCACTTTTATGCAATCTCGCCAATCAAAAAACTTTGCTAAACCGATTGATGTTAAATAGGATTTTTAACAATATAAAAAAGGAGAAATAAAATGACTACTAAACAAGATATAGAAAGAACACTTTGGAATGCGTGTGATAGTTTCCGAGGTAAAATTGACAGTTCCCGTTATAAAGATTACATTTTATCAATGCTTTTCGTAAAATATTTAAGTGATGTTTACACACAAGCTAAGAATGATTACATGAAACATTATGATGGGGATATTCGGCGTGTTGAGAGAGCTATGCGCCGTGAGCGTTTCGTAATGGACGAAGCCTGTACATTTACATACCTCTATAATAATCGAAATGATGCTGAAATCGGTCAAAAAATTAATGTTGCCTTAGCAGCAATAGAAAATAACAACAGCGCAAAATTGCATGATGTTTTTCGAGCCATAGATTTTAATTCAACAGTTGATTTTGGTGAACCCCGGGAAAAAAATGCAATACTTAAAAACTTACTCGAAGATTTCAAAGATCTTGATCTTCATCCCGACCAGCTCGACAATCTTGATATTATAGGCGATGCCTATGAGTATATGATCGCCAACTTTGCCTCAGATGCAGGAAAAAAAGGCGGGGAGTTTTACACGCCGAGCAAAGTGTCAGAACTGGTTGCACGATTGGTGCAACCCAAAGAGAATGATAGAATCTACGACCCCACTTGTGGCAGCGGTGGCTTGCTATTAAAAGCATTTCATCAGATTCCAAATGGGAAAGCGCGTCTGTATGGTCAGGAACAGAATATGCAAACATGGGCGCTTTGCCGCATGAATATGTTCCTTCACAATGTGGATGACGCTGTTATTTGGCATGGGGATACGCTTTCAAACCCCGGAAATGTAGAAGATAATAAACTTAAAAAATTTGAATGTATCGTTGCGAATCCTCCCTTTTCTCTTAAAAAATGGGATAGCGGCTTCCTTGGCGAAGCAGAAACGGATGTCAAGGGTAAAAAGCCAAAGATGAGTGCTGAGCTTGACCCATACCGTCGATTTGACTGGGGTATTCCACCGTCATCCAAAGGTGACTATGCTTTCGTGTTGCACATGCTTCACAGCCTGGCGGATAAAGTTGGCAGAATGGCAGTGATTCTTCCGCACGGCGTTTTGTTTAGGGGCGCAAGTGAGGGCAGAATACGCAGAACAATTATTGAGCAGTTTAATTTACTGGACGCAGTGATTGGCCTCCCAGCAAATTTATTTTATGGTGCAGGCATACCGGCATGTATTCTGATTTTCAGAAAAGACAGAGGCAATAATAACAAAGTTCTTTTTGTGGATGCAAGTGGTGAAGGCCATTATGAAAAGGGCAAAAATCAAAACTTATTGCGTGATTGCGATATCGATAAAATCGCTGATACATATAAGCAGTATAAGACCAATCCTGATTTTACCGGAGAGGATAAGTTCAGTTATGTCGCTACGATTAATGAAATCAAAGAAAATGATTATAACTTGAATATTCCGCGATATGTGGATACCTTCGAGGAAGAGGAACTAATTGACATAGATGAGGTCAAAAAAAATATATCAGATATTGAAGCAGAACTTGCAGATGTACAGGCAAAAATGAATGAATATTTGAAGGAACTTGGGTTATGACAAGCTGAAAATTTGTAAGTAAAAATTATTATATTTTAAACAAAACTCAACCATCAATATATTTAATAACGAGACCTGATAAGGAGCAAGAAATATGAAAATAATATTTTATGATGTAGAACATGGTAGTTGCTGCCATATTATTACTCCAAATAATAAACATATATTAGTAGATATAGGAAGCAAAGCTAATAATAGTATTTCGTATTACATAAAGAATAAATACTTTCGATATTACGATGATGTTATAGGTAATTATACCATTGATGCATTGATAATTACTCACCCACATGAAGATCATATATTTGATCTCCCTAATCTAAAATCCATTCTTCCCCCGATCGTAATCAATAGACCAAAAGGCGCTTTTGATATAACACCCCAAATAAACACCCAAAAACATATAGATATAGCAAACACTGCAAACGAGATGAATAAAAATTATAATGTGCCAGTAAATCCTGACGAATCGCCATTCAATCCGAATGTTAATGGCGGAGTCGATATTAAGATAATATCACCTAATAACAAATGGACGAACAAGCAAGATTTAAATACATTTTCAAGTATAATAATAGTAAAAGCATTTGGATATAAATTTGTTTTGACCGGTGATAACCCGGCTGATATTTTACAAAAAATGTTAGATTCAAATTTTGAAAATATTAAAGAACAAATTATAAATGCCGATGTTTTACTGGCTCCACACCATGGTAGAACAGGTGAATATTGTGAAGATTTTTTCAATTTAGTCAACCCCAAATTAACTGTTGTTTCAGACAAATCAATAGAATATGGAACTCAATATGAAACAGCACAACTTTATAAAGGTCGCGGTGCAAAAGTGAATGGTCTAACACGATATGTCCTTACAACGCGAAATGACAAAACCATAGAATTTGATTTATCTGAAAATGGTGTTAATATTGTTACAGGACAGGAGGAGTATTAGTGAATACAAAAATTCCTTTTTACAATATTCTTAATATGTTCTTAACAGGATTAGTTTTTATCGGTGGCTGCGTAATTATTTTTCCTGACACTGCAACAGCAGTATTAAATAGTGAAATAATAAAAAATTTAGGAACAGGCCCAGAAATTGTAGTTACTGTATGTGCATTTGCAATCGCATATGAAGTTGGGTTGATTATTAACCGTGCAGGTTCTGTTATTCTGGAAGAAATATTAAAGCGTACCAAATTGATTCCATTTAATGATGATTACACCCTTTTCAACCAAAAGAAGAAAGAATATCCTATTATGAGTACTCTGTCAAGAGAATATGCACTTTCACGCACGGGGATTGTTCTCTTCTTAACCTTGCTTGTTTTATCCTTAGTGGGTTCTAAATGGATTATGGTTATTATATGCGGCATAATAACTGCAATTAACTTTTTATCATGCAAAAAGCACGCCGGTAAAATTGTAAAATTAATGCAAGGCAGGTGAAGATTATGACTCCACAAATTAAGCAACGCATTGAAAAAATAAAGAACGGTCAAGTGCCGGAAGGATATAAAAAAACAGATATTGGTATCATTCCAGTCGATTGGAATCAAACAAAATTAGGCTTAATTGCTTCTCATGTTTTGGAAAAAAATATACATTCTGATTTTAAAACCACTTTTACAACTTCAGCCACAAAGGGTGTAATTAAGCAAACTGATTTTTTTGACAAAAATATTTCAAATGATGAAAATATATCTGGGTATTATATTGTTCAAGAAAATGATTACATATATAATCCTAGAATATCTGTTTCTGCACCATGCGGACCAATTAACCAATCACATTTTAGTGAAAAAGGAATCGTTTCCCCATTATATATTGTGTTTAAAATGAATGGTGACATGGGGAAAAGCAAGTATATTGAGTCATTTTTTTGCAGTTCATTATGGCATCGATATATTTGTGAAATAGCAAATTATGGTGCAAGACATGATAGAATGAATATAACTAACAAAGATTTTTTTAATATGCCTATTCCATTACCTCCTTCAGATGAACAGAAAAAAATTGCTGAAATTCTTGCAATGCAAGACAAGATAATAGAACTGAAAGAACGCAAAATCGAAGAGCTAAAAAAACTCAAAATATATTATCTCAGCAAAATGTTCCCCAAAAAAGGAAGCAACTACCCCGAAGTTCGTTTTCCTGGTTTTACTGCTCCTTGGGAACAGCGTAAGTTGGGAGAAGTGCTTGTAAGCCTACAAAACAATACCCTTTCAAGAGCTGATTTATCATTTGAACAAGGGATTGCAAAGAATATTCACTATGGGGATATTTTGGTTAAATTTGGTGAAGTGATAGATGTAAAAACCGAATCACTTCCTATGATTGCTGATGAAGCAATTGTGGCTAAATATAAGTCATCATTTTTACACAACGGTGATGTTATTGTAGCTGATACCGCAGAGGACGAAACCGTTGGAAAATGTACAGAAATAGCAGGATTAGGCGATGAAGTTGTTGTTTCAGGACTACATACAATACCTTACAGACCATTACAAAGATTTGCTTCCGGATACCTTGGATATTATATGAACTCGGCGTCTTTTCACAATCAATTATTACCTCTTATGCAAGGAATAAAGGTTACTTCGATTTCAAAAACAGCATTACAAAATGCAGATATTTTATATCCAAAATCAGGGACTGAACAGGCAGCTATAGGAACATATTTCCGCAGTCTTGACAACCTTATCACCCTTCATCAGCGTGAGCTTGAAGAAGAAAAGCAAAAGAAAAAGGCACTGGCGCAGCTTTTGCTGACCGGTATCGTGCGCGTTTAACTTCTATGTGGAGGAAACCATTTTTTGTAAATATGAATGATAAAGAAAAAAGAGAATACTTTAAATATCTTTTAACCCATCGAACTCAGATTGAGAACGATCCTGAATTTGTTAACGCAACATTGGAGGATCATTTAAAATATGTTCCGAATGGCATGCTCTATAAATTCAGAGAATGCAGTGCGCAAAATTTTAAAGCACTTGAAAATCAAGCTATATGGATGGCGCAGCCTTCCAGTTTTAACGACCCGTTTGATAATACAATTGATTTGGATTTTGAAAGCAGCCAAGAAAAAATAGAAACTTTTTTAAAAACAAAATTTATTGATTTATGTTTTGTGGTGCTGTCAAAGAAATTCCCAACCATCCAGTTACAAAGAATAAATCAAAATGACATCGATGAATATTTTAACACTTGCATAGATGAAAATGGAAATATAGATAAGCAAAAAGAAGAAACTTTTTATAGTAAATATGTAAATAAAAGTAAAGAAAAAACATTGCATGATGTATTAAACCAAATTACGAAATTTCGAGAAAATCAGGATAACATAATAAAACAAATACTGCCAAACTTAGTAGACAACATGAAAATTTTGCGTAATAAATTAAGGGATGATATGCTTACATATTGTATGACAGAATATTACCAAAACAATGTGTTCTGGGAGAATTATGCCGACAATTATAGAGGATTTTGCATTGAATATGATTTCAGGCATTTTAAAGAAGTACCTTTTGAAATTTATAAAAACCTTCTATATTTAATGCCCATAACTTACACATCATCTAAACCAGGCTTTGACATTGAGAAATTTACTGAAATTGCTGCTAGAAAATATATGTTAAATGACAATACAGCTGAAAATGACATAGAGTTAAACACAGATTTAAATATGCAGTTATATTATAAAAGATCAGAGTATCAATACGAAAAAGAATGGCGATTTTCAATAAAAAATCAAGAAAATAATCTTCAATACTTTCCTTTTACAAATGCTATATATGCAGGCTATAAAATCAGCGAAGTAAACCTAAAACGCATTACTGAAATAGCAGCATTATTAAAGATTCCTGTTTTTCTTCAAAAAAACAATCCATTTACGAACCAATTTTACTATGACAAACTTGATTAAAAGGAAGTGAAAATATGAGTTATAAAAATCAGGAAGATTTATATCTGGAAGACAATATAAGCAAATACCCCGCTATAGAATTACTATGTAAACTGGGGTATAAATACATATCGCCGGAAGAATGTATGCGTCAGCGCGACAATCTTTATAATGTGTTACTTAAAGATGTTTTAAGAAAGCAAATCAATAATATCAATCAGTTTGAATTTGGCGGCATTAGCTATAAATTTACAGCGGATAATGTTGAAAGAGCCATTGAAGAGCTGGATGAACCACTTACGGATGGGATGACTAAAGCAAGTGAAAAAATTTATGATGACATCATGCTGGGCAAAAGTTATTTGGAAAAGTTGGCAGACGGAACTTCAAAAAGTTTTGATCTGAAGTATATTGACTGGGAACATCCTGAGAAAAATGTTTTCCATGTTACTGAGGAGTTTTCTGTAGACAGCTGGGACAAGCAAAAAAACGCGCGACCGGATATTGTTTTATTTATAAACGGTATTCCTTTTGCTGTTATTGAATGCAAAGCGCCTACTTTAAGTGAAGAGCAAGCAGTAGATCAGATGATTCGTAACCAAGGAAAAAGTTATATACCTCAGCTGTTCAAATTTGTTCAAATCGTTATGGCAACCAATAAGAATGCTGTGCAATACGCAACATGTGGAACACCGAAAAAGTTCTGGGGTATTTGGAAAGAACAGTACACAGAATGGCAAAATAAAATTTTGGACCAGAATGTTGTAGGGCGTATGCCAACAGAGCAGGACAAGTGTATTGTTTCACTCTTATCCCCTGAGCGATTATTAAAAATTACAAGATATTATATAATTTATGATGCTGTAGTAAAAAAAATATGCCGTTATCAACAATTTTTCGCTGTTGAAGAGATTGTCAAAACAATAAACACAAACGATGCTGCAGGCAATCGCCAGGGCGGTGTAATTTGGCACACGCAGGGAAGCGGAAAATCTCTTACAATGGTTATGGTTGCAAAATATATTCTTGAAAATCTCCATAGCTGCGGGGCAAAAGTGATTATTGTAACTGATCGTAAAGACCTGGATCGTCAGATTGCAAAAACATTTACCCACACTAGACTTCTTCCGGCAAGAGCAACAAGCGGAAAACATCTGATTGAATTGATAAACAAGAATTCAGCGGATGTTATTACTTCCGTAATTAATAAATTTAATACAGTAGAAAACTGCGGCCTTAAAAATGATTCACGAAATATTTTTGTTTTAGTGGATGAAAGCCACAGATCAAATTATGGTTCACTGGCTACGAAAATGCGCACGGTGTTTCCAAATGCTTGCTATATTGGTTTCACTGGTACGCCGTTAATGAAGAGCGAGAAAAACACTCTCGCAAAATTCGGAAAACTCATCCATAAATATACGATAAAAGACGGTGTAGAAGATAAGGCTATTGTTCCTCTGATTTATGAAGGGAAATTTGTTGAACAGGATGTGGATGAGGAAAATATAGACCTTTGGTTTAATCAGATCACCAAAAATCTGGATGATGCTAAAAAGGCTATACTGCGTGATCGATGGAGCAAGATGAAAAGGCTTTCATCAACAAGTACTAGAATCAAACGCATAGCATTGGATATTAATCAGCATTTCCTTGAGGGATATAAAAATACCGGATTTAAAGCAATGTTGGCGTGCAATTATAAAAAAGATGCCATTAGATATCAACAGTGTTTTGAGCTTTTTGGTGATCTTGTAACTGCCGTAGTTATATCTCCACCGGACATGCGTGAAGGATATGACGATGTGGATGAAAGTTCAGATGATATTGTTGTTTCCTTTTGGGATAAGATGATGCAGCAATTTGGTAACGCCGATGATTATGAGGAAACACTTAAAAATCGGTTTATTGATGGTGAAATAGATATCCTTATTGTTTGTAGTAAACTTCTTACCGGATTTGATGCTCCTAGAACGCAGGTCCTTTATATTGACAAAGAATTAAAAGATCACAGTCTTCTTCAGGCTATCGCACGAACAAATCGACTTTATGAAGGCAAAGATTATGGTTTGATTGTTGATTACAGAGGCTTAATTAGTAATTTGGATTCCGCTCTTGAAGTGTACAGTGGTTCTGGTCTTGAAAATTTTGACAGCGAAGACATTCAAGGTGTTGTGATTGATGTTATGGCGTCCGTCGGTAGACTTCGCGAGTCTTATTCTCATCTGTGTGATGTATTCGAATCAATACAGAACAAGAAGGACACTGAAGAAATCGAAGTTTTCTTAGCTGATGAGAAAAAACGCGCAAATTTTTATGATGCACTTTGTGTATTTGGGCGTGCTTTGAACACAGTCATGAATTCAGAGACCGCTTATGCAGCATTTGAAAAAAGTGAAATAGACATTTATAAATCTGCTTTCGTATTTTATTCCAAACTTCGTAGAAGTGTAAAAATTAGATATGCCGATGTTATGGACAACCGTGAATATGAAAAGCAGATGCAGAATCTTCTTGATGAGCACTTATCAGTTAAGGGGATCAAACAAATTGTGAATCCTGTTGATATTTTGGATAAAGATGCCATGGAACAGGAACTTGCGGAGCTTGGCTCCCTGCGCTCAAAAGCTGATGCAATCATGTCTCATATGACGAAAAGCATAAAAGCCAATCGTGATGAAAATCCTGCTTATTACGACAGCTTTTCAAAGCGTATAAAGCAAGCACTCGAAGACTATAAAGCACAAGTGATTTCCGAAGCAGAATATCTGGACAGAATGAAAGCCATAATGGCTGATTACCGCAAAGGAAATTCCAATATCACTTATCCTAAAAAAATCAAAGGCAATGTACATGCTCAGGCTTTTTACGGTGTCATAACCGCCATACTTGATGATACGGTGGATATAAATGAAAAAATAGATGTTATCTCAGATATAGCATTAGAAATTACCTCCATTATTCAAAAACATGATACCGTCGATTGGCAAACAAATAAAGAGATACACAATAAAATCGCTCAAGATATAGATGATATGTTTTATCGGCTTGAAAAAGAACAAAAACTTGTTGTTGATTTTGATACTATTGATAAAATAATTGAAAATGTAATTACTGTTGCACTCAGGAGATTTAAATGATAAGTGAAATTATTTTAAATGGCCAAAAGATCAATTATGATTTTCAGAGAAAAAATGTTAAGAATATAAACATCAGAATCAAGGCAGATCAAACGGTTTATGTTTCTGCAAATAACACAATTCCAAAAGAAGCTGTGGAAGAATTGCTCAGAGCAAAGTCAGAGTATATTATCGGTGCACTAAAAAAATATGGTGAAATTGCGGAATATGCAGCAAAACATAAACAGTATGTTGATGGTGAAACATTTTTTTATCTTGGTCACGAATTAAGGCTGAAGGTTTGTCAAGGGAAAAAAAATACTGTGTCAAGCGATGGAAAATATTTGACTTTAACAATTAAAGACCCGTGTGATCTTGCAATGAAAAAAAGATGTATGGATAAATGGTACAAATTGCAGTGTAAAGCAGTAATCAGCAGTGTTTGCAAAACAATTTATCCTAAATTCAGAAAGTATGGAGTTGATTATCCGGATTTGAAATTTCGTAATATGGTGTCTAGATGGGGAAGCTGTCAGCCCAAAAGAGGTTCACTTACATTTAATATTGCTCTTGTTGAGTCGCCCATGGCATGTATTGAATATGTGGTAACGCATGAATTCACGCATTTTCTCCATCCAAACCATTCAAAAGAGTTTTATAAGACTCTTTCCATGTTTATGCCTGATTGGAGAGAACGAAAAAATATCCTTGAAAAAAGCAATACTTATTTGTATTAACTTATCCCGAATTTCATAGTATTAAATTAAGTATGCTGTTTTACGGCATAGGCATTACATTGCTCTTGAAATAAGCTGAGACATTATTACATATTTTAAATCCAAATAAATCTATGCCTTGCAAATTTTGAAATAATTAACATTTACTGTAAAGAGTTGCTTCTCTTAATAGAGAAACAACTCTTTTTTTATTTTAAAAGTGTTGTGCAAAATGCCGAAAATAAAAAAGTTGTACCTTTGAAAGATGCAAAAATGGTGATAAAAATTGATGATTTCTTCTAAGAAAAGTTTTGAAATTGGTGATATAAGTAATTTTCTTTAATTTAAACACAACATATTGTTTGTGTAAATTGCCAGGACCAATTAAAAATGCATCTTTAGAAGATGCACGGGCATTTGAAAAGTGTGCTAATCTTTGATTGCTGAGTTCGGTTACATAAAAAACTTTTCAAAAAGGGGGTGTTAAATGTATGGGCTTTGCGGCAAAGAAAGTGGAGGGGTATGTAAATATTTTTTAAACATAATTTAAAAACCATCATATTTTGCTTTTCCCGTGTCTGTATTATGGAGGGACTTTTAAAAAAATGGCTCAAAGGTATGTAGTGAACGGCTAAATATATGGGGGTGTGAATATTTTGTAAATAAGATCTTTAAAATCCTCATCTTTTGCTGTTTTCGTGGCTATAGGTGAAGGGACTAAAAAAAGTTTGGCTCAAAGCAGTAAAAAAGTGTGCAAGGGTAAGTGGAGGTGATATTTTGAATAAACAAAAAGGCAATTTCTTTCTTCTGCCTAATAAAATTTTTGACGAAGGTCTGACGCCGATGGAATTTACGGTGTATGGTTTTCTGACAAGCAGAGGTGATGCTAAAGGAATGAGTTATTACTCCGTTCCGAACATTGCAAAATACTGCGGTATGTGTGAGAACTCCTGCCGTAAAGCAATCAGAGGACTTACTGAAAAAGGCTATGTTGATGTTTCGGAAAGGTATTTTGCACATTCAAGACAAAGCAATCTGTATACGGTGCACAAAATATGAACCACCGCCGGTTCAGCAAACAGTGACGAACAATTAAAAGC
>JAGHJI010000009.1 GCA_017886765.1 Eubacterium sp.
CTTTTAGAAATGTTGTCTTACCGGAGCCGTTGGCGCCGATAACCGCATGCACTCTCCCCTTATAAGCTTTGTAGGAAAGATTTGACAGAATATCCCTTCCTTTTTTACTGTAAGCGAAGGTGACGTTTTTAAGACTTACTACGGTATCTGTTTCATCCGGTTTTTGGTACGGCTTTTCGGCAAGAACTCCCGCAAGAGGTATCGCCTCTTTCACAGTAAGCGGACGCTGACTGAAAAGCGCCGTATAAACAGGAAGATAATCCAGCGCCGTTTTATTCTGTTTCAATACCGACAGGCTGTCGTTCAACACAATTTTTCCGCCGTCCATAACAACAAGCCGGTCGCAGCAGTCTGTCAAGCCCTCACAGGTATGAGACGATAGGATAACGGTAACGCCAAGCTCCGCGTTGACACGTTTTAAAAGGCTGATGATCTGCGCGGTCGCCTTTGGGTCCAGCTGGGCCAGCGGCTCATCAAGAATCAATGCGTCGACATCGTAAATCATGGCCGAAGCAATGGCAACAACAGCACGCTCGCCGCCGGAAAGCTCCGACAGCTTCCTGTCCAGCATATCGGAAAGATTGAAAAAGGACGCCGTCTCTCCTATTTTAACGGCTATATCATCATTTTTCATTTTCCTGTTTTCCAGAGGAAACGCCAGCTCGCCCCTGACGGTTTCCGCCACAAAGGACGTATCGGGATTCTGGAGCACAAATCCGGTCCGTTTTGAATGATTAATGATTTCTCCGTCAATTTCTCCATATGGCGCAAGTTCTTTTTTCAGCAGTCTCAGTAATGTTGATTTTCCGCTGCCGGTCCTGCCCATCAGGAGTATGAACTCACCTGCGGAAACGGTGAAATCTAAACAGTCAAGCGCCTTTGCTTTTCTTTTTGGATATGTGAAACTTAAATTTTCCGTTTTAAATAAAGCCATTTCATATCCTCCGTAAAATTAACGATAAGCGGTAAAAAGAAAAAGAATGTATACAGTAAGAAAGACGGTAAAGAAAAGCTTTCAACCCTGATCACCGGGTCAAATATAAACTCTGATTTTCCCGCTGCTTTCAGCACACATAGAAAGACAAAGGCAACTACAATAAATGTCAGGCACAGACCGTCTCTCAGGCAAAAGGCGTATTTGGAATATGCCTTCCTGCCGCTGCCGAAGCCGCGCGCCTTCATAGAGTCGGACACCTCTATGCTCTCCTCCAGCGTTAAAGTGAGCAAAGCGGAAAAATTCTTTATAGCGCGCTTAAGCCTGCTTTTGTCACTGTCCAAAAGCATTCTGGCATCGCTGATTTCCCGGGCGTTCTTTTTCAGCCTCGGAATAAAGGACAGCACCATGGAAAACACCAGAGCCAGATTCGGTGCGAATTTTCCGAATACAGCCATAAAGCGCTCAGAAGTCACTACCTGCGAATAGCAGGAAAACCACATCATAACCGCGCAGAACAGGATGCCCTGGCACGTTCCGTAAAAAAGGCTCTCAAGGGTAAAAGCTGTATCAGACACGGTAAACAGCACAGTCGTTCCGTAATGGGCAAAGAGCATATTAAACACCGCCGTAATCAGAATAAGCGGCAGTATGAATTTGAGAAAATACAGAAATCCCGCTTTACCTTCCAACTTTATTTTATAGCAAAGAGAGGTGAATAGACTGACAGCCAAAAACACGGGATCAAACCAGACCAAAGTTAAAACAATGCTCAGCATAAAAAAAAGGAAGGTAACGTTTGGATTGAATTTAGAAAACCGATCCGTAAAATTACCCCCTTCGTTTTATGTGAAATTTCAGTATTCAATTCCCCGTCTTGCCTTTACTCCGCTGTCATACGGATGCCTGATCTTTTCAAACAGGGTTATATAATCAGCAATAGCAAGGATTTCCTTAACGGCTTTATGCCCTGTTATGATTACCTCGGCATTCAGATCTTTTATAAGACGGACTGCGGACTCCGCGGATATAAAACCACCCACTATGTCAAGAAACTCATCCAGTATAATCATATCGGCGGAAGAATGCTTAATATGCCTGACAGCGCCGTCCACCCACGCCTGATACTCGCTGCCGGGATGAAAAGGCAGACTGTCCGGCGCCTGAAAGATTTCAAACGGCAGAGTCTTAAGCTCGCCGGATTGATTGTCTTTAAGAAACTGAACGAGAAGCACATTCATTCCCGCGCCGCACGCTCTCATACCGCAGCCCAGCGCACAGGTCGTTTTCCCTTTTCCCCAGCCGTAATAAACATGAATCACCTTGTGCGGACCTCTTCCTTTGTTTTAAATGAATATCCGTACTGGTCGAGAATATGCATTTTTTTCAGCGCGACCTCGCAACCCTTAGATACGCAGAGATTCGGTCTCACGAGAATCGTGACATCAAGGGAAAGCGCCTTGCCGATGAGGGTATCCAGACCGTATAGCTGGGACATTCCCCCGGTCAGCAACAGACTGCCGTTTGTTATATCCGCCACAAGCTGAGGCGACGTACGCTCAAAAAGCGCCTTGGCAGCCGCCGTAATCCTGTCAAACTGGGGCTGTAGGCAATTACATATCTCATTACCGGTAATCTCCGTCACCATAGGAAGTCCCGTAGTGGCGTTCCTGCCCTTAGCCTGAACAGTTATATCTGTCACACGGGGAATTGCGCAGCCGGCGTTTATTTTTATTTCCTCCGCCGTTCTGACACCCACCAGCAAACCATAGGTATCACGCAGATATTTTACTATGGCGTCGTCAAAGGAATCACCGGCGACCTTTATCGTTTCAATCTGGCTCATGGAGCCCTGACTGATTACCGCCATATCCGTTGTGCCCGCGCCGATATTAATGACGAAAACACCGCTGGGATTGAGAGGGTCTACACCTGCTCCGAAAGCGGCGCAGAGAGGCTCTTCAATCAGGCATACCGACCTTGCGCCGGCGTTTATCAAAACGGACACCAGCGTCCTTTTTTCAACGTCGGTACTCAGCGACGGAACGCTTGCCACGACCCGAGGCTTGAAAATCGTCTTTTTCAGGACTTTATTCATAAAGTAACGCACCATCTGACAGGCAAGGGAATAGTTTCCTACAGCGCCCTCCATGATCGGCTGGATGACGCTTACACCGGCAGGCTCTCTCCCCTGCAGATAATAGGCTCTTTTTCCTGCGTAAAGTATTTTTTCACTCTGGGTATCATACGCGATATAGGAGGGCTCGTCCAAAACAACGCCCTTTCCTACAACCGATATCACCACTCTGCTTGTACCCAGATCAATTCCCAAATCATATCCGAACATAAAAACATCCCTAATTTATTATCATAAAAAATATGTTACTTTAAATTAATTGCAATGTCAAGAAATAAGATATTAACAATCAGATAAGTTATCATTTTCCTTAAACAGAAAATGAACAAGCGCGCTGTACCGCCTGCTTTTCTTATCATTTTCAACCATACGCCTGATGGAATGGATATTGCCCACAATAACCAGCAGGCTTTTCGCTCTGGTAACGGCGGTGTATAAAAGATTCCTGTAAGCCAGTTTGGGCGGCGTATTGATTGTGGGAAGCACTACGGCGTCAAACTCGCTGCCCTGACTTTTGTGAACAGTCATGGCGTAAGCCAGCTCGATCTCATCCGCGTTAGCGACGCTGTACATAGCCTCCCTGTCATCAAAGCGGACGTTTATAATATCGTTTGCTTTATCAATGCGGGTAAGGATACCTATATCGCCGTTAAATACCCCCGTTCCGTTATCATCGCCTTTAAACCACGGCACATCGTAATTGTTTTTAATCTGCATGACTTTGTCGCCCTCACGCAGAATATATCCCCTGTTCTTCAGCTCCGCCTTGCCGGGTGACGGCGGATTCAGAACATCCTGTAAAAGCGCATTCAGATTTTCCGTACCCACTTCGCCTTTGCGGCTGGGACACAGCACCTGTATATCGGACACCGGATCAAAACCGTAACCGGAAGGTATACGCTTTGTAACCAGGCTGATGATCTTCCTGGGGGCAATATATTTGGAATCCTCCGTAAGCAGAAAGAAGTCAGATTCGGCGTCACTGTTATCCAGTACGGGCATCTCCCCTGCTACGATCCTATGGGCGTTTGATACGATACTGCTCTGCATTGCCTGACGGAAAATCTTGTCCAGGCTCACCACATCAATCAGCCCGCTTTTGACCAGGTCCGCAAGCACGTTCCCGGCGCCTACGGGAGGAAGCTGGTCCTTATCCCCCACCATAATAAGCCGGCAGGAGAGCGGGAGAGCGTCCAGGAGGGCGGAAAATATTGTCACGTCGACCATGGAAAGCTCGTCCACGATCACCGCGTCGCATTCCAGGGGATTTCTCAGATTATGTACAAAGCTGGGCTCTGCGGCGCCCTCTCGGTATTCCACCTCCAAAAGCCTGTGGATCGTTTTGGCTTCATAACCGGTAAGCTCGCTCATTCTTTTGGCGGCTCTGCCGGTGGGGGCGGCGAGGGCAACGTCAAGCCCTCGGTTTTTCATAAGCGTTATTATTCCCTTGACCGTAGTCGTTTTACCCGTACCCGGTCCGCCGGTCAGTATCAGAATTCCTTTATTTACCGCAATTTCGATGGCTTGCCTCTGCTTTTCGTCAAAGCTGATGTGATTGGCATCCTCAAAGGCGTAGATTTCTGCAGGAGAGATTTCTTTTTGCTGGGGAGGAAAATTCAGCATAACCTTGATTCTTTCGGCTATGGACAACTCCGCCCGGTATATTTCCGGCAGGAACAGAAAATCCCGTCCGTCTATGTTCTCCTGCACCAGCTGTTTTGCCTCAATGGCGTTGTCAACGGCAATCTCCACATCGTCCTCACCGCAGTCAAGCAAGGACATTGCCGGTTTGATAAGACTGTTTCTCGGCAC
>JAGHJI010000010.1 GCA_017886765.1 Eubacterium sp.
GTTTAAGGCATCGGCAAGGGCTTGCTCATCCACAACAGGACCGCGGGAAGTATTTATAAATATAGCGGAATTTTTCATTTTTGCTATATTTTCCGCGTTGATAAGACCTTTTGTTTCAGAAGTAAGAGGGCAGTGGCAGGTAATGATATCGCTTTTTTTAAGCAGCGTATCCATATCCGTAAATGCAACGTCCAGATTACCGGCAGATTTTGGTCTCGGATTATACGCCAGTATTTTCATATCAAAAGCTTCAGATATCTGCGCAACTTTCTGTCCGATTGCGCCGAAACCGATAATTCCAATCGTTTTTCCCGCAAGCTCGGTCAGCGGCTTCTTCCAGAAGCAGAAATCCTCACATCTGCACCATTCGCCATTTCTTACCGCGTCGGCGTGCAGTGTTACCTCGTTTGTTATCTGAAGGATAAAAGCAAATACGAGCTGAGCCACAGCGTTTGTGGAATAAGAAGGGATATTGCACACGGTCACGCCAAGCTTCCTTGCGTGCTCGCAGTCAACAACATTATATCCCGTTGACTGCAGGCCTATGTATTCCAGCTCCGGTGAAAGCGCGTCAAGAATTTCTTTTGTCACCACGGTTTTATTGATGATTAAGATGTTTGCGCCCTTTGCTCTTTCAATGACCTTGTCAGCCGGAGTCCTGTCATAAACGGTATAATCGCCAAAGCGTTTTATACCGTCCCAGCTCAGATCCCCGGGATTTGTTGTGTATCCGTCAAGATTGACGATTTTCATGAAATCACATCCAAATTATAACTTTTTTAAATTATATCCCGAACCTGTCAAAAAATCAATATTACCTTGATAGTTTTAGTATAATAAGTTATAATCTAATCATAGATATTAACGGTGATGATTTTGAAAAAAGCGCTTGTCATTATCTTAACTGCAGTATTTACATTTGTCTCCTGTTTCGCAATCCATTACGTCATGCAGGATATCTCCCAGATAAACAGCCGTACTGCACATAACCGTGTTAATCTTGTTATAGACGCCGGTCACGGCGGGCTGGACGCGGGTACCCTCGGTGATGATGGAACTAAGGAGAAGGACATCAATCTGAGCATTGCTTTAATACTCTATGACTTTGCAATGGTCAGCGGTATTCAGAGCTTTCTGGTTCGCGACGGAGATTATCTTGTCTATGGTGAAAATGACGATATGACCCGCTCTGATCTCTATAACAGAATGGATTACATAAACAGTATTGAAAACAGCACGCTTATTTCGATCCACCAGAATCATTTTGAGGACAAAAACGAGTGGGGAATGCAGGTATGGTATTCACCGAATGATGATATGAGTAAAATCATAGCTGACAATATCCTCCATGTGACCAAATTAAATCTGCAGCCGGAAAATACCAGGCTGAATAAAAGGTCGGACAGCAGCTACTATCTGCTTCATAAGGCTCAGGTCCCATCCGTTATGGTTGAGTGCGGCTTTATGAGCAATTATGAAGAAAATAAAAAATTACAGGACAATACATATCAGATGCAGCTGGCATATTCAATTATGCTGGGCTTTTCAGAGTATCTGACAGAGGAGTTATAAATGGCGAAAAATAAACCTATTTATGTATGCAGCGCATGCGGATATGAGTCACCCAAGTGGTTTGGTAAATGTCCGGGTTGTAATCAGTGGAATACGATGAACGAGGAATTGCCGAACTCTGCTCCGCTTGGCAGAAGCCGTTCAGGCAAATTTTCCTCAGCCGTCAGTCAGGTCATGGCATTGGGGGATATAACCGAAGATGTTGAAAAACGGATTTCAACCGGTAATAAAGAATTTGACAGAGTCCTCGGCGGCGGTATTGTTATCGGCAGTTTAATTCTTTTAAGCGGTGATCCGGGTATTGGCAAATCAACGATTCTCCTGCAGATATGCCAGCATCTGGGCAATAAGCTCAAAGTGCTTTATGTCAGCGGTGAGGAATCGGCAAATCAGATAAAGATGCGCGCCAACAGACTGGGGGTCACTACCGATAATCTTTTCGTTCTGCCGCAAACGGATGTTTCCGTAATCGTTGAAACTATCAGGAACGAAAAGCCTGATCTGGTCATCGTTGACTCAATACAGACCATGGTTTATGAAGAGGTGGCTTCCACGGCAGGCTCCGTTACGCAGGTAAGAGAATGCACGAATATATTTATGCACACCGCCAAAGGGCTGGGTATTCCGATTATCGTTGTTGGCCATGTCAATAAGGACGGTGCGATAGCCGGACCTAAGGTACTGGAGCATATCGTGGATACAGTACTGTATTTTGAGGGCGAAAAAAATTATTCCTATCGAATATTGCGCGGTGTAAAAAACAGATTCGGCTCAACAAATGAAATCGGCGTATTTGAGATGACAGGGGAGGGACTTAAAGAAGTTCTTAATCCGTCGTTAATGATGATTTCTGGCAGACCAAAAAACACCTCAGGAACCTGCGTCGCCTGCGTTATGGAAGGGACCAGGCCTATACTCGCTGAGGTGCAGGGTCTTGTCTGCGCCACCGGATTCGGCACACCCAGAAGAATGAGCACCGGATTTGACTATAACAGAATGAGTATGATTCTCGCTGTACTTGAAAAAAGAGCAGGGTACTTTTTCAATAATATGGATGCTTACATCAATGTAATCGGCGGATTAAAGCTGGATGAGCCGGCTGCGGATCTGACCGTTGCGATGGCGCTTGTATCATCTCTTAAGGACAAGCCTGTTGGTGATAAGGTTCTCGCTTTCGGGGAGGTCGGTCTGGCAGGTGAAATCAGAGCCGTAAGTCATTGTGAACAGAGAGTATCCGAAGCGTACAGATTAGGATTTGAAAAATGTATCATCCCGTTTCATAACTATAAGTCGTTGCCTAAAGAGGTCAAAATCAATATGGACATTGTTCCTGTAAGAACAGTACGCGACGCGTTTTCAGCATTAACAGAAGAATAATATAGTATAGTAAAAAACCGTAAGCCAGCCAAATAGGGCCTACGGTTTTTTATTTTACTTGAAAACAGGGATTTTTTGTAATACAATTATACAAAATAAATATTTTGTTCAATATAGGGGAGTTAAAAAACGAATAACTAGCCGATTAGTGATTAGCACAGCCAATATCTATTATCCTATATTGTATTTAAGTTTCTCAGGATTTATTTATTATAAAATATAGTATCATTCACAACTGTTTTCTTGTGTTTTATTTATTAATTATAATGATCAGATTTTTAATAAGGAGTTGTTTATTTTGCGTAAGGAAGAATTTATTTATTTACCCAAGCTTGTACAGCAGTATTTGGTTTACATTGAAGCTATTAAAGGACACAGTGAATTGTCGGTTATTGAATATGCTTCTGACTTAAGAACGTTTTTCAGATACCTTACAAAAAGCAAGGGCTTATATGATAAGGATACGCCCGACGAAAAAATTGATTTGTCCCCTATTGATTTAAAATTTATACAAAATGTAAATCTCATGGACGCATATCAGTTTCTGATCTACTGCAAGGATATACGTCACAATAATGAAGCGACAAGAGCGAGACGCGTAATATCCATACGCAGATTTTACAGTTATTTGTCGGAAAATTTGGGGCTTTTGGAAAAAAATCCGATGAAAACACTGGACGCGCCGAAAGCAAAAAAAGCCCTCCCTAAGTATCTAGCACTTGAGGAGGCAGAAAAATTACTATCTGTAATAGACGGAAAATATAAAGAACGGGATTACGCCATTATAACACTGTTTTTGAACTGCGGAATGCGCTTGAGTGAGCTTGTATCCATTAATTATAATGACATTAAAGATGACGGCTCGCTTGTCATTACAGGCAAAGGCAACAAAGAAAGAATCGTCTATCTCAATCAGGCTTGTATTGACGCGGTTGTAAAATATATGAAGGTCAGACCTCATGATAAAGTGAAAGACAAAGCTTTGTTTTTAAGCTCAAGAAATCAACGGATAAGCCCAAAGACGGTCCAGCATCTTGTTTATACTTACCTTGACAAAGCGGGACTTGGCGACAGAAACTTATCCGTACATAAGCTGCGGCATACAGCGGCTACGCTGATGTATCAGCATGGTCATGTTGATTTGCTGTTGTTAAAGGAAATCCTCGGGCATGAAAATTTGGGTACAACTGAAATCTATACCCATATCAATGATGAGGCGGCAAAAAAAGCGATTCAGTCCAATCCTCTCTCAAAAGAAAAGCCTAAATGGTGACAACGGTATACAACAGACTTGTGAGTCCGGCGTCTATAAGCGCTGTTACGGCAACGCATAATGCCAGGATCAGATACTTTTTTACATAGGGCTTAATACTGAATGTAGAATTTTCTTCACTGCTTTTCGTAACGGAAACAAGCTGTTTTGACAAGGATGTGCTTTGTTTAATCGCAAAAGCAATAACTGTTAAAAACAGCGCAATATACGGTATGAGCATTATCAGAGAATATCCGACGCCTTTTGTTGAATAGTTCAAAAAAAGATAAGACGCTCTTATACCCGTTACGATTCCGATAACTGTGGGTATAATATTAATGATAGGATACCCTATCAGGCAGAATCCCAAAAATACGACAAGTACATAAAGCGAAAAATATATGCAGAAATTTGAGATAAACATACTCAGAACGCTGTGGCTCTCCGGTTTCAGCAATGCATTCAGAGTATCTGTTGAAGCGATTTTGTAAAAATAGGAACCTATGAACAAACCGAAGGAATAGAACAGCGCTGTATATATTATTGATTTGTTATCCTTAAAAAAATGTTCAAAATCAAATTTTTCTTTTTTGCTGTCGTCCTGCTCTTCAAAAAATCCTTCAGTCTCAAAAACGGACAGTTCATTGTCTTTCATCGATCTCACCTTGACTTCTTACTTGATCTTATAACAGATACAGCGAATGCTCCTATCAGTATTCCGAATATTCTTACTACGATAAATACCGCGCCGGATTTATTTATACAGAAATTAATTATGGTAAATATCAGAAGCGGTAAAACAGATATCATAGACAGCATCAGAAAATTGTTTTTAAATCCGGTAGTACTGATAAAAGAAATAATAACCGCGCATATGATGCATACTGCTGTTCCGACATATGGAAGAATATTCAGATCCAGATCAAGTTTTAGAATGATAAAAGAGCAAAGTGAATTAAGAATGATGATACTGAAAACGGAGCTTATTATAATTTTGACTGCAAATTTGACAAGGAGTCTCTTTGCGTTACCGGCATTGATTTTAGGCATAAAAATCCCCCCGAAAATAATTATTCGAGGGGATTTTTGATTAGAACATTATTATAACAATCCGTTAAGAAATTTTAGTCCTTCTTTGTTTCGTCAACCGTGTCTTTCTTCTTCTTTGATTTTTTTTCAGCCTTTTTGGCTTTAGCGGCCTCACGGGCAGCCTCAACTTCCTTCTGGCGCTGCTCCATCTTTGTCTTGTTCGTATTTACCGCCCAGCGCTCGATTTTCATCTTGTTTCTGTCCGAACCTGTTTCAATAACGATATCATTTTCACGGATGGTAACTACCTTGCCGACAATACCGCCGATGGTAACGATTTCATCGCCGATTTCAAGAGATGCGCGCATCTCCTGCTCTTCCTTCTGGCGCTTTTTCTGCGGACGTATCATCATAAAATACATAACGCCGAAAAGTACAACCATCATTATTATAAATGAAACGGAACTATTGGTACCTGAAGTACCCGAAGCAGCGGCACCTGATGACTGAGCCATTAACAGAATTGATTCCATATTTTATATTTCCTCCTAAATTGAATAGCACTATTATATTAGATATCAGATAAATTTGCAAGAGTTTTCTAAATTCTGGTATCAAGTTTTACACAATATTCATTTTTATAGTCTGTAAATGAACCGTTGTCCAGATTCTCACGAATTTCCTTTAAAAGATTATTATAGAAATAAAGGTTGTGGATTACGGCCAGACGCATTCCGAGAATTTCACTGCTTTTAAAAAGATGACGAATATAACTGCGCGAATGATTTCTGCACGCCGGGCAGCCGCATGCGTCGTCAATTGGGCTTTCGTCTCTTTCATATTTGGCATTATTGATATTAATTATACCTTTTTTTGTAAAAAGCTGACCGTGACGGGCGTTTCTGCTGGGCATTACGCAGTCAAACAGGTCCACTCCCCTGCTGACACCCTCCAGAATATTTCCCGGCGTCCCGACGCCCATAAGATATCTCGGCTTATCCGCGGGCATATATGGCTCAACCGCTGATATGATCCTGTACATATCCTCCTTCGGCTCACCGACTGCAAGACCGCCTATCGCATATCCGTCAAGTCCCATTTTGGCAATTTCCTTCATGTGCTGTATTCTGAGCTCATCATAAACGCATCCCTGATTGATACCGAAAAGAAGCTGATTTTTGTTTATGGTGGTCTCAAGTGAATTGAGCCTGTCCATTTCCTTTTTGCATCGCTCAAGCCAGCGCAGTGTTCTTTCACAGGCTTCCCTGGCATATTTAATGGTAGCGGGATTTTCAACACATTCGTCAAACGCCATAGCAATTGTGGACGCAAGATTTGACTGAATGCGCATACTCTCCTCCGGTCCCATAAATATTTTTCTGCCGTCTACATGGGAGTTGAACGTCACGCCCTCTTCCCCTATTTTATTCAGCTTGGCGAGGCTGAAAACCTGGAAACCGCCGCTGTCTGTGAGTATGGGCCTTTTCCAGTTTGTGAATTTATGCAGACCGCCCATATCATGAATCAGATCGTCACCGGGCTTGACATGAAGATGATATGTGTTGCACAGCATGACCTGGCATCCGATATCCTCCAGATCTTCTGCGGACAGACCGCCTTTTATTGCGGCGCTTGTGGCGACATTCATAAATGCAGGAGTCTGCACCGTTCCGTGAACGGTCTGAAACTCACCGCGCCTGGCAAATCCTTCTTTCTTTAAAAGCTTAAACATATTCTACCTCAATAAATAAACATTGCGTCACCGAAAGAAAAGAATCTGTACTTTTCTTTCACGGCGATTTTATACGCGTTCATAACATTTTCGTAACCGGCAAAGGCTGAGATCAGCATAATAAGCGTACTCTCCGGCAGATGAAAATTCGTAACCAGCGCGTCCATACACTTAAATTCATATCCGGGATATATAAAGATTCCTGTATCGTCCTCATCCCTGCAGATACAGCCGTTTTTTGTCGCAACGGATTCTACTGTGCGGCAGCTCGTTGTACCCACGCAGATCACACGTTTTCCGGATTTATGCGTTTCGTTTATCAAATTCGCTGTTTCCCGGGGCATGATATAATGCTCCTTATGCATGATATGTTTGGTTACGTCATCCACCTTAACAGGTCTGAACGTGCCGAGTCCGACATGCAGGGTAACATAGCCGATATTTACGCCTTTTTTCTTAATATCCTCCAGCATTTCAGGAGTAAAGTGAAGTCCTGCTGTAGGTGCCGCTGCGGAACCCAGGGTCTCACTGTACACCGTTTGATACCGCTCCTTGTCCTCCAGCTTTTCCTTGATATAAGGAGGCAGCGGCATCTGTCCTATCTCATCCAAAACAGTATAAATATTGCTGTCACATTTAAATTCCACAATTCTGTTGCCATCCTCCAGAATATCGGTAACCGTGCATACAAGCTGACCGTTGCCAAATACAAACCGCGCACCAATTTTAGCTCTTTTTCCCGGTTTGCAGAGACATTCCCAAACAAGATTTTCTTTTTGTTTTAAAAGCAGAAATTCGACAACTGCTCCCGTTTCCGTTTTTACGCCGTAAATTCTTGCCGGGATAACGCGCGTATTATTCAAAATCAGGCAGTCTCCCGGTTCAAGATATTCTGTTAAATCTCTGAAAATTTTGTGTTCAACATTCCCGTTGCTCTTATTCAAAAGCATAAGCCTTGACGCGTTTCTCGGTTCGATCGGCGTCTGCGCGATCAATTCTTCAGGCAAATCATAATAAAAGTCAGAAGTTTTCATTTATTTCTCCGCAAATTTTAATTGACATATATATGTATTAAGTGATATTATATATAACAAATATTGGCCGGTGGTTCATATTCAATATTTATCTCCGGCGTACACAATAATATATTATATTGCATATTATCTTGTTTTACAAGGTATTTTTTAAGGAGACTTGATTATGGAAAAAAAGTATAATGTCGGAATTGTCGGCGCAACAGGTATGGTAGGACAGAGATTTGCGACTCTGCTTGACGGTCATCCGTGGTTTAACGTAGTTTGTCTTGCCGCTTCTTCAAGAAGCGCTGGTAAAACTTATAAAGACGCAGTAGGTAAAAAATGGTGCATGGATGTTGATATTCCTGAATCCATGAAGGATATCATCGTTATGGACGCTGCAAACGATATTGAAAAAATCACTTCAATGGTTGATTTCGTATTCTGCGCTGTGGACATGAAAAAAGATGAAATCAAAGCGCTTGAAGAAGAATATGCAAAGCATGAATGTCCGGTAGTATCCAACAACAGTGCGCACCGTTTTACACCGGATGTTCCTATGGTTGTTCCGGAGCTTAACGCCGAGCATATCCATATTATTCCTTCTCAGAGGAAAAGACTGGGAACAAAGCGTGGTTTTATCGCTGTTAAATCCAACTGCTCGCTTCAGTCCTATGTTCCCGCCATTTTCCCTCTTCATGAAAAATACGGTGTTAAAAATGTTCTGGTATGTACGTATCAGGCGATTTCCGGAGCCGGAAAAACATTTGAAACATGGCCCGAAATGATCGACAATGTGATTCCTTATATCGGCGGCGAAGAGGAAAAGAGCGAGAAAGAGCCGCTCAAGCTTATGGGTAAAATTGACGGCGATGTTATAAAATCCGCTGACTCGCCTAACTTTACGGCGCAGTGCATCCGTGTACCCGTTTCAAACGGACATCTGGGCGCGGTATTTGTTGATTTTGAAAATAAACCTTCAAAAGAAGAAATGATTGAAATCTGGGAGAATTTCTCAGGAAAGCCGCAGGAGCTTGCACTTCCGTCCGCTCCGAAAAAATTCTTACATTATTTTACAGAGGATGACAGACCTCAGATCAAATCCGAAAGAATGCTGGAAAACGGTATGGCTGTTTCTATCGGCAGACTCAGAGAGGATACCCAGTACGATTATAAATTTGTTTGTCTTTCACACAACACGCTCAGAGGCGCGGCCGGCGGCGCAGTTCTGCTTGCCGAGCTTCTTGCTGCTGAAGGATATATGGACTGATATTTGTAATTTTAGTTAATTTAAGGAGAGAACGACTTATGAAGAATCCTATTTTTACAGGCGCGGCAGTTGCGATTATAACGCCTATGAAGGATGACGGATCTGTAAATTATGACGAATTCGGAAGATTTATTGATTTCCAGATTGAAAACGGTACGGACGCAATCGTTGTCTGCGGTACGACCGGTGAATCCTCAACCCTTAAGGTTGTTGAGCATAACCAGGCGATAAAATGGTGCGTTGAATACGTGAATCACCGTGTACCGGTTATTGCCGGGACGGGATCAAATTCCACTGCCTGTGCGATTGAGATCAGTCAGGAAGCCTGTGACAACGGCGCGGACGCGCTTTTGCTTGTTACTCCGTATTACAACAAAACAAGCCAGAGGGGTCTTATCGCTCACTATACCGCTATACATGATGCGACGAATCTGCCGATCATCCTTTACAATGTTCCGTCAAGGACCGGTCTGAACATAGCACCCGAAACCGCTTATGAGCTTTCCAAGCTGCCCAGAATCAACGGTATCAAGGAGGCTTCCGGAAATCTTGAGCAGGTTGAAAAAATCCGCGAGCTTTGCGGTGACGAGCTGAATATCTGGAGCGGTAATGATGACCAGATCTATGACCTTATGGAAAGAGGCGGAAAGGGCGTTATCTCTGTCCTTTCAAATATCTGCCCGCAGGAGACGCACGATATTGTACAGAAATATCTTGACGGTGACAAAGCAGGCAGCAAAGCGATGATGGATAAGTATATGAAACTTGCCAAAGCGATGTTTGTTGACGTTAATCCAATTCCTGTAAAAGAAGCCGTAAGTCTTATTGGTTTCAATGCAGGTCCTTGCAGACTTCCCCTTATTGAGATGGATGATAAAAATAAGGCTTATGTAAGGGAAACGATGAAGGAATACGGACTTATAAAATAATTTTTTCAAGAGGACTTTTAAAATGACCAGAATTATTATTACCGGCGCGAATGGAAAAATGGGAAAAGTAATTCAGGGCGTGGTCGAATCACGTGACGACTGCGAAGTTGTTGCCGGCGTTGATCTGAATACGGAAACCGACGGTGGTTTCCCTATCTACAGTTCTATAGGAGAGGTTCAGGAAAAGGCTGATGTTGTCATTGACTTCACAAATCCTGTACTGCTTGACGGACTGCTTGATTATGCTAAAAGCACAGGCACTCCCCTTGTTATCGGAACAACCGGTTATGATGAGGAACAGAAGAAAAAGATTGAGGATGCTTCAAAATCCTGCCCAATCTTCTTTACCTATAATATGAGTCTTGGTATTAATTTGATGGCAAATCTCGCGAAAAAAGCGGCTGAGATACTGGGAAATGCGTTTGACATTGAAATTGTTGAAAAACACCACAACCAGAAGATAGACGCACCCAGCGGAACGGCGTTAATGCTTGCCGACGCGATCTGCGAGGTCATGCCAAACCCGATGAAATATGAATATGACCGCCACTCAAAACGTGAAAAAAGAACAAAAAATGAGATCGGTCTGCATGCTATCCGGGGCGGCACGATTGTAGGTGAACATGATATCATCTTCGCCGGACGTGATGAGATCATTACACTTTCACATTCAGCGAGAAGCAAAGAGGTTTTCGCTGTAGGCGCTGTAAACGCGGCGGTTTATATGAACGGCAAGGACGCCGGACTATATGATATGAAAGAACTTATCGCTGATTAAAACAACACGGAGCATACTTTAATGCTCCGTGCTTTTCTATTTTGCAATCGTTACAAATTTTTTAGGCGTTATGCCATATTGTTTTTTGAATACGGAAATAAAATGTGATTCTGAAGAAAAACCGAGCATATCGGCAATTCTGTTATTGCTCAGACCCTCAAGCAGAAGTGTTTTTGCCGCTTCAAGCTTGCATTTTAAAATATAAGAACTAAGCTTTTCACCGATTTCTTTTTTGAAAATATGGGACAAGTAGTCCTGAGAAATCCCGCACTCCTTTGCGAGATCTTTTACTGTGATTTTCTTATTTATATTTTTATTGATATATGCTATACATTTTCTGACATAGGGCGAAAACTTAAGTCTGGATTTTTCCTCCGCTACGCTGTTTGTGAGCTGAATGACGGCAAGACAAATCTCTTCGGTAATCATTTCCGGTGAATCAAGGGCGTCGATTTTTCTGATAAAACCATCAGAAAAAGAATACGCGTCAGATTCGTTAAGCCCGCCATCAATGGCATATCTGGTGGCAAGAGTAATGGAACTGACTGCCATATATTTATATTGCCGTAAATCATTTTCAGACATCTGACCCACAACAATACTTTCGTTAAATAGCTTCAGTTTATCAAAAAGTTTTTCAACATTTCCCTCTTTTACGCAGGAAAAAAGCTGATTTTCCACCTTGTATGAAAGATGATATGTATTGCTCTCAATCCTGTCATACAGCGTCTGCGTAACGGAGCTCGGAAGTATTTTAATACTGAATATATCTGAAAATTTCATATTTACACCCTACTTAAGATTAACCGTATTATTCTTAAAAGTCAAATGAAGCATGAAATAATTTAAGAAGTTTAATATTAAATAAGAAAAGTGATATAAAAAAGCGCGGAATTACCGCGCTTTTTTATGTAGTACTATCCCTGAAAGAAAGAATTAACTTCCCTGATCTTTTCGGGAATCTCAATTGCCTGCGGGCAATGATTTGAACACTTGCCGCAGTAGATACAATCAGCGGCGTTTACATCGATCTTATTGTAAAGAACGCTGCCTTCTGCCTTGGTAAGCTCGCCCGTCTTTACCTTATTATAGGCATTGAAAATGGAACTTATTTTCACGCTCTTGGGACAATCGCCGCAGTAATCGCAGCCGGTGCACGGTATCACATCATTCTTGTTTAACATTGCAGCGGCATTTTCGCAGATCTTGTATTCCCTGGCGGTAAATGGCTGAAAATCCGTCAGCGTGTTCAGGTTATCGTTCATCTGCTCTGCGGAATTCATACCGCTCAAAATCGTTATTACGTTACTGTGACTGGCAACAAAGCCGATAGCCCAGGACGCAACGCTTTTTTCTGGTGCAGCTTTTTTAAACATCGCTTCGATGTCCTTTGGAACTTCAGCCAGCTTCCCTCCCCTGACCGGTTCCATTACAACGACAGGAATCGAAGCGTCCGTTAAAATTTCATACTGCGTTTTTGCGTCCTGATTTTTCCAGTCAAGATAATTCATCTGGATCTGGGCAAAATCCCAGTGATGAGCAGAAACGATATTTTTCAGATCGTCAATGGTTCCGTGAAAGGAAAAACCGATATTTTTTATCTTGCCCTGCTTCTTCTTTTCACAGAGAAAATCATAGGCGCCGAATTTCTCGCATTTTTCAAAGTTTTCTTTAATGAGAGAATGGAGGAGATAAAAGTCAAAATAATCATGACCTGTTCTGTCGAGCTGTTTTTTAAATATCTTTTCCATATCCGACGCTTTGGGACACATCCATATGGGCAGCTTGTCGGCGAGGAAATAGCTGTCCCTGGGATATTTCTTTAAAGCGGTGCCGATAAACTTCTCGCTTTTGCCCACATGGTACATATACGCGGTATCAAAATAGTTTACGCCGTTTTTATAGGCTAAATCGACAAGCTCCTGGCCCTTTTTATAATCAATCAGAGGATTGTTCTCACGCTTAAGCGAGGTTTTACAGGGCAGTCTCATGGCGCCCAAACCCAAAAGCGATACCTCTGTATCCTTAAATTTTCTTTTGTCAACCATATTCATTACTCCTTTGTCCAGGTAACACCCTGAGGCGTATCTTTCAAAATAATACCCTGCGCTTTTAAATCATCACGGATCTTGTCTGCAGTTGCCCAGTCCTTGTTGGCTCTCGCCACCTGCCTTTTCGCGATAAGTTCCTCAATTTCAGCGTCAATGTCATTTGACTTTCTGTTGTAGAGAATACCCAGAACATCACAAAGCTCGTCAAAAACTTTTGCGGCCGTTTCACATACATTCTTAGAGACCGCTTTGTCAAGAATTTTGGTATTGATATCTCTGACAAGCTCAAAAATTGCGGAAAGGCCGTCAGCCGTATTCAGATCATCATCCATAACTGTTATAAACTGCTCTCTGCGGCTGTTTATCCGTTGGATAAGTTCATTATCGTCATCCATGTCCTTGGCATTCTTTAAAGCGAAATCCAGGCTCTCACGGCAGGTATAAAGCCTGTCAAGAGCGGAGCGGCACTGCTCGATGATTTCAAGATTATAATTTATCGGTGAACGGTAATGGGAGGAAATAAGGAAATAGCGTATAACCTCATATCCGTATTTCTCCGCAATCTCACGCACGGTTTTAAAGTTGCCCAGTGACTTGCTCATCTTTACGTTGTCAACATTAATATAGCCGTTGTGCATCCAGTATCTCGCAAAGGTACAGCCGTTTGCGCATTCGCTTTGGGCGATCTCGTTTTCATGGTGCGGGAAAATAAGATCCTGTCCGCCGCAGTGAATATCAATGGTTTTTCCGAGATAGCGCCTGTTCATTGCGGAACATTCAATGTGCCAGCCCGGTCTGCCCTTTCCCCACGGGGAATCCCAGTAGGGTTCTCCCTCTTTTGCGGCTTTCCATAAAGCGAAGTCAAGGGGATCCTCCTTTTTCTCTCCGACGGCAATTCTCGCCCCGGACTGCAAATCCTCAATAGGCTGATGACTGAGCTTTCCGTATTCCTTATATTTCAGCGTTCTGAAATATACATCGCCGTCCACGTCATAAGCGTATCCCTTTTCCACAAGTGATTTTATAATATCAATAATTTCATCAATATTTTCTGTCGCTTTGGGATGAACGCTGGCGTCACGGACATTCAATCCATGAGCGTCTTTCCAGAACTCCTCAATGTATTTTTTTGAAACTTCCTCAAAGGACAGACCTTCCTCGTTTGCCCTTTTAATGATTTTATCGTCCACATCTGTAAAATTCTGAACAAATTTAACATTCATACCGCGGTATTCCAGATAACGTCTCAAAACGTCAAATACACAAAGCGGTCTGGCGTTACCTATGTGGATATAATTATATACGGTAGGTCCGCAGGCATAAATCTTGGCCTCATTTTTATCAACGGGAACAAACTCTTCCTTTTTGCGGGTCATGGTATTGTAAATAATCATTTTAACGACTCCTTTAAAATTCTGATTTCCTCTTCAAGTTTTTTGATTTTTTCCTGATTTTCCTTGATGGCGTTCATTACGGGATCAGGAATATTGACCTGGTCCAGATCGTCCACCCTTTCACCGTCGATTCTGACGACCTCACCGGGAACGCCGACTACAGTACAGTTGGGCTCAACATCCCTGACAACTACCGCGCCTGCGGCGACTTTGGCGTTTCTGCCTATTGTTATCGGTCCGAGTACCTTGGCGCCGGAGCCGATCATAACTCCGTTTTCAATCGTAGGATGGCGCTTGCCCACATCCTTACCGGTACCGCCGAGGGTAACACCCTGATAAATCATAACATCGTCGCCAATTTCCGTCGTTTCACCGATGACGACTCCGCTGCCGTGGTCGATACAGACACGTCTGCCGATCTTCGCGCCGGGATGAATTTCAATACCGGTCCTATGTGCGCTGCGCTGACTTATATATCTGGCGATAAAGGGCATATTATGGCGAAAAAACCAGTTTGCTTTTTTGTGACTCCGCAGCGCTTTGAAGCCGGGGTAAAGCAAAATCACTTCAATGGGGCTTCTTGCCGCCGGATCATGTTCCATAAAGCATTTGACATCCTCTTTAAACGAGTCGAACATGGCGTTCCCTCCTTAATTATTATGACAACACAGCAATAAAAAATGCCCCTGTCATCTGACAGAGGCAATGAAATCACTGCGGTTCCACTCTTTTTTATACTTACTTTTATACGCACACGCAAAAAGCACAGCGGTTAACGGAGCCACCCGACCGGAAATACTAAAAAAATATTCGTTCCTCCCGGCAACTCAAGAGGGCATTTGGGCAGACCTGCAATATAAACCTCACAGCAAAGCGGTTTACTCTCTGAAAAGCAATAAGCTGCTTACTTATCTCTGTCAAAGTTTTTGCTTATTAATAATATTATATAAAATTTTCCCAAAATTGCAACATTTATTTTGTTTTAATCAGGTGCCAGCCATCCTTTGCGTAGATCAGACCACTTAACACCGTGACTACCGCTACGATCCAGAAAGCGATGGTGCAGTATGTATTGAGCCACGGAGTGGTCATATCAATGTCGGCGGCTCCCTCGCCTATCGCCAGAAGAAGGAATGTCATACCCGTAGTTGTCATCTGCAAAAATGTTTTGCATTTTCCGAAAGCGTTTGCGGCAATAACCTCGCCGGTGGTGGCGGCTGCCATTCGGATACCGGCCACCAAAAATTCTCTGGCCAGCATAAGCATAATGCATATATCCGTGTGCCAGCCCATGTCAATCAAAATGATATAGGCGGCAAAAACCAGGCTTTTATCCGAAAGCGGGTCCATAAGCTTGCCGAAATCGGTAACCACACCCTGCTTTCTCGCTATAATTCCGTCCACCTTATCGCTCATACACGCAACGAAATATACAAGCAGGGTCGCCACCCAGTGATAAGGAAATTCAATATAAGCGAAAGCCATTAAAAAAGGTATACAGCAAAATCTGAATACTGTAATTTTATTTGGTAAATTCATATTTCCACTCCTATCAGGTCATACCCGTCATAATCTGTAATTTTCACATTGATAAATTCGCCGGTGTTATGCTCTCTTTCTGAGGAGATTATTATACCGCTGTCAATCTCCGGCGAATCAAGATAGGACCGTCCTATATAACCTAATTCGGTCTTTTCATCAATAACCGTCCTGTAAATATTTCCAATACGGCTTTTATTTGCCGATTGGGTAATGGAATACTGAATATCCATCAATACTTCAGCCCGGCGTTTTTTTACCTCTTCATCAATCTGGTTTTCATACTCAAAAGCCGGTGTGTCCTCTTCGGGTGAAAAAGTAAAGCAGCCCATTTTATCAAATTTTATTTCTTTTACAAAGCGGCAAAGCTCCTCAAACTGCGCCTCGGTCTCACCGGGAAAACCTGTCATAAAGGTAGTCCGCAGAGATAAGCCGTGGATTCTCCTTTTCATTTTCAGCAAAAGTTCTTTAAGGGTTTCGTACGAACCGCTCCTGTTCATGGATTTAAGAATATCCCTGTTGCAGTGCTGAAGGGGGATATCGATATATGAGCAGATTTTTTCTTCCTTCGCAATCACGTCTATCAAATCATCAGTCACCCTGTCCGGATAACAGTAGTACAATCTGATCCATTCTATACCGTCGATTTTAACAAGTTCCTTTAAAAGCGCCGGCAGTCTGTATTCTCCGTACAGCTTTAAACCATATTTCGTAGTATCCTGGGCGACGAGGATCAGTTCCTTAACGCCCTTACCGGCAAGAGACTTTGCCTCGGAAATAATATTTTCCATAGGACGTTCAATATAACCGCCCCGGATACCGGGAATGGCGCAATAAGAGCATTTGTTGTCGCATCCGTCACTTATCTTCAAATAAGCCCAGTGAGACGGCGTAGAAAGCATTCTTTCTCCATCGAGTAAAAGATACTTCTTATCAGGGTAAAAGCTGCTCCTGACGCCTACAAGCGCCTTTTGGCAAACTTTTACAATATCCTTGTCGGCGCCGATGCCGATTACCGAGTCCACCTCAGGAATCTCTCTTAAAATTTCCTCCTGGTATCTTTCCGCAAGACAGCCGGTAACAACGATAGCGGAAATCAGTCCGGCGTTTTTATATTCGGCAACTTCCAGAATGGTTTCAATCGCCTCACGCTTCGCGTCCTCGATAAAACCGCAGGTATTGATGATCATAACGTCGCTGTCCTCGATTGACTCGGCAACAGTAAATCCGCTTTTATTCAGTTTTTCAAGCATTATTTCGCCGTCCACCTGATTCTTCGGACAGCCCAGTGAGATCATACCTACTTTAAAATTCATCCTGCTCCAACCTGTAAAATGCCGATTTAATATCCGAATAGGAAAATCCTTTGCGCTGCAGAGCGGCAATTACCTTCTGTCTGCCGTTTTCCTGTTCAAGCTTTGATGAATACTTGTTTTCAATAAGATGCGCGATGGTTTCTATATTGTCAACATCAAAATTTTCCAGCACACGTTTTACGATATCGCCGTCAACGCCTCGTTTATAACATTCCTGCTTTATATGATTAGCAGAATACTTTTTGACATGATAAAGGTAGTCAACAAGACTTTCACAAAAATGCTCATCATCAAGATAACCGGCTTCCATATAGCGGTCAATAGCCTTTTGGGCGCTTGTTTCATCAACCGTTCTGAGAAGTTTTGTTTTAAGCTCCTTTACGGAATGTTCACGTCTTGACAAAAGGTCAGCGCATTTATTCAGCGCTTTTTTATAATGAATACCGTCAACAAGCTCCTGCCACTGCTCCTCGTCAATATCTGTTCCGTCCGCTATATAGTTATCCATCCAGAAATTTATGTCGGTGGTAATTTTGTATTCATCATCCAGGAGCAGATGAACTTTATTTCCCCTGCCCCTTTGGTGTTTAATGATCATCAGTCTTCGTCGTCCTCAACGGCTATATCAAGTTTTGCTCTTGCTTCAGCGCGGGTCGTCTTGGCAGCGGCAGAGGCGGCAGAGTTTTCTTCAGCCTCCGTCTTTGCCATCGGAGCGGCTTTTGCCCTGTATTTTTTTGCCGAAGTCTCCTGAACCTCAGTCATTTTTTCCTTAATCTGTTTTTCAAGCGTCTGCGCAAACTCAGGGTCGTCTTTAATCATCGCCTTAACATTATCCCTGCCCTGACCGAGCCTGCGGTCACCGTAAGAGAACCAGGAACCGCCCTTATGTATGATATCAAACTCAACAGCCATATCCAGTATCTCGCCCTCTTTGCTGATACCCGTACCATACATAATATCAAATTCAGCCGACTTGAACGGCGGCGCAACCTTGTTTTTAACGATTTTCGCCTTCGTGCGCGCACCTAAAATCTCCGAGCCGTTTTTAAGCTGTTCTCCTCTTCTGACATCAATTCGGATGGAGGCATAGAATTTAAGCGCCCTGCCGCCTGTGGTCACCTCCGGATTGCCGTACATAACGCCAATCTTCTCACGCAACTGATTGATAAAAATGATAATGCAGTTCGTCTTATTTACAGTACCTGCCAGCTTACGCAGCGCCTGTGACATAAGACGGGCATGCTGACCAACGTGACTGTCGCCCATATCACCCTCGATCTCACTTTTCGGAACGAGGGCAGCAACAGAGTCAACAACGATAATATCTACAGCGCCGCTGCTTACAAGCTGCTCTGTAATTTCCAGGGCCTGCTCACCGTAATCCGGCTGGGCGACAAGCAGCGAATCAACGTCAACGCCTAAATTCGCGGCATAAATGGGGTCAAGGGCATGCTCCGCATCAATAAACGCAGCCTCACCGCCGAGCTTCTGCGCCTCAGCGATGCAGTGAAGCGCGAGAGTGGTTTTACCGCTGGATTCCGGTCCGTAGATCTCAACGATTCTTCCCTTTGGAAGTCCGCCTATACCTGTTGCGATATCAAGGGAAAGGGATCCGGTGGAAATCGCGTCAACCTTCAACTGTGAATTTTCCCCCAGCCGCATAACAGCTCCGGCGCCGTATTTTTTCTCTATCTGTTTCATTGCGGATTCCAGAGCTGTTTTCTTATCAGAAGCCATTTATAATCCTCCTAAGTATTATAATCTTAAATTAACTAATTCTTTAGTATTATACTAAATATTGTATTTAAAATCAATAATTAATACTAAAAAGTGTAAAATATGATCCTTTTTGAAAAAAAGGGCAAAAAAATACTTGCATTTTAGAATGACTTGTGATATTATACCAACTGTTCTAAGTATTTAAGGAGGTGTTCGCAAATGGCAAAATGTGAATACTGCGGAAAAGACGTATCTTTCGGCATTAAGGTTTCCCACTCACACAGAAGATCAAACAGAACCTGGAAACCAAACATTAAAAAAGTTAAGGCTATTGTAAACGGCTCTCCTAAAAGAGTTTATGTATGCACAAGATGCCTTCGCTCAGGCAAGGTTGAAAGAGCATAATCCTTTCGCACAGCTAAATCTATTGTATTAAGAATAGAAAATCCGCCGGTACTGCTGTATCGGCGGACTTTTTATTTGTCCTTTTTCTTTGATTTGAAATCAATCTTGCTCTCGGTATGATGAATAAGTTTTTTAATATTTTCTTTATGCGCGGCGATTACCACTACAGTAAATACTGCCGCAATGACTGTAAGAACAATGCTTCTGTGGAAAATATATATAAATACGGGATATAAAATCGCCATAATGATACTTCCCAGGGAAACATACTTGGTAACGGCAACAATGATAATAAATACCGCCAGGAGTATCAGCGCAATCCTCCAGTCAATAGCAAAAACCATTCCCCCGGCAGTTGCCACTCCTTTTCCGCCCTTGAATCTGAAATAACACGGAAAAATATGACCAAGCACGCAGAAAAAGCCTGCCAGCGATTTAATAAACATATTTGCATCCAATGACTGTAAAGAAATCTCGCCTGTGCTGCCAAGAAGCGCCGGCGTATATCTGACAATCAAAAAGGCAACGGCTATTGCTATAAAAACCTTGAGCATGTCGCCTATTATTGTCATCAGGGCAATCCCTTTACCGTAATTTCTGAGCATATTTGTAGTCCCGGCGTTTCCGCTGCCGTGATTCCTGACGTCGTCCTTTTTCACGTGATTTGAAAGAATCACGCCGAAATTCAGGCTGCCGAGAAGATAGGAAACTACAGCTATCAAAATAAAAGCAATATATGACATTATTTTTTGCCTTCTCCCCTTTCTCGGATGATAAAGCGAACCGGCGTACCGTCCAGACCGAAAACTTCCCTTATCTGATTTTCAAGATATCTCTGATAGGAAAAGTGAAACAGCTGGGCATTATTTACAAAGAAAACAAATGTCGGCGGACGTGTGGAAGCCTGGGTCATATAATAGATTTTAAGCCTTTTGCCTTTATCACTGGGCGGCTGAACACGAGCCGTAGCGTCCGCCAGCACCTCATTGAGCTTACCGGTGGAAATACGCATGGAATTCTGAGAGTGAACAAAGGCAATCATTTCATAGAGCCGCTCGATTCTCTGTCCCGTTTTGGCTGAAATAAACATAATTGGAGCATAGCTCATAAATGAAAAATCATTTTCAAGCTTTTTTCTGTATGCATTCATAGTATTGCCGTCTTTCTCAATGGCATCCCATTTATTGACCGCAATGATACAAGCTTTCCCCTGCTCGAGCGCAATACCGGCAACCTTTGAATCCTGCTCAGTAAAGCCTTCCTGCGCGTCAATCATAATCACGCAGACATTTGCACGTTCAACAGCTGTCCTGGCACGGATAATACTGTATTTTTCAATTGCGTCACTGACACGGCTTTTACGCCGCAGACCTGCCGTATCAATAAAATTAAATTTTCCGTATTTATTTTCAATCAGCGTATCCGTAGAATCACGAGTGGTACCGGCTATGTCGGAAACGATAGCCCTTTGCGAGCCGCTTATTTTGTTTATAAGGGAGGATTTGCCAACGTTTGGCTTACCAATAACGGCGACGTGAATAATCTCGTCGTCATCGTCCTCCTCCGGCTGCTGCGGTAAAAATTTAACGACCTCGTCAAGCAGATCCCCTGTTCCGTGACCATGTACAGCGGAAACGGCAATCGGATCGCCCAGACCGAGATTGTAAAATTCATAAAATTCAGGGTCAACATCGCCGATACTGTCGCATTTGTTTACACACAAAACGATGGGCTTTCCGCTTTTTTGCAGCATGGAAGCGACTTCGTAATCGCTTGCCACAACGCCGTCCCGTAAATTTGTGACAAAGATAATTACGTCAGCGGTTTCAATAGCGATCTGCGCCTGCGCGCGCATCTGACTCAGTATAACATCGTTGCTGTCCGGCTCAATACCGCCTGTATCAACAAGCAGAAATTTGTTGTTAAGCCATTCACAGTCGCCGTAAATTCTGTCACGTGTTACGCCCGGAGTATCGTCAACGATGGACAATCTGCTGCCTGTTAATTTGTTAAAAAGGGTTGATTTTCCGACATTTGGTCTGCCGACAACCGCAACAACAGATTTAGCCATAATTTCCTCCTAACAAATCAGTTCATATAACAAGAAAGACGGACAATGCTGTCCGTCCACAAAACTGTAAAAACTTACGCTTCTTGGGTGCTGATAACTTCCTTGCCGTTATAGTATCCGCAGTTTTTGCAAACCTTATGTGATACAGTATAGCCACCGCAGTTAGAGCATTTTACCAGTGTCGGAGCATCCATTTTCCAAACACTTGAACGTCTTTTATTCTTTCTTGCCTTTGAAGTTTTTCTTGCTGGTACTGCCATTTTAAGTGCCTCCTTTTATTAAAAAGCAAATTTAATTTATTCATCAAGCAACTGTAAAAGAGCGGAAAGTCTGGGATCGACATCCTTTTTACAGTTACATTCACTGACATTAAGATTCGTCCCGCACTGCGGGCAAAGACCTTTGCAATCCTCAGAACAAAGAATCTTTGAAGGTAAATTCAGGGATACTTCTTCGTTTACCAGTTCATCTAAATCAAGCACCCTGTTTTTCACAACGATATATTCATCATCGTCTTTTTCATTCTGAAGCTGCTCAACAACAATCTTTTTGACAACAAAGGAAAAGTTCTTGGTCAGTTCCTCGGCGCATCTGTCACAGAAGCCGTTAAAAGCAAAGCTGATAACAACATCAAGGAAAACCACTTCCGCTTTTGTAAACAGTCTGCCCTTAACGCTGACGCCGTCTTTGATCGGCGTATATGTGCTGTAAATCAGATCACTCATATCAACCGTGTGGTCGATCTCAATCTGTTCTTCATTGCCGTTGAACAAATTTGTAAGGTCAATTTTCATAAAATCACCTCATAAGCGCTGCTCGCACTTGCACCTTAGTATTATATATATTAGCCTGCCCTTTGTCAATAGAAAATTTCAAAAAATAAATTAAGTTGTTTCCTGTAAGCTTCTGTCTGAAAAGTATTTTTTTACCGCCCATTTCTGCGCCTGAACATACATTTTTTCCGCTGCTTCAGAAAGCGTCAGCCATTCAAAACTATGCGTTGTTTCAACAGGCTCCGTGACCTTGCTTACCAGCTTTCCGCAGTAATAATGCTGGATTGGATGAAAATAGCCCAGCCGGTCATGTACCGTAAAGATTTCCGCTGTGCACAAGTAATCTTCTATGGCAACATCGTACCCAATTTCCTCAAGACATTCCCTTTTTATACAATCAAAATGGCTCTCATTCTTTTCTATACCGCCGCCGGGAAGGAAGTATCCCCTCGGCGTTTTTACCGTTGCCACATATCCGTCCTTTTCTGCAATAATATAAACGCCTTCTCTGTCAATATAGATTTTATTTTTTTCTCTTTTACCGAATACTTTGTTTATTTTTTTCATCAAACCATTCCTAAAATAATTCATCAAGCAGAATATAGTATCTTATTTTATCCCAGTCAGGCCGGATGTCCAGAATTTCAAAAAATTCTTTACAGTCATATTTGATTGGTACAGTACCGAATTTTCCGCCGAAATTATGCTTAAGGCTGCGGTAGCAAAGGGCTATATCCTGATATTTGTCTGCCTTACCGCATCTTCCTAAATCAATAAAACCGGATACACGATGATTCTTTACAAAAATATTCGGTAAGCAATAATCTCCGTGAGAAAGCACCAAGTGCTCATCCGGTTTATTTTCCTTCAGCCACAGAAGTAATTCAGCAGGATTTTTAAAACCGTCCTTACCGTAAGTTTGAGGCTCGGCATCCTCAGTAGTGCAAAGATTGTTATTTACTCTGTATTCGGCAAGAATAAGTTTTTTATCCAGCGAATAATCGGAAGGACAGTCAGAAATATCCACATCCCACAGCATATGCAGTCCGCCGCAAAGCAAACCAATCAATTTTTCCGGCTCATTGATCAGATTTTGACCGCAAGACATTTCACCGTCCGCTTTGCTCATCAGCAGATACGTTTTTCCGTCTGTCTGCTCAAATGCAATGATCCGCGGTACAGGCAGTTTGTTTTCAAGCCAGCGCAGCATATGATATTCGTTGTTTGATTCTTCATCACAGTCGCTTATTTTAAGAACAAAGTCATCAAAACAAATAACCTGCGAGCCGGACTGACCCACTGAATCAATACTGTAATGCGCGCCATTTATATGTTTTTCAATGTTTTCAGGCAATTGTGTAATCATAGGCATAAAAATAAGCCGCTGAAAAACTCAACGGCTTTAAAATTAAGTTAAATTTCTTCGCAGTAGTCAAAAATCTCTACCGGCAGATCTTCCTTGTCACAGCTGATTGTGAAGTAGAAATTCACATCGGTAGCTTCGGAAAGCTCAGAAAGCATTTCAAAAAACTGCGGGAGTTTTTCATACTCTCTGCCAACGATCTTAAATGTGGCGTCAACGAGAACATCCGTTACATCATAGTTGCCTGCGCAGATGCCGGCAAGGAAGCCGTAAAAAGCCTTATGTCCGTTGATAAGATACGTCTCCGTTTCAAGCAGACGGGCTTTTGATGAAACGTCATATGTAAGTTTAGGCTCTTTTTCAA
>JAGHJI010000011.1 GCA_017886765.1 Eubacterium sp.
GTAAGAAACAGTCCGGTGGACTGTTTCGGTGTCCGCGTGCAAGGCGGCACTGCCGCCGCGAGAACAGCGGTTTAATGATTAGACTTAAGAGAAAAACATCTGTCGTTACTCAAGTTTTTGCGCCAAAAAAACGGTACCGTTTTTTACGTTTATTGAGCGTTTAATTATAAACCGACCACCAAAGGCATATAATGATTTTGGTGGTAATATGAAAAATCTGTTTAAACTGAGCGTCGCCGGATTCGTATTTGTCAGTATAATAGGCAGCCTCAGCCATTTTATTTATGAATGGAGCAATTACAATATACTTGTAACAGTTTTCTCGCCCGTGAACGAAAGTATATGGGAACACCTTAAACTGCTGTTTTTCCCTTACCTTATCTGGATGATCATACAGTATTATCTGATGAAAAAAGAAAAAGGTATTGTTATCAGCAAGGCCATAGGCGTAATATGCGGCATGGCGGCAATCGTAATTTTCTATTACACATACACCGGAATATCGGGAAAGTCCATTGAATTTTTAAATATACTTTCTTTTTTCATTGGCACAGCAGTCGCCTTTGCCGTTGACAATCTTCTTATGAGATATGAAAAACTAAAACATACGAAATTTGACTGCGTGGGTATAGCGCTGTTTATTGCGTTCGGAGCAACTTTTTTTATATACACTTTTGTTCCGCCGTTTATTCCGCTGTTCAAGGACCCGGTAAGCTCAACCTACGGTATTTAATAAATAAAGCATAAAATGTATGCTAATTAATAACCGGACTGGTTTTCCAGTCCGGTTATGTTTTTATTTGTTATAGCCTTTTTTAAAGCGTTTTTTACCTTCCTCGCGGAAAGATTCTATACCTTCCCTGCTGTCATAAAGCTCCGCTGCCTCAAGGCAAATATCCAGGGAAAGATTGATGCACTCCTCGCTGATATTATCCGCAGTATCCAGTCTGGTATGATAATACGTTTTAGGATCATGGTTAACACCGCAGAAACCGACGGACTCGATTCCGTAACGTGAGAAGCCTTCCGCGTCAACAGCGCCGGGATAAATATCCGTTTCCTTCATCTCAATACCGCAGTTGACGCCTGCCTCATATACAAGCTCGCCCACAGCGTTGGAGTTTTTCTGTGTTCCGGTACAGCCCTGGGTATAGATCTGCAGCTGCTCGATTTCACGCATTGTATCCATGGCGATAACAACAGTCTCAACCTCTTTTAACTCTTCCTGATGACGCTTTGCATACGCCACCGCCCCGCGAAGTCCGGCTTCCTCAGAACCGGTCAAAAGGCAGCAAACCTCCGTATTTTCATACCTTTTATTATTATCCGCCATTTCCTTGAGAACGCCCATGGAAATAAAATCGGCAGTCAGGTTGTCATTGGCTCCGTCAACAATCACTCTCCAGTTAATGAAGAACAAAATAGCAATAAAGAACGGAATGAGAATAATCTGAATGATACCGGCAACAAGCCAGAATTTTGAAACATACATACCGCCTGCAATATCATAAATAAGCCATACAATGTTAAAGACGCAAAGAACGATAAGTCCGCCGATAGAGCCGCCCATAACGGGAGCAAGAGACTTCAGTCCACCGTGAAGGGAATACGTCCATTCGTTAGCCGCGTCCGTATGACCGCAGAAAATAATCCTTCTTTTCACTTCACCGGTCGGCTTTCTTCTTGCCATTACATTACGCGATATTTTTTTCGGAAACAAAAAGTCAACATATTCACGGTACATCAGAAATTCTACTACAAGGCAGGATAACGCAAACCATGTAAGTATAACCGCAATGACAGCCAGCGCCGGATTATTGACAGCGCCCTTATATGTAAGCCAGTAAAAAATAACCGAGATAATGCCCATAATTCCCGCCGGAATAATCCAGCCCATAAAGGCGTGTGGATGAAGCTCAAAATCTTCCATCTCAACCTCGTCAGCCCATTCCTCAAGCTGACCCTTTAAAAATTTCTGAGCCTTTCTCTCACTATGTGTACCCGGAGCACGCTCCTTGAAATTCTCACATATGTAGCGAATTCCGTCAACCATAAACTTATGCGTGCTTTCCGACGCACCGTTTGTTAAACGCATAATACTCTCCCACTTTCTAAAAATTGATCATGTTTTATTATATATCAAGAAAGGAAAACTTGCAACATGAAAACTAAAATTCAATAAAATTCTTGACAAGTAGAAAAAGTTAATATATAATACATTTCGCAGATGTGGCCCGGTAGTTCAGCTGGTTAGAACGCCAGCCTGTCACGCTGGAGGTCGACGGTTCGAGCCCGTTCCGGGTCGCCATTTGTGCTGATATGGCTCAGGTGGTAGAGCACATCCTTGGTAAGGATGAGGTCACCGGTTCAAGTCCGGTTATCAGCTCCAGAAGAAAAGCCCCGAAAATTCGCTTGTTTCAGGCGGTTTCGGGGCTTTTTGTTTTTATTTTTTTACTAAATTCGAGAACTTCTCAAAACCTCTCAAAACTGCTCATAGTGTGTCCTTTTTTTTGAAAGGGCATTGTGTTATTCGGACTTAAATGTTTCCACCAAACCGCTGATGAACTCATCCTTATTCACGCCGCTGTGTTCCAGAAACAATGCCAGAGTTTTCATAGAGCAGAGGCTCTTGCCTGTTTCAAGGTTTGAATACTGCCTTGTGGATATTTCCATTCTGCTTTCCATTTCCGCCTGTGATATTCCGAGCTCGTACCGTCTTTTACCAAACTCGTTCTTTATGTACTCCTTCATTTCGTCACTTGCCCTCACCTTCAACACCTCACCGAATGGGCTAACAGTGCTGCTTGTTGCGTCATCCGGTAATTTAGTTAAAAATGCCTTTGTAAGTAACTAAACACCTATCCTGCTAAGACCGAAGCGTATGAATATTTATTTGGCTCGCTTGCTTATCATATTCATAACCGCGGAAACTCCCGCTGCAACAGCTGACATAAAGACACCGATAAGGACGTTCTTTGTCACGCCTCCGTCAAAGCATCCCCCTGCCGTAAGCGCTGTAAGTATGTAGGCCAGAAATGCCTGAAGAAAAGTTTTTAACGCTCTCACCGCTGTGTCTTTTGTAAATCCTATTCTATTTAAGATATCTATTATCACTTTCAATTTTATCCTCCATTTTTATATACTATAAATACTTAAGAAACAATCCCTGCCTCCTTTAAGAGACAGGGATGTTTTTATCCGGATTTCCTTATTACAATTTAAAACCTATTCATGAAATTCTGAGCGTACCCGCGCTGTAATGCCAGATAAGAATATATCCGCTTGGTATCAACGCCCAGAGGTTACCGTCCTTATCCTTTAAAGATGCTGTTACGGTTACTCTCGTGCCTTTTTTTAGATAAGCATTTGCCGCTGAAGATTTTGACGTTGCATTCAGCTTTCCGTTGGCGGTCAGCTCACGCACTTTTTTTCTTGTAAACGTACCGTTGGAGTTTCTTTTATAAACCCCCGCAAGCTCTTTCAGACTGTACGTGCCTGCTTTTACCGCAGGAGCCGTTGTGCCGGATACATAAGCGCTTACCGGGCAATAGGCGTATCTGCCGGTCTTAATAACATAAACATAATCCACCGCAGCTGAAATATGACTCAGCACTCTAATCTGTGTCCGGGCAAGATACTGATACGGCGTGCCGCTGAGATTGGATTTTGAATATAAGGTCGTCGCTTTGTTTAACCTGTAATAAGCGCCGACAGTCGTTTTGTAGGACACGCTTGTCGTGCCCGCGCTGTTCGGCTTTACCGATGACAAATACTCCGTGCTCACCCATCTGTCAACACCTATTCTGCTCCAGTTTCCGCTTGTCGCTGTCACCGTGACTTTGGAGCCTTTTGAGAGCGTTGCCGCCACTGCGTAGCCTGTACCGGGGCCTGAGCGAACATTCAAGGGCGCGCTCTGCGTAGCGACATATCTGACATAATTCACCGTTGTCTGCGCCGGTGAACTGCCTGATGACGCGCCGCCTGTACCTCGGTCATTGCTATAGATCCAGTAATTGAGGGTATTGCCATAGGTCCTGAAGCTGCTTTCACTCAAATATACAGAATTACCGCTGACCGTCACATTGGCGGCTCTTCTGGAGGCAGTATTGAATTTACCGTTATACAGATAAGGGTCGTACACAGTGATTGTGCCGGAGGTATCAGCCACCAGGACCACATAATGCCCTCCTGTAGTAAACAGACCGCTGCCGCAGCTGGCTATGACATAATACTTATTACTGCCGTCACTGTTTTTCTGCGTAAGGTAACTGCGCATCGTTGAAAAATTTGAGGTCACATAATACTCACTGAAATCAAAATAATCGGCTATGAACGGAAAAGCAGCCCAGGCTGTGCCGTTATTTGCCGTTCTGTAGCCGTTATCCACAAAAAGCTTTGCCATCGCTGTCGGCAGGATAGCGCCCTTTGAGCTCGACACAACCATTGCCGCAACCGCCGGCCCGCAGGCGCTCGATTTCATCGTCTGGCTTTTATTACCAGTGCTGGTATAAAGCCGGTTTGCCCATCTGCTGTCCGCCTGGGAATAATACGTCAGCCCCTGATACGCGCCGAGAAGGCTGAGTCCGTTTCCCGTATTCGTTCCGTCATAAGATATATTCTCCTGCTCAACTACGGCGTCTTTTTCAAGGGACTGCTCTTCTTCAACGCTGGATTCAATCACCTCGTCCGTCGCGATGTCCTGCCCCTTTTCCACCGCTTCTGAGGTATCCTGAGCCAGCTGATGCACTTCATCCGATACAATAATCTCTTCCTTTTCATCATTCGGCAAATTCTCTGACGATACTGTCGCGGCTGTTTCCTCATCAGGTTCAGAAACGCAGCCTGCCCCTGTAAAAAGGATTAAGACGCACAGAAACAGACAGAATATCGCCTTTATTTTTTTACTTATATCTTTCAAAAAATCACTCCGTTTGTGTCGTAAACTATCAATTTAAAATTCCTACTAATCATTATATGATAATAAAAAATCAATGCTATTCATCGCATTTATTCGTGTTTTTCTGGTTATTTTCATTTAACTTTTCAATGTCCTCCACCCTATGATTTAAGACCTTGATTTTTTCCTCCACTACCGGAAGCCTTTCAGCAAAGGAATTGTGCTTATCCACCTTTTCCTCAAGCTTTCCGAGGCGGTACGAGGTCAGCTTTGACGAGGTGATGATACCGCCGAAGGAACCGATCAGCGTACCTGCCATCGCGACGAGAGCCACGATCAATTCTTTGTCCATAAAAAAACCTCCTATCTGCCGGTCAGGCCGGCATATTGCAGAGCTGAGACTCCCCTGCACTGCTACATATTATGCAAGGGACAAAACGATTGCAAGCGAGTGTGTAATATATTACCCTCATCGTATAGCGCATAATGCGTATAAACAGCATAGAAAATCATTCGCTATAAATCCCGCAAAAAATATGTGTATATTTATTCAGTTTATTGTATATTTATAAATATTTTTCATTTTCTATTGACAATATATTATGGGCGTGTATAATAAGTAAGATATTAATGAAATCGGAGTAATGCATAAAAATGAAAAAAGTTTTCATAGACGGAAAAGAAGGCACAACAGGCCTAAAAATATACGAACGGTTTGAAAACAGAAGCGATATCGAGCTGCTGCTTATCGACAAGGACAAAAGAAAAGATATTAACGAACGGGCAAGACTGATCAACGAAAGCGATATCACCTTTCTCTGTCTGCCTGACCAGGCGGCTATTGAAGCGGTTTCCCTGGTCAGAAACAAGAACACAAAAATCATCGATGCGTCCACGGCGCACAGAACGCTCCCCGGCTGGGCGTACGGTTTCCCTGAACTGGGCGATGAATTCCGGAGAAATATACAGGAATGCAATAGAATCGCAGTTCCCGGCTGTTACGCCAGCGGATTCAATTCCATCGTTTATCCGCTGGTTAAAAACGGATTTATCGACAGGGATTATGACATTGTGTGCTACGCTCTCAGCGGCTACACCGGAGCGGGAAAAAAAGGGATCGCGCAGTATGAGGACGCAAACCGTGACAGCGAGCTGGATTCTCCCAGACTTTACGCGTTGACACAGGAACACAAGCATCTTAAAGAAATGAAAGCCATAAGTTCCCTTTCAAAATACCCGATATTTTCACCAATCATCTGTGATTATCCAAGAGGTATGGTGGTATGCATTGCGCTTTATGCCGACAGAATGAAAAAGAAATATACGGCGCAGGACATTTATGAGATGCTGAATGCGCATTATGACGGCTCGCCGATAGTGAAGGTGCGGCGACCCGGTTACACCGTAGGAATGATCGGCTCAAACCATTTTGCCGGACGTGACGATATGGAGATTGAAATCAACGGAAACGATGACAGAATACTGATTACCTCACGGTTTGACAATCTTGGAAAAGGCGCTTCCGGCGCGGCGATTCAGTGTATGAATATTGCCACGGGAATAGATGAAACAACAGGCCTTAATATAGGCGACTAACAAATACAAACAGGAGATTTTTATATGAAATTTACAGAAGGCGGAATATGCGCGGCAAAAGGATTTAAGGCAAGCGGTACATACTGCGGCATCAAAAAACCGAAAGCCAGCAATCAGAACCCGAATATTAAACATAAAAACGACATTTGTTTGTTCGTAAGCGACACCGTTTGCAACACGGCTGCGGTGTATACCCAAAACAAAGTCAAGGGCGCGCCCATAACTGTAACCAAGTCCAATCTTGAAAAAAGCGGCAACAAGTCCATTGCGGTTATCGCCAATTCAAAAAATGCCAACACCTGCAACGCCGACGGCGTGGAAAAGGCTCAAAGAATGTGTCAGCTTGTTGCCGAGGAATTGGGCGTACCGGAAGAACAGGTTATTGTCGCGAGCACGGGCGTTATCGGACTGACGCTCCCCATTGAACCTATTGAAAAAGCAGTACCCGTTCTGGCAAAGGGCTTATGCTATAACAAAAATCTGGAGGCCGCCACGGCAATCATGACCACCGATACGGTAACAAAAGAATATGCCGTTGCCTTTGAGATCGGCGATGTCACCTGCCGTATCGGCGGTATGGCGAAGGGCTCGGGCATGATCCACCCGAATATGGCGACCACGCTTAATTTCATAACTACGGACTGCGCCATTTCGAGTGAGCTTTTGCAGAAAGCACTCAATGAAATTGTAAAGGTAACTTACAACTGCCTGTCCATCGACGGCGATACGTCAACAAACGATATGGTCTGCCTGATGGCGAACGGCCTGGCGTTTAACGAGGAGATCGTATGTGAGGGCAAAGAGTACGAAACGTTTAAATCCGCGCTTTACGAGGTTATGGCAAATCTTACAAAAATGCTGGCAAAGGACGGAGAGGGCGCAACAAAGCTGGTTATGTGCCAGGTCAGCGGTGCAAAGGATATGGACACCGCCATTACTTGTGCAAAATCCGTTATCTGCTCTCCGCTTGTAAAGACGGCTATGTTTGGAGCGGACGCAAACTGCGGCAGAATTATGGGCGCTCTCGGATATTCCGGAGCCGACATTGATCCTCTGAAAATTGACCTGTCCTACAAATCCGCAAAGGGATGTATTGACGTTTGCAGGGGCGGATATGTTGTGGAATTTGACGAGGAAAAGGCCAAGGAGATTCTCCTTGACGATGAAATAACAATTATGGTTAATCTGAACAGCGGCGATTCCGGCATAACCGCCTACGGCTGTGATCTGACCTACGACTACGTGAAAATCAACGGCGATTACAGGACATAAAGGAGAATACAAATGGATATTAACAACGCGCAAAAGGCAGAAATCATTGCCCACGCTCTGCCCCACATTCAAAAATACAGAAAAAAGATTGTCGTCGTAAAATACGGCGGCAACGCTATGATAAACGAAGAGCTCAAGGAAGCGGTCATGCGGGACCTGGTGCTTCTGACCACTGTGGGAATCAAAGTCGTTCTTGTCCACGGCGGCGGCCCGGCCATCAACAAAACCCTTGACAAAATGAATATTGAAAGCAAGTTTGCCGACGGTCTGCGTGTTACCGACAGAGAGACCATAGACGTAGTTCAGATGGTGCTTGCGGGCAAGGTGAACAAGGACCTGGCATGTCAGATCGGCAATTACGGCGGACACGCCATAGGACTTTCCGGCATGGACGGCAATATGCTCAAATGCCGTCCCCTTGACAATACCCACGGCTATGTTGGCGAGATAACGGATATAAATATGGATGCTGTCAATGAGATTTTAAACAACAGCTGGATTCCCGTCATTTCCACCATCGGCTATGACGAAGAGGGCAACTGCTACAATATTAACGCAGACACCGCTGCGGCGGCAATCGCAGGCGCCCTGAAGGCCGAGGCGCTTGTATCCATGACGGATATTGCCGGACTCCTGAGAGACAAAAATGATGATTCCACCCTGATTCACCGAGTATATATTTCCGACACACCGGCGCTTATTGCCGAGGGAATCATCAGCGGCGGAATGATACCTAAAATCGACTCCATGACCCAGGCTCTGCGCCAGGGAGTAAAAAAAGCCTTTATCATCGACGGACGTGTTCCCCACTCCATTCTTATGGAGCTTTTGACGGATGAAGGTATGGGAACGATGTTCAGATCAAGATAAACGGCCATTACTGCGGCGCAGCCGACATATAATTAAATTTGAATTAAGCTGGTGATATTTTATGAACACAAAAGAATTGGACAACGAATATATAGCCCACACATACGGCAGGTTTGATGTCGTCCTCAAAAACGGGAAGGGCTCCACGCTGTATGATGAAAACGGTAAAAAATATATAGATTTCGGCTCCGGCATCGGCGTTACGGCATTCGGTATCGGCGATGAGGAATGGAAAAACGCGGTAGAAGAACAGCTCGACAAATTACAGCACGTAAGCAATCTGTACTACACTGCGCCCTGCGCCGAACTGGCAAAGCTCCTTTGTAAAAAAAGCGGTATGAAAAAGGTCTTTTTCGCCAACAGCGGCGCGGAGGCGAACGAGGGCGCTATAAAATTTGCAAGAAAATATTCCTTTGACAAATACGGTGAAAGAAGAAGCACGATCATCTCCCTTGAAAACTCCTTTCACGGCAGAACGATAACCACACTGGCGGCTACGGGACAGGACAGCTTCCACACGGTTTTCGGTCCCTTTACCCCGGGTTTCAAATACTGTCCGGCAAATGACATAGATACGCTGAATAAAATGGCAACAGACGATGTGTGCGCTATTATGTTTGAATGCGTACAGGGTGAGGGCGGAATCAATAACCTGGATTACGCATTCGTAAAAGCCATTGAAAAAATATGCAATGACAAGGATATACTGATGGTGGTGGACGAAGTACAGACCGGTAACGGCAGAACAGGAAAATACTTTGCCTACCAGAACTTTGACGTAACGCCGGATATTGTTTCAACAGCTAAAGGCATGGCGGGCGGACTGCCCATGGGCGCCGTACTGTTCGGCGAAAAAGTCAAGGACACCGCCACTGCCGGCTCCCACGGCTCCACCTTCGGCGGAAATCCCATCTGCGCCGCCGGCGCCTGCTCCATTGTTTCCAGAATCGACGACGCTTTCCTTAAGGAAGTAAACAGAAAGAGCGAATACATAAAAAGCTATTTATCAAAAGTAAAGGGCGTAAAATCAATAAGCGGTATGGGACTTATGCTGGGTATTGAAACGGATAAAGACGCAAAAGACGCGGCAAACGAATGCCTGAAAAAAGGTCTGTTGGTTTTAACTGCTAAGAATAAAATCAGGCTGCTTCCGGCACTGAATATAAGTCAGGCGGAGCTTGACGAGGGACTGAAAATTCTGAAAGAGGTAATAGAAAAATGAAACATTTATTGAAATTACAGGATCTGGAGCAAAAAGATATTCTGGATATACTTAACCTGGCTGACCAACTTAAGTATGAAACAAAGCACGGAATCGAGCATCACCATCTTAAGGGCAAAACACTGGGAATGATATTCCAGAAAAGCTCAACAAGAACAAGGGTCAGCTTTGAAACCGGCATGTATCAGCTGGGCGGTCAGGCGCTTTTCCTTTCCAACAGGGATTTACAGATTGGCAGAGGTGAGCCGGTTCAGGACACCGCAAGGGTGCTTTCACGTTATCTTGACGGTATTATGATAAGGACCTTTGAACAGAAGGAGGTCGAGGACCTTGCAAAATACGGCTCCATTCCCATTATCAACGGTCTGACCGATTACTGCCATCCCTGTCAGGTGCTGGCTGACCTTATGACGATACGCGAGTACAAAAAGAGCTTTGACGGACTTAAATTCTGCTTTATCGGCGACGGCAACAACATGGCGAACAGCCTGATTGTCGGAGCAATAAAGATGGGTATGCGCTGCGCTGTTGCGTGCCCTGACGGATACAAGCCTGACGCGGAGATCATGAAGTGGGCTGAGGAGAACGGCGACTTTATGTGCAGCAATGATATACTCGCCTGTGCCAAGGAAGCCGATGTACTTTATACAGATGTATGGGCGTCCATGGGCCAGGAAGAGGAAAAGGCGCAGAGAGAAAAGATATTTAAAAATTTCCAGATAAATGATGAGGTCATGCAGGCTGCCAAAGACGATGCAATGGTGCTTCACTGCCTGCCGGCGCATAGAGAAGAGGAAATTACCGCAAAGGTATTTGAAGAACACGCCGGTGAAATCTTTGACGAGGCTGAAAACAGACTGCACGCGCAGAAAGCGGTGCTTGTTAAACTGCTTGGCTAAAATCATGCACACGAAAATATGAATCAGGATTTGTAATTATGGATAATAAAGTTTATATTTGTCTTGCAAACGGCGATATATTTGAAGGCAAGCGCTTCGGCGCCGGCGGCGAGGTTCTGGGAGAGCTTGTATTCACAACAGGTATGGGAGGTTACATTGAGACCCTCACCGACCCCAGCTATTTCGGACAGATCGTTATGCAGACCTTTCCCCTTATCGGAAATTACGGTTTTATTGAAGAGGATATGGAAAGCGAAAAAAGCGCTGTCAGCGCCTATATTGTACGTGAATACTGTCAGGCGCCTTCCAATTTCAGATGTGAATACACGCTGGAAAACTATCTGAAGGACAATCATATTGTCGGCGTTTGGGATGTTGACACAAGGGAAATCACAAAAATCATCAGGGAATACGGTGTCATGAACGCTGTTATCACGGACAATCCTAACAAAGTGAATATGGACGAGCTGAAAGCCTACCGTGTGACTGATGCTGTTCAATCGGTATCCTGTACCAAGCCTTATATGCGCGCGTCAGACGAGCATAAATACAATGTTGTGCTGATCGATTACGGAACGAAAAAGAATATCGTCCGGGAGCTGAACAAGCGCGGCTGCAATGTCGCCGTAGTTCCTTATAAAACAAAGGCTGAGGATATTCTGTCCCTCAATCCCGACGGTATTATGCTTTCCAACGGCCCCGGCGACCCTGAGGAAAATAATGAGGCGATACACGAGCTGAAAAAGCTCATCGGTAAAAAGCCCATATTTGCTATCTGTCTCGGTCATCAGCTTTTGGCGCTGGCAATGGGCGGCAGGACAACTAAGCTGAAATACGGTCACCGCGGCGTGAATCAGCCTGTAAAAAATCTTGAAACAGGCCGGACCTTTATTTCGTCACAAAATCATGGTTACGCCGTTGTCAATGACTCCGTGGAGGAGATCGGCGGTAAAATCAGCTATATCAACGCCAATGACAACACCTGCGAAGGCGTGGATTATCCCGATAAGGCGGCGTTTTCCGTTCAGTTCCATCCGGAGGCCTGCTCAGGTCCTCACGACACCAGATTTATTTTTGATAAATTTATTGATATGATGGGAGGTAAATACTGATGCCTCTTAACCAAGACATAAAAAAAGTCCTTGTCATCGGTTCCGGTCCTATCGTTATCGGACAGGCGGCGGAATTTGACTACGCCGGCGCGCAGGCCTGCCGTGTACTGAAAGACGAGGGAATCGAGGTCGTGCTGGTAAACTCCAACCCCGCCACGATTATGACGGACAAGGCGCTGGCGGATCATATTTATCTGGAGCCGCTGACGGAGGAAACGGTAAAAAGGATCATTGAAAAGGAGCATCCGGATTCCATTCTCTGCGGTCTCGGCGGACAAACCGGCCTTACCATAGGCATGCAGCTTGCGAAGGACGGTTATCTTGATAAAATGGGCGTCAAACTGCTGGGCACAAACGCCGAGGCGATAGACAAAGCTGAGGACAGGCAGATGTTCCGTGACACGATGGTCAAGATCCATCAGCCGGTGGTTCCCAGCGACATTGCATATACGGTAGAGCACGCCAAGGAGATAGCCCTTGAGATCGGCTATCCTGTTATTATCCGGCCTGCATTTACTTTGGGAGGCGCCGGCGGCGGTGTTGCGTATGATGAGAAAGAACTTGAAATCATCGCAAAAAACGGTCTTATGCTCTCCCCCATCACGCAGGTGCTTATTGAACGCTATATTGCCGGCTGGAAGGAAATTGAATTCGAGGTCATGCGCGACAGCGCGGGAAATGTTATTGCCGTATGTTCCATGGAGAATTTTGATCCTGTGGGCGTTCACACCGGCGACAGCATCGTTATCGCCCCGGCGGTGACTCTTGCCGACAAAGAGTATCAGATGCTGCGTTCCGCCTCTCTTGACATCATCACAGAGCTGGGCATCGAAGGCGGCTGCAACTGTCAGTTTGCCCTCAATCCGGAAAGCTTTGAATATTCGGTTATTGAGGTAAACCCGAGGGTGTCACGCTCGTCGGCGCTGGCATCAAAGGCGACAGGTTACCCCATTGCGAAAGTGACTACAAAAATAGCCCTTGGCTATACGCTGGATGAAATCAGAAACGATATTACCGGAAAAACCTGCGCCTGCTTTGAACCGACGCTGGACTATGTTGTCGTTAAGCTGCCGAAATGGCCCTTTGACAAATTTGTCAACGCATCAAGAAAGCTGGGCACGCAGATGAAAGCTACCGGCGAGGTCATGAGCATCGCACCGAACTTTGAAATGGCGGTCATGAAAGCGGTAAGAGGCGCTGAGATCGGTCTTGACACGCTGAACAATCCCGCACTTAACAGTGAGGATATGCAAGAAACCCTCAGCCTTCAGGACGACAACAGACTGTTCAGAGTTTTCAAAGCGCTTAAGGAAGGCGTCACCATTGAAGAAATCCACAGAATTACAATGATTGACGAATGGTTCCTTGGTAAACTGAAAAATCTTGCCGACTTTGAAAAGGAAATATGCGCAAAGCCTTTATCTGAGGAACAGTATCTCAAAGGCAAAAAGCTCGGCTATACGGATAAGGCGCTTGAAAAGCTCAGCGGCGGAACACTGGCGTATCACCGTGACTGTGTTTACAAAATGGTTGATACCTGCGGCGCGGAATTTGAGGCGCAAACGCCCTATTTCTACTCCACCTATGACAATCACTGCGAGGCAAGGGCAATCCATAAAACCGATAAGGAAAAAATCATCGTGCTGGGCTCAGGTCCCATTCGAATCGGTCAGGGAATCGAGTTCGATTACTCCTGCGTTCACTGCGTATGA
>JAGHJI010000012.1 GCA_017886765.1 Eubacterium sp.
GCTATAGAATCCTCCCTTTAAAACGGCCTTGTATTATCCGCAATTGCCGCAGCCGCCCAGGGATTTCTTGAACCGACGTTTACTCTCCTAACAGAACGAACAACTACTCCGGGACCCTCTGACGCTACTATGGCTGCCGTAATGGCCGCAACCACTTCCGCGCTGATTCCCTGCTCCACAACGGGCGCAGGAGCGGACGGCGCAACACTCGCCGCAGGAGCGGATAAGCTAAGATTTTCTTCCAATTTTGAATTTTTGTGGGCCTTACTGCTGCCCTCCAGCTTAGATACAATCTTGCCGTACAAATTAAAGATAATAATCAAAAGAATGAGTACTGCAAATACGATACTCATACCCGCAACAACTACCGTTGTTGTAAACATTGCGCTTCTGTCTGCTGTTAACAGTAAAATAGGATTCACCAAAACTCCCCCATTATAAATTCTTTTATTTTCATTGCTGATATTATAAATCAAATAGTAAAAATTTTCAACGAAATTTTATATTTTTTTTAATTATGTCAAATTGTATAAAATTACTTGATTTATTTTCAAAATAGTATATAATATTATTAGCATAAAGGGGGCAGTTTTATGACAGAGAAAACATTAATTATAGCAATACTTGTAGCGCTCATTCTTCTCTGGTTCGCTGAAACCTTAAATTTAAGAAAGACAAGCAGAGTGCTTGGCGGTGTTATTGATTTGGGTTTCGCAATTTTACGATAGCTTTATAAACGATCAAGGAGCAGTCTTTTGACTGCTCCTTTCAGCGTGTAGAAAAAGTCAAAGAATAGATTTCTACACGCTGTTAGACTGCGAGAAATGGAGATGAATTTCGTTTTCTTGCGAATGGGTGCTGTACAATGGTACCGCCCCTGAGCAAAAAACGAAAAACGCCGAACAGCGGTAAGGATTCAATATCCTTACCGCTGTTTTTTTACAATCCCTCCGTCAGAACGGGACGGCGAGGACACCGTCCCCTACAAAGGAAAATGTAGTATTGTGCACTTTTATTTCGGCGTGGTTCAGCCCACTTTATCGACAGTCTGAAAGGAGCAGTTTTTGACTGCTCCTTTTATTCATCATATAAGGATTTTAAAAACGCGATCTCTTGTGCGTAACCGTCAATTTCATTCGGCGTTTCAAGATAAAAGGGCAGATTCCTGAGCTGCGGATGATTGATTATGTTTCCGAAAGCCTCAGCGCCGATATTTCCCTCGCCTATTTTTTCATGTCTGTCCTTATGACTGCCGAGCGTGTTTTTTGAGTCATTCAGATGCACCGCCTTGAGTCTTTCCATACCCACGATTTTATCAAATTCGTCAAGCACGCGGTCCAGCTCATTTACAATATCATAGCCGCCGTCAAATACATGGCAGGTATCCAGGCACACCCCCAGCTTATTACTGAGCCGCGTCCTGTCCATGATTGCTTTCAGCTCCTGAAAAGTGCTTCCGATTTCAGAGCCCTTGCCCGCCATGGTTTCAAGCAGGACCGTAGTTGTCATATCTTCAAAAAGGACTTTGTTAAGCGTTTCAGCAATAAGTTCCACGCCTCTGTCAACGCCCTGTCCCACATGGGACCCGGGATGAAAATTATAAAGCTGACCGGGGGTATATTCCATTCTTTTTAAATCATCCGCAAAAGTATTCAGCGCAAACTCCCTTGTCTCCGGCTTAGCGCTGCAACAGTTTAGCGTATACGGCGCGTGAGCAAGAATCACCGGAAAGTCCTCACTTTTCATCAAACATAAAAAAGTATTGATATCCTCTTCGTCTATTGCCTTTGCGCTTCCTCCGCGTGGATTGCGTGTGAAAAACTGAAAGGTATTGGCGCCTATCTCCTTCGTCTGCCTGAGCATTGCGGTATATCCCTTTGATGAGCTGAGGTGCGCTCCTATAATAAACATAAATTCAACTCCGTTTTATATCAGAGATTTTATCATGCGGATTTATCTGGCTTGTTTTTGGAGAGCTTCTTTTGCCATATCCTCCTCTGCCCTGCCGGACATTATGTAATCAAGCAGATCAGCAACACAGCCCCTGTTGCAGTGGCAAGCCTCATACTTGCAGATCTTATGAATGGGTTTTGGAGCCTGACCCGCGCAAGCCGGAAGCCCCACCGTTTTCAGCATATCCCAGTCATTATAATAGTCGCCGATTGCCGCCACATGACTTTTTTCTATCCCCAGCATATCCGCAAGTTTCATAATTCCAACGCCTTTATGCGTGTTTTCCTGGAGCATTTCCAGACTCCAGAGTGACGACGCCATAAAATTCGCCTTGGGATTTGGATTTTTATCTATATATTTCTGTAATTCATTGATGGTCAGCGGATTTGACCAGAAAATCACTTTCATCCAACCTTCTTCTGGAACCTGGTCAATTGTGGTGATCTGATAATGCGTTTTGTCAAAATACATCTGCCCCCTTGAAAGAATCCCTGTTTTAACGATATAAACATAATCATCAAAAAAGATTCCCACATCTACGCTGTGACCATGCGTGTTAAAAAGCTCGGAAACTTCTTTTACAAACTGCCTGCCCTCAGGACTGATCGTGCTTCTCCAAATCGTTTTATTCTGGTTATAATCATGGATACCCGCGCCGTTAAGAATAACCGCCGGCTGATTGGGCGTTATCCTGTCATAATTTCTCTTAAGGCTGGAGACTGTCCTGCCTGAAGCAAGGGTAAAATTGCCGCCTAAATCGGTAAATTTTTTGATAGCGTCGTAGTTTTTTTTCGGCAGCTTTCTGAATTTATTGTTCAGCGTACCGTCAATATCTGAAACCACAAGCCAGTTTTCATAAGTTTTTTCCATTCTTTTTCTCCCAAAGTCATCTGTTGCGCTTATCAAGCTTATTTAAAAATGCCGTAAAATAATCCGGCAGACCGGACCTGAATTCCAAGTATTCCCCCGTTCTCGGATGAATAAAGCCAATTTCGCCTGCGTGCAGACACTGTCCGTTTAAAGATTCTATCACCTTTTTCGGCCCGTATACCGAATCTCCGGCAAGGGGATGCCCGATATACGCCATATGTACTCTGATCTGGTGGGTTCTCCCCGTTTCAAGAATACATTTAATATGCGTGAAATCCCCGTATCGTTTCAGCACCTCATAATGCGTGACGGCATCCTTGGAATTTTTATCCGTTACAGCCATCTTTTTCCTGTCTTTCGGATTACGTCCGATGGGCTGATGCACCGTGCCGCTGTCCTCTTTTATATTACCGTGGCACACTGCCTGATACGCGCGGTGAAAGGAATGTTGCTTGATCTGTTCTGCAAGGCTTAAATGAGCCGCGTCATTTTTCGCCACAATAAGAAGTCCTGAGGTGTCCTTGTCTATCCTGTGCACAATACCGGGACGTATAACCCCGTTAATTCCGCTGAGACTGTCTCTGCAATGGTACAGCAGCGCGTTTACAAGCGTTTTGCTGTAGTTCCCTGCCGCAGGGTGAACCACCATACCCTTCGGCTTATTGACAACCAACAGGTCATCATCCTCATACACAATATCAAGAGGTATATTCTGTGCCTGCACCTCAAGGGGCACTGCGTCCGGGACGATAACAAGTATATTGTCATTCATTCTGCATTTGTAATTTTTTGAAATCTCAGTGCCGTTCACCGTAACATTGCCGTCGGCAATGAGTTTTGAAATACCGCTGCGGGTAAACCCGTCCAACGTATCGCTGAGAAATTTATCAATTCTTACTCCGGCTCCGCTTTCGTCCACCGTTAGCTTTAATGCGTCACGCATCCTTTTTCTCCTTTTTGAAAATATCAAAGATGAGATACGCCACCAAGCTGACAGTACCCAGGGTCACGGCGCAGTCCGCAATGTTGAACACGGCAAAACGGACAAACGTGGGATTGATGAAATCAATAACATATCCCAGAAAAATCCTGTCGATAAGATTGCCTATCGCACCGGCAACGATGACGCCGAGGCTCCAGTAAAGCCACAAATTTTTCTGTGCCCTGGTAAACATATACACCAGCATACCTATGGCGACAGCAGAAGTCAGAATGATAAAGACCCATCTCCCGCCGCTGAACATGGAAAAGGCAACGCCGGTATTCTCAGCATAACGGAATTCCAAAAATCCGTCAATAAAATGGATTGCCTTGTCGGGATAAAGGGTTGATTTTGCAATATATTTTGTGATCTGGTCAAAAGCAATGATCATAATAATCATAACCGGACACCAGATATTTTTATTCCTTAATCTCACAAAGCAACTTCCTTTATATATTATTTTAGGCACACAGCTTTTTGCGGTTGTGTGCCTTATTTTGTTTATATATCAGCCGATCTCCCTGATAACTCCGGCGCAGTGCGCGCAAAGTGTCGGATGTTCTGAATCCGTGCCCACTGTATCGGAATATTTCCAGCAGCGTTCGCATTTCTCGCCGTCAGCTTTTGATACACAAACGGAAAGGCCGTCTACATCGCCTTTAAACTCTCCTTCTCCGTTTTCAACACAAACGGATGAGGTGATGAAAATCTCAGGCAGCGCCGTTTCCACGGATTTCAGGAAATCGAAAAGCTCGCCCTGTGCGCAAAGAGAAACCTTTGCCTCAAGAGGCTTGCCGATAATCTTTTCGTTTCTTGCAAGCTCCAGCGCTTTCTGAACATCTACTCTGACAGCGTGTATCCTATCCCACTTCGCAATGAAATCATCATCTGCCTCAATAAAATCCGCCCGGGGAATTTCATTAAACAGCGGGGATTCCGGATTCCTTGAGGAATCGTGAGGCATTGCAAGCCATATCTCGTCGGCTGTAAACGCCAAAATAGGCGTGAGCATCAATGTAAGCGCGTCCAGCACCTTATAAAGCACCGTCTGCGCGGCGCGTCTTGTGGCGCTGTCCGGAGCGGAGGTATAAAGTCTGTCCTTGAGCACATCAAAATAGAAATTACTCATATCCACAACACAGAAATTGTGAATGGCGTGTGACACCGTATGATAATCGTAAACCTCATAACCGGCCCGGGCAGTTTCAATCACCTCGTCAAGCTTCATAAGCGCGTATTTATCAAGCTCCTCAAGCTTGTCATTATCAACAATATCTTTATCCGGATCAAAATCATACAGATTGCCGATGCAGTACCTGGCGGTATTTCTGAGCTTTCTGTAGTTATCTGAAATCTGCTTGAGTATTTCCTTGCTGATACGGATATCCGCGTGGTAATCTGCGCTGGCGACCCACAGACGGAGAATATCCGCGCCGTACTGGCTGATGATCTGCTGAGGATCGATTCCGTTGCCCAGAGATTTGGACATCTTCTTACCTTCGCCGTCAACCGTCCAGCCGTGCGTAATGATCTGCTCAAACGGCGCTTTCTCCCCTCCCGCAACAGCAGTCAGAAGAGAGGACTGGAACCAGCCTCTGTACTGATCGGCGCCTTCAAGATAAACGTCCGCAGGGCGCTTGAGATAAGGTCTGTTCTTGCATACGGCTGCATGGGACGAACCGGAATCAAACCATACGTCCATAATATCCTTTTCTTTATCAAAGCCCTTAGCGCTGCCGCAATGCGGGCATTTAAAGCCGTCGGGCAGGAAATATTCCGCATCGTGGGCAAACCATGCGTCAGAACCCTCCTTGCCGAATATTTCGGATATTTTCATCATCAGGTCGTTATCAATAATTTCTTTGCCGCATTCCTGACAATATACAACGGGAATCGGCACGCCCCATTTTCTCTGGCGGGAGATACACCAGTCGGCTCTTTCCTGCACCATAGACTGGAGTCTGTCCTTGCCCCATTCCGGGAACCACTTAACATCTTCGGCGGCCTTAACGGCATCGTCCTTAAAATCGTCAACGGAGCAGAACCACTGACTTGTGGCACGGAAAATAACGGGCTTATGGCAACGCCAGCAATGGGGGTATTGGTGCTCGATTTTCTTTAAAGCGAACAGCGCTCCGGTTTCCTCAAGATAAAGGGCAATGGGCTTGTTTGCTTCTTCTGTTGTAAGGCCGGCAAACTGCTGACCTGCTTCCTCCGTAAGCCTGCCCTTTTCATCAACAGGGACAATAATCGGGATTTCCGGATAATTCTTGCAGACAACAAAGTCCTCAATACCGTGACCGGGAGCTGTGTGAACACATCCGGTACCGCTTTCAAGCGTTACGTGGTCTCCCACAATAACAAGAGAAGTCCTGTCAAGGAAAGGATGCCGGGTTTTCATATATTCAAGCTCCGAGCCTCTTATAATACCGACAGTCTCATAATCAGCAACACCCTTTGCCTCCATAGCGGCAGGCGCCAGATCGGTAGCCATAACATAATATTCATCACCCAATTTGATCAGGGAATACTCATAGTTCGGACCGACGCAGATCGCCACATTGGCAGGAAGGGTCCAGGTCGTCGTGGTCCATATAACAAAATATGTTTTGGACAGATCGGCACCCATCGCCGTCAGCTTGCCCAAATCGTCGGTTACATTGAATTTTACGTAAATGGAATGACAGGGATCCTGAGCGTATTCTATCTCCGCCTCAGCAAGGGCGGTATTACAGTCAGGGCACCAGTAAACAGGTTTCAGTCCTTTGTAGATATAGCCCTTTGACGCCATCGTGGCAAAAACTTTGATTTGCTCTTCTTCAAATTCCTTTTGCAGAGTAATATACGGATTATCCCACTCCGCGATGATACCCAGTCTTTTAAATGATTCACGCTGAATGTCTACATATCCCAGCGCTGTATCACGGCAAATTTTTCTCAGTTCCAGATCTGTTATATTGCTTTCAGCCGTGATGCCCGCCTTTTTTCTGGCGGCAAGTTCGGTGGGCAGACCGTGCGTATCCCAGCCAGGCACAAAAGGCGACTGGAAGCCGGTCATATTTTTATATCTGACAATAAAATCCTTAAGGGTCTTATTGAGCGCGTGACCGATATGAATATCTCCGTTGGCATATGGCGGACCGTCATGCAGCACAAAAAGGGGCTTTCCCTCGTTATTCTTCATAAGCTGTCTGTACTGATCGTTTGCCTCCCAGCGCGCGAGAAATTCAGGTTCCCTTGCCGGCAGGCTCGCCCGCATGGGAAATTCGGTTTTGGGTAAATTAAGTGTCTGATTATAATCCATTATGTCTGCTCCTTAATAAGACGGCACTGTTTTTGCCGCCGTCTTAGAATTATTTTTTCTTTTTGAAAAAGCCCTTGAATTTTGAGCCTTCTTCCTCTTCCTCCTCTTCAGGAGATATTAAAGAGATCGTCTCATTTGTTCTCTCATTTTCCCTTTTTACGTGAAAATAATTTTCAAAGGGCATGGAACTTTCAAATTCCGGTTCATCTTCAATTACGGGAATTGTTTTCGCGCTTTCATCTATAGGGGTTATTTCATCGGTGGAGAAAGCGTCTATGGCATTGGAGACCTCTTCTTCGGAAACAGGCTCCTCCTCAGGCTCGTGCAAAGGCGAATATGTATTCATGGATTCCAGCTCGTCAATGATTTCATCAACCTGGTCCGCTTCAGATCCGTTTTCTTCTTCCCGCTGCTCGGACTCTTCCTCTATGTCGTCAATCTCTTCGATCTCATCGTCGTTTTCGGCAGCCTCGTCCTCGTCAGCGCTCTCTTCTGCCTCTTCCGGCTCGTCGTTTTCTTCGGGCTGCTCCGTTTTCTGAGGGGCGTCCTCAGGCTCGCTCTCTTCTTCGTCAACGATTTCAGAGATATTTTCTATTAAAACATTCAGTTCCTTTTCAAGTTTGTCAATATCTTCATTGTCGCCGTCAAATATATCCGGAGACTGGACCATATCGCCGAGTTTATCCAGCTGATCCTGATAAAGTCCCATCAGCGTTGATCTGAAAGCCTTTGACTCCTCTTTCAGTTTTGACACGATTTCAGAATGATAATCCTTCTCCGTTTTTGCCTTGCTGACAATTTCCTCGGCAAGTTTTTTCGCCTGAGAAAGCGCGTTTGAGGCAACCACTTTCGCGCTGTCAATGGCTTCATTGGCCTTTTTCTGCGCCTCAGCGATGATTTCATCGGCGGCCTCCGCCTTTTCCTTTGTAAGGCCGGCAACGTATTCCCTAGCCTCGCCGATAATCTTTTCGGCCTTTTCCTTTGCATCCACAACGGTCTGCTGCGCCGACGCGGCGGAATCCGCAAGGGACTTATCCGCTTTCTCCTTTGCGTCGCGTGTTACCTGTGACGCCATTTTCTGCGCCGTAATGAGAGCGGTCTTTATGGAATCCTCGTCCGCTCTGTATTCTTCTATACGATTGGCAAGGACTTCCATCTTACGGTAAAGCTCTTTGTTCTCGTCAAAAATAGCCTCATAAGATTCTATGATCTCCAAAAGGAGTTCATTAACCTCGTCTCTGTCATAACCGCCGCTTTCCACGGTTGAAAGCTTTTTTTCACGAATCTGGCTTGGTGTGATCATATTCATTCTCCCCTATATCATTAAAATAACATTTACATAAACATACCGTTGTTTTCAAGTTCATCGATCAAGTCGCCCATAACATCCACATTATAAGGCGTTATTATATATGTACTGTTGGCGACTCTTTTAATCTGGCCGTTGCTGGCATAGGCAACGCCGCTCAAAAAGTCAAGCAGTCTGCGCGCGATATCGCGGTTTGTGCTTTCAAGGTTTAAGACAACCGTTCTTTTCGCGTTCAGATTATCGGCGATGGACGCTGCCTCCTCAAACCGCTCCGGCTTAACCAGCACGACCTGCAGCTGCGTGGTGGTATGTATATTGACCACCTTATCGCTGTCATGGCGGCGCATGCGGGGACGCTCCGTATAGCGTTCCTCCCTTTCGGCCTTTTCCTGCGCTCTTTCCCTTCTTGAAGACCTTTCCTTAGGGGGATCTATACCGAAAGCACCCGGACTGCCGTTATCATAGAAATCGTCAAAATCATCATCGTCGTTGTCGGAAACAATATCCTTAATTTTATCAAATAAACCCATATTTCCTCTCCTTGCTCAGCTGCCGTTCTTAATAATATTTTCTTTCGCCGAAGATGGCGGACCCTACACGGACAATATTTGAACCGTTGGCAACAGCCGCTTCAAAATCTCCGCTCATACCCATGGACAAAATATCCATATTTATATTATCTAATTTTTTATCTCTAATGTCAATGAAAGATTGATACATTGCGCTGAAATATTCGGAAACCTCCTTTTCACTGTCACAAATAGGCGGAATCGTCATCAGCCCCCTGACTTTAATGCCGTCCATTTGAGCAATTTCCGCCAGCAGCTGTTCAAGCTGTTCCATATAAACGCCGCTCTTGGATTCTTCCCTGCCAACATTGACCTCCACAAGCACATCTGTAACTATGCCTTTGTTGGACGAGACCTTGCTGATTTCTTTGGCGAGCTTTACCGAATCAACGGATTCGATCATATCGACCTCACCCACGATTTGTTTGACCTTATTTGTCTGCAGGTGACCGATAAGATGCTTTTCTACACCGTCCAGATGCAGCTCATCCTTTTTACCGAGATATTCCTGAACCCTGTTTTCTCCTATCAGATCGGCTCCCAAATCAAGAACTCTGTTGATATAAACGCTTTCAACAGTCTTGGTCACTGCCATGAGCCTTACGTCCCCGGGATTCCTTCCGGCTTTTACAGCCGCCTCCTCCACGCGCGTCTTTATCGCTTTATAATTATCTCCGACTGCCTGCAGCCGTTTTTCATCAACTGTAAACTTTTCCGTCATGCAAATCCGTTCCTTTCGTTATAATCTGGTCATAAAAGCGTATGGAATCACTGTTTTCCGCGTCATACGCAAAAACAGCATAATCGTTTGTAGTATACACGATATTCCCCGCGCGTTTTTCGACTGTATTTGAAACCAGAGCATACACAAACTTGTTGCCCTCGTCGTCCACATGAACTGCCGACGCGGGAATTTTAAAGCCCGTATATTCGTTATATCTGATCTCAATATCCTCAAGCCGCATGGATGTGATCCTGCTGTTCATATCGGAACAACGGAGTATCAGCACGGTCTCCTCCTGGTTCAAATCGGGATCCGCTCCACTGACGACCTGACATTTAATCACCTCGTCGCTTGACTTAAGCGCAATATTAAGACTGTCACCGTTATTGATCTGTGCGGCGTCATCGGCTGAAATAACGCAGCAAAAATACCATTCATAACTGGTAATGAGCTTCCCGAAACTGTTCTGGTCCGACTGCGCCTTGGAAGCCTGTTCTATACAGCTATTCAGCGTTTCAACGTTTAGCTCTTCCACCTTATCATAATCAACTATAGATTCCAATCCGTCGGTATAGGATGAGAAAATACCGGATTCATCAGTGGTTACATAATCTATAGGGCTGCAGCCGTCAACATTTATATTATCCAGCTGTTCCTGCAAATCCGCCTTGACCTGTGAAAAATCTATTTTCTCCCCTATCGTAAGCTGACGTCTTATGAATTTTTCATTGAGGTCATCAGAATACTCCGAGAGATTGCTGTAGCTTTTACTGTTGAGCGCCCGTATATACTGATTTACATCGGTCAGTATATCCCCGTCGATCTGCGCCACGTCTGCGACAGTGCCCGACGCCTGACTCTCAAGCTCTTCATAATAATCCAGCTGGCTCTGCAGATCAGCGGCCGTTGAGTATGCCGTGGCATTCTCCTGGGAAGAGAATACCATCGCCACATTACCGCCCACCTTCACTTTTTCTCCGTTTTCAACACTTGCGACGGTAACACCGCTGTCGCTGCCGTTTATCGTATGCTCGTCCCTCACCACCAGGGCTTTGGCGTCAATCGTTTCATAAACTGTTGAGGTAACGGCGGTAATCGTTTCCACATCCACATGAGTAGCGCTGTAGCACTCATAAAATATGTAACCGGCAATGATAAGCAAAACGATTATGATTGCAAAAACATCGCCCCGTATTTTGCCGGGATTTTTATTCACTTTTTCCTTTTTGGAATTTTCCATTTATAAAATCCTCACAATAAGCGACTGCCGTTTTTACTGTCTTATCAAAGCCCATAACATCCGGTCTGAGAATAATTGCGCCGCTGCGCTTCTTAAACCATGTAATCTGGCGTTTGGCATAGTTTCTCGTTTTTTGTTTTAAGTTATCAAGAGCGTCGTCAAGGGTACATTCACCGTTCAGATAAGGCATCAGTTCTTTATGACCGATTGCCTGCGCGCAGGTGGCTGAAGTTTTTTTCAGATTGTCCTTTGCCTCCTGAATCAGACCCTGCTCAACCATTTTGTCGACTCTGGCATTGATTCTGTTATACAGTATCTGACGGTCGGCATAGTCAAGAACAAAATAGAGCACGTTGTAAGGGGACTCCTCCCGGCGTGAATTTATATTCTGCTGTGTTTTGCTGACTCCTGAATAATAGAGTTCCAGCGCTCTGACAACGCGTTTTTTATTGTTTTTATGTATCTGCCCAGCAGATGCAGGATCAAGCTTTATAAGTTCTTCATAGAGCGAATCACAGTCTCTTTGCATCAGACGGTCACGCAATTCATAATCCACCTGCGTATCCTCAAAAAGGATATTGTCCGCGAGACTGTCAATAAAAAGACCTGTTCCGCCCACAATAACGGGAATTTTACCACCGGCGGCAATCTCATCGATCTTCCGCCTTGCCATGTCGCACCATGCCGCTACGGAAAAGCTGTCCGTACGATCAAGAAACTCCACAAGATGATGCCTGACCTGCGCTTTTTCATAATCCGTGGGACAGGCTGTAGCTATGGGCATATTTTTATATACCTGCATAGAATCGGCGGAAATGATTTCACCGCCGACTGCTTTGGCGATTTCAATACCCAGACTTGTTTTGCCGGAAGCCGTGGGGCCCGCGACGATAATTATTTTTTTCTTCATCATACACTACACTCTTGAGAACTGTTTTTCAATATCATATTTGGATATTTTTATAAAAACAGGTCTGCCGTGGGGACAAAAGCGTATCTGAGGCATAGAAAAAAGTTTTTTCAGGAAAAGCTCCTGCTCCTGAGGCGTTGTTTTGTCTCCTGCTTTCACTGCTCCCCGGCAGGAGGCGGAATGGTAAATCCAGTCGATTTTGTCCGGTGTGATATCCGTCCGGTGTTCAAGAAGCTTTTCAGCTATCTCCGTTATCAGATCGGAAACATCGCTGTCACCCACCAGCGAAGGCACCGCGCGGACAACCACCGCGCTTTCACCGAAAGGCTCTGTCTCAAATCCGCACTGCCTGAGCAGATCGGCATTTTCCGTTATCACCTCAAACTCGTCTTTAGAAAGGTTTACGGCAACAGGTGATAAAAGCATTTGCACCTCCACCGTACCCTGGGATACGAATTTTTCATAGTTCATCCGCTCGTGAGCCGCATGCTTGTCTATAAAATAAAGGTCGTTTTCAATCTCGGCAATAAGATACGTTTTAAACGCCTCGCCGATTAATCTGAACGAAATATTCTCTCCCTCATCAGCAGTAGGTGTGCCGGAATCAACCGAGGTTTCCGATTTTTCAGAACCTGTATTCTGAACAGCTTCACCGTCCATTCCCACACCGGCAACGTTGTTCTCAGCAGAGACAGTTTCTTTTTCTTCGTTTTCACTGCCGGAAAAATCAAGCTGAGGAGAATGTATCTGCCAGAAATTTTCTCTGGGCTCGGTTCTGAACGTCTGCTGAACCGGGGTATCGTTCTTCTTCTTAAAGAAATCTATTTTAGCGGTATAGCTTTTTTGCCCAATGTCATACACCTGCTCCATCTTCGGTGAAAATTCCGCCTCTTTCACCGAACGGTCCGCTTCCACCGAAGATTTGACGCCGTAATAAATCAAATCAAATATCGGCTTTTCGTTGGCGAATCTCACCTCGATCTTGGCAGGATGGACATTGACGTCAACAAGGGAGGGATTAAGCTGAATATTCAGCACGCACATCGGAAATCTGCCTACCATAATCAAGTTTTTATATGCCTGTTCCAGCGCCGCCATAGCGGTCTGACACTTAACAAGTCTGCCGTTGATAAAGAAAAACTGCATTGCCCTGCTTTTACGCGACGCGTTAGGCTTGGATACATATCCCTTTACCGTCATGTTTTCATAACTGTAATCAACAGGAATCAAACCGTCGGTAACATCCCTGCCGAAAACCGAATAAATTGTTGATATCAGCTCACCGTTGCCGGAAGTGATCAGCGTCTGCTTGCCGTCACGGATAAATCGGAAGGAAATATCTGGATGTGAAATTGCCATTCTGTCCACTATACCGGCCACCGCATTGCCCTCTGTAACATCCTTTTTGAGGAACTTCATCCTTGCCGGGGTATTGAAAAATATATCACGGACAACGATGGTCGTTCCCTTAGGACAGCCGGCATCGTCAAAGGAGATTTCTTCTCCGCCGGTTATTTCATACCTTGTGCCAACGCTTTCCTTCTCTGCCTTTGTTAAAAGCTCAACCTTCGCCACGGCGGCGATGGACGCCATAGCCTCTCCCCTAAAACCAAGGGTAGATATGGAATTCAGGTCATCTTTATCGGAAATCTTGCTTGTTGCGTGAGAGATAAAGACCTTTTTTACCTCATCTTTTTCAATACCGCAGCCGTCGTCCGTAATGCGAATATATGTGGAACCGCCGTTTTTGATTTCAACGGTGATATTTTTCGCTCCCGCGTCCACGGAATTTTCAATCATTTCCTTAACGATGGAGGACGGACGCTCCACTACCTCTCCCGCCGCGATAAGCTGATATACTTCCTTTGGTAAAACATTGATTTTAGGCACAGGAACGCCCCCTTTCTTCAACACATTATACTAAATCTATTCCTTAATCGTTCCGTCAGGATTCCAATACACTTCCAACGGAAAAGCATAATAATTGCCGTCAGCGTCGACGTAGCAAAAGATATCTTCCATACGCGAATCATCCAGTTGAATACCGTTTTCAAAGAAAACAATATATCCGTCTGAATCAATATAAACAAAAGCCGGCTCATAACTTTCCCTGTACTTATTTGTTAACGTTTCCGGCATCTGTCTGTACTCTGCGTTTCCATTTGAATCTGTTTTTAATTTGAATTGACATCCGTCCCGGGTATAGTAAATGATATCATCCTGATGTTCATACTCATTCCCGTATTTATCATAATATCCTGCGCTCATTTCTTCTATAATTCCAACAAACTCATCATCATAATATTTACCTTGCGCCGAATTGAATATATTTACGGCAAATCCAATTACGCAGACGATCAAAAGCACAATGGAAACAACCTTATATTTCCTCTTATCACTGCTGCTTAACCCGTCGTTTTCTCCGATCTTTTTTCTCGAAGTGAACCAATAAACCGCCGCGCCGATTAACCCGAAAAGAAAGATTAGAAAATACACACCGCTTTTCTCTTTAACAGCCCGTGATTTATTATAAAACCAGACCGAAAGAATCAGCACCAGACTGAATATCGCCGTAAATGTGGCAGCAATCAGCGCAGGTTTCATCATAACAAAAACCGTATTCATGATATCATCGGTAAAATTCATAATTAAATCCCCCAAGTTCCCGATGCGTCTATTCCAATTCCTGAGCCTTCTTTTTTAAATCATAAAGTGTCTGCATAGCCTCAATGGGCGTAATCGTATTTACATCCACCGCCTTGAGTATTTCAAGGATTTCCTGCTTTCCGTTGGCGGTAAAGTTATACTGAATATCATTCTCGTCTTCTTCTACAACACTGTCTTCCGCCTTGAATTCAACCTTTACGGCATTTGCCTCCAGATCTTTGAGAATGACCTTTGCCCTTTTCACAACGCTGTCCGGAACACCTGCCAGCTTAGCCACCTCAATGCCGAAGCTCTGGTCGGCGCCGCCCACAACAATACGCCGCAGGAAAGTGATGTCATCCCCGCGCTTTTTAACGGCTATGGAGTAATTCTTAACGCCGTCGATCATACCCTCCATTGCCGTAAGCTCGTGATAATGCGTGGCAAACAGGGTCTTGGCTCCCAGCGTTTTTTTCTTGCATACAAATTCCAGCACCGCTCTGGCAATGCTCATACCGTCAAAGGTGGAAGTACCCCTTCCGATTTCATCCAAAATAATCAGGGATGACGGTGTAGCATTCTTAAGGATAGAGGCGACCTCATTCATTTCTACCATAAAGGTCGACTGTCCTGTAGCCAGGTCGTCGCTGGCGCCCACACGGGTAAAGATTGCGTCAACGATCCCAATCTTTGCGCTTTTGGCAGGCACAAAGGAGCCGATCTGAGCCAATAGCGTAATCAAAGCGATCTGGCGCATATATGTTGATTTACCCGCCATATTGGGACCTGTTATGATGGCGCACCTGTTTTCATCCCGGTCAAGCATCGTGTCGTTGGGAACGAAAGGCGCGTCCTCAAGCAAAGCCTCCACAACCGGGTGACGGCCGTCTTTAATCTCAATGATACCGTCGTTTGAAATTACCGGACACACATAATTGTTGTTTACTGCCACCTGCGCCAGCGAAGCCAGAACGTCCAGCACCGCAAGGCTTTTAGCAGTATGCTGTAATCTCTGAAGCTCCTGCGCCACGGTACTGCGCACCTTGGAGAACACCTCATATTCAAGGGCTACGCTCCTATCTTTAGCGCCGATGATTCTGCCCTCAAGTTCCTTAAGCTCCTGCGTAATAAAGCGTTCGCAGTTGGTAAGGGTCTGTTTTCTTATGTACGTATCCGGCACCATATCCTTGTAGGAATTGGACACTTCGATATAATAGCCGAACACCCGGTTATACCCTACCTTAAGCTTGGGTATTCCGGTAAGCTCCCTCTGCTCGTTTTCAATGGAAGCGATGACGCCCGCACCGTCGGTCATAATCGCTTTCAGCGAATCAATTTCTTCATTATAGCCTTCCTTAATCAGACCGCCTTCACGAACGGAAAAGGGCGGCTCGTCCACAATTGCGCTGTCAATCAGTTCCCGTACATCGTCCAGAAGGTCAATGCCGTTATAAATTTCTTTCAGCAGTGCCGAGGAAAGACCTGAAAGCGTTTCCTTAATTGCAGGCAGTTTCTCAATCGTATACTGCAGGGATTTAAGCTCCTTTGCGTTTGCCGTGCCGTAAACGATACGGGTCATCAGCCTTTCAATATCGTTGATTCCCGTCAGGGACTCCCGTACCGAATCGCGTGTCATCGGATCATCCGCCAGCTCGCCCACAGCGTTCTGCCTTTTTACGATCTTGGAAATCGACATCAGCGGGCGTTCGATCCATGACTTGATCATACGTTTGCCCATAGCCGTCTTTGTTTTATCCATGACCCAGAGAAGCGAATGCTTTTTATCCCCTGTCATCATTGAACGAGTAAGCTCCAGATTTCTTCTGGCGCTTATGTCAAGGCTCATATACTGCTCCTCGTCGTAAAAATCAATTTCCGACGGGGTTTCGATTTCATTTTTCTTCTGGGTTTCCTGCAGATAACCTATAACCGCTCCCAGAGCGCATACAGCCGATTGGCTGTGACCGATACCGAGAGAGGAAATCTCATCTTTCTTAAGCGTTTCTATAATCAGTGACGTGGAATGGTCAAAATCAAAATTCTCATCGTCAAGCACTTCCACGCTGGCATTCAGTTTTTTTGCAAAATTTTCAAGCTGATTGCAGTCAAGGGATTTTGCATTGATAATCAGTTCCTTCGGCGCATAGGTGGAAAGCTGGTTTAACAGCTTGTTCTCCACATCGTCACCGTCAAGAACGGTAATATGGAATTCGCCTGTAGAAACATCCGCAAAGCAAATCCCCATATCCTTTTCGCCGGTAAAAACCGAGCAAAGATAGTTATTGGAACCGTCGTCCAGCATATTGCTTTCAATGACCGTACCGGGCGTGATGATTCTTATGACATCTCTTTTAACCAGTCCCTTGACCGTGGCGGGGTCCTCCATCTGCTCGCATATTGCCACTTTATATCCCCGTGAAACAAGCTTAGCGATATAGCTGTCCGCGCTGTGAAACGGGACGCCGCACATCGGCGCCCTTTCATCCTGACCGCAGTCACGCCCCGTCAGAACAAGGTCAAGCTCCTGTGACGCAATTTTTGCGTCCTCAAAAAACATCTCATAAAAATCACCGAGGCGGAAGAAGAGAATGGCATCGTCATACTGCGCCTTTATCTGAAAATACTGTACCATCATTGGCGACAGCTTTGTCCCTTTGTTTCCCATTTCTTCTTCCTCTTTCTTCCGTGATTTGCATTTAAAAGTCGGGGAGAATAACTCCCTTTTAACAGTAAGTTATCAGTGGCAGCCGCCGCAGGTGCCGCAGTCGTGCGTACATCCGTTATCCGCCGGAAGCTCGCAGGTCTCAGCGTCCTGACCGTCAAAGAAAAGACCGATCATACCGCTGATATACTGGGCCATCTTTTCCATTTCAGACGCAGCGGCTGAATATTTCTGCATATTCTCGCCTTCCATAATTTCAGCATAAAGTTTCTGGTACTGGTTCTGCAGGTCGGAGATTTTTTCCTGTGATGCATCCTCTCCTTTTTCTGACTCCTGCTGATATTTGAGTGACAGCAGCTGCATCTCCTGCATCTGCTGCTGCAGTTTTTCGTCGCCGTCATTCGCCTTTGCAGCAGCCTGAAGCGCGATAAAACGCTCGTCCTTCTGAATTTCTTTGCCTAATTCTCTGAGTGCTGATTCAATACTCATATTATTGTTTCTCCTTTACGATTTCTCCCCTCATAACAAAAGTCAGAGGTTCAATGACTTTAATGTTTTGGAAGGTGCCGATAAGGCTTTCGTCACCCTCAAATTCTATAATCAGGTTACCGTCGTTTCTGGCGGCAACGTAATTATCCGCAAGTTTACCCTTACCGTAAACATAGCATTTATATATTTTGCCCTTATGCAGCGCCATTTGCTCGGCGCTGATCCTCTCCTGCAGATCGGTAAGTTTCTTAAACCACTTTGATTTTTCACTTGCCGGAACGGGATCATCCATCTCCGCGGCAGGCGTACCTTTGCGCGGCGAGTAGATAAACGTGAACAACGAGGTGGCTTTTACCTCCTCCACCAGGGAGAGCGTCTCTTTGAATTCCTCATACGTTTCCCCCGGAAATCCTACGATAACATCGCTGGTAACGGAAAGCTCATCGCCCATCAGCTTTCTCGCGTAATGGATAAGCTCCAGATACTGCTCGCGTGTATAACGCCTGTTCATCGCCCCAAGCACTCTGTTGCTGCCGCTTTGAAACGGCAGGTGCAGATGCTGGGCTACCTTGTCACAGGACGCCATGGTCTCAATAAGCTCTTTTGTACAGTCCTTCGGATGACTGGTCATAAAGCGGATCCTGAAATCTCCGTCCAGTGCATTCAGCTCACGCAGCAATTCGGCAAAGGAAACGCAGGGCGTTAAATCTTTTCCGTAGGAATTTACATTCTGCCCCAGAAGAGTGATCTCCTTGTACCCCTGGGAAACAAGCGTCTTAAATTCCTTAATGATTTCAGCCTTTTCCCTGCTGCGCTCCCTGCCGCGCACATAGGGCACGATACAGTAGGAGCAGAAATTATTGCATCCGTACATAACCGGCAGCCATGCCTTGGCGTCACTGTCACGCTTTACGGGAATACCCTCGGCGATAATGCCGTCGGTATCAGGAATTTCAAAAACCCTTTTCTTACCAGTAAGGGTCTTGTACAGAAGCTCGGGCAGACGGTGTATAACGTGGGTGCCAAACACCAGGTCCACAAAGGGGTATGATTTTTTGATCTTGTCGGCAATATGCTGCTGCTGCATCATACAGCCGCAGAGTGCCAGCACTGCGTCGGGATGTTCCCTTTTGTAGTTTTTTAAAGCCCCCACATTGCCGAACACTCTGTCCTCGGCGTGTTCCCTGACAGCGCAGGTATTAAAAATAATCAGCTTTGCTTCAAAACGGTCATCCGTGAAATCATAACCCATAAGCTCCAGCATGCCCTTGATTTTCTCGCTGTCCGCCACATTCTGCTGACAGCCGTAGGTGATCACGCACGCCTTGGGCTTTCCGTTATACAAGGCGGAAATCGCGGAATGCACTCTGCTGACATACTGCTTCTGTTCTTCCAGTTCACCGGCGCTGACAACAGCCGTTTTTGCATTTTGCTTATTCACGTATTCCACCTCCGTTCCCGCTTGTTATACAGAAAATATTATATCAAAACAAAAATCTATAATCAATATATAAATATAAATAAAATAATAATTTTAATATACAGAATAATGAACATAATACACAAGAGAGATTGATTTTTTATATTACAGATGTTAGAATGAATCATTACAAAAAATATGAACCGGAAATATCAGGTGATTTTATGCTGAAAAAAAGAGGCGCCGGCGTTCTGCTGCATATCAGCTCCATGCCGTCGCAATACGGAGTGGGTGTTTTTGATAAAAACGCCATGGAATTCATCGACATCATCGCGGATATGGGCTTCACATACTGGCAGGTGCTGCCCTTTAATCCCCTTGACCACGCCAATTCCCCCTACTGCTCCCCGTCCGCCTTTGCCGGCAACTATCTTTTCATAAATCCTGAGGGACTGCGTGAAATGGGACTTGTCAGCGAAAGCGATGTAAAAGAAAATATATACCCCGGATCTCCGTATACGGCGGATTATGCATTTGCCGCTGAAAAGAGACTTGCTTTGCTGAAAAAAGCATTTTTGAAAATAGACGAAAAGCTTGCAAAGGAAATAAAGGAATTTGAGATAAACAATCCCTGGCTTACCGATTACAGCGTGTTTATGGCGGTAAAAGAACAGGAGGATATGAAACCGTGGTGGGAGTGGAGTGAAAGTCACTCGCGCTACTATGAATGCGTAAAGGATATATATTCCTATGAAAAATCGGCAGCGTTCTGGAAATTTGTTCAGTATATTTTCCACAAGCAGTGGTACGCCCTTAAGGAATACGCCAACAAAAAAGGTATTGCCGTAATCGGGGATATGCCCATATATGTGGCGATGGACAGCGTGGACGTATGGTCAAATCTGCCGATGTTTCTGATAGATGAAAAGACTCTTAAGCCTGAAAAAGTAGCGGGTGTTCCGCCCGATTATTTCAGCAAGGACGGTCAGCTCTGGGGCAACCCGATCTATGACTGGAAAGCTATGGAAAAGGACGGCTACGCCTGGTGGATCTCACGTCTTGAAAACGCTTTGAAGATTTACGACACCGTGAGAATCGACCATTTCAGAGCCTTTGCGTCCTACTGGGAGGTTCCCGCGGATTCCGCCACTGCCAAGGTGGGTGAATGGGTTGACGGACCAAAAATGAAGCTATTTGACAAGGTGTTTGAAAAATTCCCTGACGCCCCTATTATAGCCGAAGATCTGGGCGTTTTCGGCGAGGACGTGGTCAAACTTTTGGCAGATACTGGATTCCCAGGAATGAAGGTGGTACAGTTCGGCTTTGATCCGAATTCCGATTCCTCCCATATGCCCCATAACGCTGCGCAGAACAGCGTAAATTATGTGGGAACACACGACAACAACACCTTGCTGGGCTGGCTGTGGGAGGCCGGCGAGGAGGAGCGCCGTTTCGCCCTGGATTACGCCGGATTCAAGGGAGACAACTGGGGTGAGGGCGGATATTGCAGCCCCTCCTGCAGAAGTATCATTGAGACAGTATGGAGAAGCTCCTCAAATGTGGCTGTAATCGCGCTTCAGGATATGTGCGGCTTCGGCTCCGACGCCAGAATGAATATTCCCGGCGTGCCCGAAAAGAACTGGCGTTTCCGCACAACGATGGATACGATTAAAAATATAGATAGGGACTATTTCCGGAAAATCAATTCCCTTTACCGCAGGATGTATCCGGTATTTGATTAAATATATTGAATATATCATTTTGCGCTCATATGCACAGCGGTGCATGGGCGTTATAATAACAAAACAGGGACAGGAAAAAAACCTGTCCCTATATTATATAACCGCCTTTTATGCATATCCCCACGTCAGCAATTCCCATTGTCCGCCGTCTGTTCCGGCAAGATACCACTGCCAGCCGTCATACCTGTCATTCGGGTTAAAACCGCCCGATTCCGCGGAACCTGCGGTCATAAAAGAAGACTCAAATACAACACATTGCGTATATTGCTTATCCGATAAAGAATTGCAGTACGCAAGCTGGTCCGTTGACACATCATCACCGCAATAAGAAATACTGTACACTGTTTTTACGCTGTCCCATGTCTTTATTTCATTAAGGATCGTGTCTGCGGCGGCTTTTAATTCTTCCTGAGTATATATATCCGATTTTCCCAAATCGATATGGACATCGGAAACTCTGTCGGAACATCCGCTGACAAATAAGAGAATAAATAAACACAAAACCCATATTCTTAAATTTCTCATTTTTATCCCTCCGATATTAGTATAGCGTATTATACTATGGAAATAAAGGAACGGACTGTGGAATCTATCCACGAAAGGTTGAAATAAAACAGATTTAACCCCGGCAGGCAAATGCCTGCCGGGGTTTGTTTGGTTTGCCGTTAATTGCTGTCATCTGACGAATCGCAGGGATTGGAGCAAGAACAGCCGTTATTTTCCCTGTCCTGCGGGAAGAATTCATCCACAGGGAAATCAATGGACTGGAAAGTTTCACAGGGATTGGACGTGTTGCAGTTACATTCTCTGTCCGGTACGCAGTAATCGTAGGCAGGGATGAGAAGCTGCGCGTCTCTCTCAAGCTGAACGATGGAGAAAAGTCCGAGCGTAACCAGTATCGCTTTTGACGCGCCGCAAGACGGCATCGTGTCCTCCACAGAATGAAGAATGGACTGCGGGAAAGAGGAGCAGACCGGAACACAGCAGTCGCAGCCGTCACAGATATCCGTAGCCAAAATAACCGGATCAACCGCCTGTACCTTAGCCACCGGATTGGTATACTGCGGAGCAACAGGACAGTCAAGTGCTTCGCTGCTGGGATTGGAAACAAATACCTTTACGTCGCCGTCTCCGCCGTAAAGTATACATTTCTTGTTAAACTGGGCAAATCCCACCGCAACCTGAGGCGTTGTGCAGGGCGCTGCATAGGTGTCAAAGCACAGCTTGAAATAAAAGGTGATATCCACACTGTAAAAGCCCCGGTTAAACGGTACTTCTTCAACATCAATGCTGACTTCTTCAATCGTGCAGTCCCGCGTTTTAACGGTTACCGCCTCGTCAATAAGGCGCTGGCTGCGTGAAAAAAATGTAACCCTTAAATCTTCTAAGCAGTCTTTGCTTACGCAGCTGTCAAAAATGCGCTTGGTATCAATGCATACTGCTTCATTTATTCGTCTTTCTCCTGTGTCGAGGATTGGATTATCAGGCATAATAAAACTCCTTCATATAATATTGAAATGGAATGCGGCTGACAAGTATACAAGTCCGCCGATTACCATAACTTCAGTATCATACTATGAAGGAGTTTGGTAAATGTTCTTACATTTTAAACTGAAATTTCACTGACCGTAATCTGTGAAATATGAGGCGCATAGGTGTCCTGATTATCAAATTTCCTGCTGCCGCTGTTTGTCAGCGTTATGGTGTTGTCACCTTGGCTTAGATGAATATAACAGGTCACCGTCTTATATGTATCCCAGCTGTACGTATTTCTACAGTAAACATCCTGGGATTCACCTGACGCAGTAACGGTAACATAGCGTTCGATCAGGTCAACATTATAATCATGCTTTCCGCCTTCATCATTATTTGCGTAAAGGATCGTCAGCGCATAAGTGCCGTCTTTTTCAGCGTTTACACTGAAAGCGGCTTCGCCGGAATTACAGGAGATACCGTCAATATACCTGACATCCGCCGTTTCATTTTCCGCCAGCACCGCCCCGTCTGAAAGCTTGGCATTTTCTGCTGAAAGAACGATACTTTCAGCGGCATTATCAGATTTTATAACCTTAAAATTATCAAGCGGCGTATTCGTTTTGACATCTATATAATTCAGACCGCGCATAAGATAGACCCATCCGCTGTTATCCACATTCACTGCGTTGTCGTTTACAAGCACTCCGGAGCTTATCCCGGTGCTTACTTCATAATAGCCGTCGGAACCGGCTACCGCAAGATAGGACTGCGTTTCCCCGTCCGTTCGGTCTGCGTCTTTGAGAACAGTCACCTGATTTGTTTTGGGGGAATTTGAAACCACCAGGGAATCCAGCACGATAGTCCCTTCCTTATGTGCAAAGCTGATTGTATGCTCACCGGCTTCAAGCGCATAGGAAAGCGTCATACAGTCGGTGTATTCACTTTTTATGGTATTGGGGAATGAGATCTCCGACTCCTGCGCGTCTACAGTCATAATGGAGATCGAATCGGTGCGGTCATCCGGGTCCTGCCTGCCCTCTTCATCATATTCACCGTCATTTGAATTGCCGTAAATAATATCCAGCGTGTAGGTACCATCCTCCGGCACCTCAAAGGTAAGCCTTACTCCGTCGCCGTCCTTTTCCATACCGCCTACCATTCCGTCCTTTTCACCGGTGGTGGCATAGGCGCTGTCATATGTATAGGCTTCTCCCGTAAGCTCGCCGCTTTCAAACTCATACCTTTCGATATAATCATCGTTGGTATAATCTTCTCCTGCAGTTTCAACGGGCGTAACCGTAATGTGATAAGCGTTTGCCTCGTCCATATCGTTCATATCGATTGTAAGCTCTGACGAATCAATATTACGATACGTTTCGGAAATAACTACCGGAGAATTTACGATGCCCGAAATTCCCCTGTAAATTACCTCCTCAACGGTAATCTTCACTGTTTTACCGTTAAAAGCGGTCTTGTCAATGTGATCAAGATTGATAACCGCCGAACCGTCACGCCCGCCGCAGATTATATCAATTTCATCCTCATTGTCGGTCATTGTTACCAGACCCATAAAACCCTGGGAGGAAAAATCCGCCTCCCCCTTTACCGCCTTGCCGAAATTGGACTTGAACAGATCCTGATACTTTATGTCAACGGTCTGTCCCTCCATATCCGTATACCAGCGGTACAGCCACCAATTCGCGTTGGGTGAATTATCGTCCCCCGCAACGTCGCAGAGATTGTTGGCAAGTCTCCAATATGCGTTATCCGCATAAACCTTGCTGGTTTCAATCTGGGTAATGTACTGCAGCATTTTGCCCGGCATGCCGTTATCCTGCATCCTGCCGTATTCGGAAACGATGATCGGCAGTTCGTCTATTCCCAGTTTTTCCTCAAGCGCGCGGTAATCCTCAACATGGCTCTGCCAGTGATAAACGGAGCTGTCATTCAGCTCGTGATAGATCATAACCTCCGGCACACAGTCGTTTTGCACACAGTAGGTCATAAAATGCTCGATCTCCGCGCTGTCATAATCGCAGAATCCCGGACCGCCTATCAGCGCGTCGGCATTCATGGATTTCACTAAATCATATGTGATTTTCCATGCCTCAAAAAAGTTTTGCTCGCCTGTTTCGTTATACTCTCCGTAAACACCGTAGGCGCTGTCATTGCTCTCCTTGGTCTCACCAAACCATACACCGTTATCACACTCGTTATATATGCAGTATACGATTTTTTCACTGTAGGAGGTATCTGACAAATATTTGACCGCCTGCCGTACCTTGGGCAGATAATCGCTGTCGAGAAATTCTTTCCAATCATACGCGCCTTCGCTGCGCTGTTTTTCGATACTGTCCTGCTCGTAGTACCAAGTGGAATAAGCGTCCTGAAGATAAACCACATTATAATCGGTATTGTCCAGCTGGGTATACACGTGGTCAATATCGCCTATGGGATGCTGCAATCCGCCGGCGACCTTTTGAGACACGGTTGAAATGTCCACGCTTTCGGTCATGTTTTTTGATGGTACGCCCTCCTCGGCAATACCGTAGAGATATCCCGACGCGCCCGTGGTGACATCGCCTGTTTTTACGCTCATATCAGCGGTAAGGCTTGGAGTATAAAAAATCATAAAACCTACCGCGGCAATGCCTATTATAAACACCAGACAAAGGACGGCGGCAATCCATACCTTCAGAACTTTTTTCATATTCTTATCCTTTTACATAACAAAGTTTGAGCGCCTTATGCTCAACTTTAAACTTCACGTCATTATAATCAAAGTTCTCCCCGTCACAGTTGCCCAGCAGCGCTGATCCGTTACAGGACCAAATGCGACCGCCCGTTATGTAACCGGTATCAATTTTATCAATGTCTTCAACTTTACCGGCGCTGTATTTTGGGATAAGCGGAACCGCCTCCAGCGCCGTAATGGGATGACACAGCGCAAAATCCAGCAGTCCGTCGTCCAGTTTTGAGTCTGGTGCGGGACAGAAGCCTCCGCCGTAATAGCTGGCGTTACATATGGCAAACAGCGTGTAATCGAGAGGTTCTTGATGAAGCTTATACGGGTTTCCGTCTTTATCCACGCAGTCCAGATCAACATTTATTTTATATTTTAACGAACTGCAAAGGACGGGAAAAACGGCGAGATTATAAGCCTGAGAACCAAGGGCAGGTATCTTTGCGGCAATCTTTCTGCCCAGTGTTTCCACCTTGGTATCCACTCCGTAACTCATAACATTGATACACTTTTCTCCGTTATAGTCAATAAGGTCAATGGGCTTGACTTCATATCTGATTTTGCCGTTATAAAAACCAAAGGCTTTAATTACATTTTCCACATTGATCTTTTTTGTACCGTAGATTTTTTTCGCAAAATCATTTCCGGTACCCAACGGCAGAATCAGCATGGGCGTATCCGTATGCGCGATGCCGTTTGCTATTTCATGTACTGTTCCGTCACCGCCGCAGGAAACGATAACACAGTCCCTGCCGTATTTCTCGGAATACTGCTTGGCAATATTTTTCGCGTCTCCCGTACCTTTTGTCGGCTCAATAATCATTTCGTCATCCAGCAGACGGAATGTGGATTTGATCCGTGAAAAAATCTTCTGCTTATTGTCATTTCCGGCAATAGGATTAATTACAAATATGTATCTCAATTTAACTACCCCTCTTTTAACGCTGTTTAAACGCCTTAAACATTAAATGATTTTTGTCCCTCCAACAGGTCTGATGATAAGTACATAACAGGAGCCCTTGCCGAAAACGGCTTCCATCGTCTGCCTGTAATTCTCAAGATATTCATTCGGCACAAACGCCTGTATCGTTCCGGCGAACCCGCCGCCGTGAACTCTCCATGCGCCCTTTCCCTCAAGAAGCTGCTGACTCAGACAGAGCGCAAGCGAAAGCTTCTGTTCAGTAGGCTTTTTTGAAGTAAACACATTCTGGTTGTACATATATGAGGAAAAACCGGACTCTGTGATGATTTTCTTGAATCCTTCAAAATCATCGTGTCTCAGAGCATTGACCGCCTTTTCCACACGGGTGTTCTCATTATAAAAATGAACGGCTCTCAAAATCGCCCGGTCATTCACTTTATCCACAAGCTTTGGTATGGATCTGAAAAATTCATCAGCCGGAATTTCCCTTAATACATTTTTACCCATTGCCTTAGCCACAGATTCCATTTCACTGCGCACGGCGGCATAATCGTCCGTCAGGTCGCTGTGATTGCCGTGGGTATCAATAATGCAAAGGCTGTGACCGGACTTTGAAAAATCAAAATCTATCTTTTTGATGACAGGGTTTTCCGTACTTTCAAAATCTATCGTCACAAACGTGCCTACCGAGGAAGCCATCTGGTCAAGAAGGCCCGACGGCTTGCCGAAAAACACATTCTCACTGTACTGCGCCGCCTTTGCGATTGTAACAGCGTCAATACCGCCGTCGTTATAGAGATAAGAAAGAACATTGCCCAGCAGTACCTCAAACGCAGCTGAGGAAGAAAGTCCCGAGCCGCCTAAAACGTCGCTGGTGGTGCAGGCGTCAAAGCCGCCGATTTTATATCCCTCTTTTTTGAGTCCTGCCGCTATACCTTTTATCATAGACGCAGACCTGCCGAAATAAGCTTTATCGGGCGTCAAGTCGGATAAATCGACCACATTCATCTCATGTCCTTCTGATTTCTCATGAATCATGTTGTCATCATTTTTTGCCGCAACCGCAATCGCGTCAAGATTAATGGAGGCCGCCAGGACCTGACCGTTATTATGGTCGGTATGGTTGCCGCAGATCTCCGTTCTGCCCGGCGCGCTCAATATGGAAACATCTCTGTCGTCTCCGAACAGTTCTATAAACTTTTTAATTGTTCTTATGTAACGCGGTTTCTGATTTTCAACAGCAGAATCGGTAACATAAACCCTTTTCAGCTCTCCGTCCGCCGCGCCGCTCTCTATCCTCTTGATCAATTCACTTGGCTTCATTGTTTAATTCTCCTTTTCAATAGCTATTATAAAACAATTTTATATTTTTCTTTTTCGGAATAAAGCAAAAGGGACTGATTCATCTGTTTTGATTTAATTCCGTAAAATACATTAAATGTAATGATCGACACGCCCGTAAACGCCACAACAATCATCAGAAGCACAATAAACTGTACCGAAAACGGATTATAAATTGCCGCGCCGATTTTTGTATAAATATATAATCTCGGGGCAAAGCCCAGTATACTCAGACAGATATAATAAATAAAATCGTATCGCATGGAGCCGTAATACTTGGACACCATACCAAGCGGAATGGAAGGCACCAGCCTTGACACAAAAAGAACATACGGATTTCCCGTGCCTTTAAACTGTATCCAGTCCCTGACAAAATGGAGCTGTTTGATGCCGAGGATCATGCCGGTCCAGCCGCCTCCGATAAATTTGCCCTCCACATATTTTACCAGAAAGAAGAATGTGCAGAAAACAATATTGATAACGACCGCCTGGGTTATCGGAAATACGATTCCGGATATAACGCACAGAAATCCCATCGGTATCGGAAGCTGGCATTTTGCAATATAAAGGGCAAAAATGCAGATAATGATTTCCACATCCGAATCCAGCTTGACTATAGCGTCATCAATCTCCTCAAGCCAGCTGATTAGGGTGTCAAATCTGATTTCCAGCCTGGCGTGATTATAAAGCACGATGGATAAAAAGATCAAAAGCGCCGCGGTAATGAGCACAATAATCCCCGATATTAAATTTGTCTGATGGCGTTTTTGCTGTTTCACAAAGTCATCTCCAAATTACTGAAAATATCTCTCTTGCTTATTTATATTCAAAATAATTCCCTAAAAGCTCAAATTCGGGCAATTCGTCTGAAAGCGCACATATCAGATCAAGGGTTGATTCGTCCTTGACAGAGCCCATTACATCCACATAAAAATGATAGCTGAAATCCGAGTTCTCAATCGGTCTTGACTCAAGTTTGGTAAGGTTCAGACCCGCCATGGAAAACCTGCCCAGAACACGGTAAAGCGAACCGGTTTTATGAGGCAGTGAAAAAATAAGGGAAATCTTATCGGCTCCCTTTCCGATAATAAGCTCTTTTGAAATTACAATAAATCTCGTTCTGTTATTATTATTATTCTGAACATTGCGTTTTAAAATCTTCAATCCGTATTTTTTTGCCGCAAGCTCGGAACAAATGACGCCGATATCGTTTTTTTCGCTTTCCGCCACAAATTTTGCTGCGGCGGCGGTATTTGAAAAGTTCACACCGGTAAAATCAAAATTATTTAAAAAATTATTGCACTGGGACAGTGCCTGGGGATGAGAATAAACGTCTGTAATATCCTCATATTTTGTTCCGGTTTTGGCGCACAGGCAATGCTCGATCTTCAAATCATATGCGCCTACGACATAAAATCTGTATTTCATAATCAAGTCGTAGGATTCGTGTACGGAACCAGCGGTGGAATTTTCAACCGGTATGACACCGAATTTGGTATCGCCTTTATTGACCGCCTCAAACACATCCTCAAACTGCGTATAGTATTTCACCGGAGAATCAGGAAAAAGCTTTTTTGCGGTAACGCCGCTGTATGCGCCGTCAACGCCCTGGCATGCAACAGGCGCACCGCCCGCGGTAAGCCTGTCAGCCGACATGGCGTTCTCAACAGCATCCCGCAGCTCCTTTCCGCCGCCGATAATTTTATGCTGCAGCGCTCTTGAGGCGTCCATGGTGGCGGAAAAAACCGTTTTAATCGTATTGCCCAGCTCTCCGCACTTTTCAGCAACATTGTCCAGTATCTGCTGCTCTCTTTCGGAATTCAGGACGGGTATGCCTCGCTCCACCTTATATTTTGCCACTTCCTCCGATATGCTCATTCGCTTTAAAAGCAGAGGAATAAGCCGTTCGTCAATTTCATCAATTTCTTTTCTGAGATCCAGTAAATCCATTCTATAACTAATATCCTTTATTTAAAATCACATCATCATATCAGCCAGAGCGAAAGCAACAGCCGCCTCGACCACAGGCACCGCTCTGGGTACGATACACGGATCGTGACGTCCTTTTATAACAAGGGTTTCCTCCGTCATCGTCTGTAAATTCACACTCTGCTGCGGCCTGGAAATCGAAGCTGTCGGCTTGATGACAACATCAAGGACAAGGGGCGCGCCGCTTGTCATTCCGCCCAGGACTCCGCCGTTATGATTGCTCATTAAAGCAACCTTTCCGTCTTTTATGCAGTAAGGGTCGTTTGCCTGTGAACCGGTCATATCGGAAAAGGCAAAACCTGCTCCGAATTCAACACCCTTAACCGCCGGAATGCCAAACAAAATGGACGACAAGTGACTCTCAACAGTTGAAAACATATTAGAGCCGATCCCCACCGGCAGACCCACGGCGGCGCATTCGATCACGCCGCCTACGCTGTCCTGTTCCATTCTGGCGCATTCTATAGCCGCTCTCATCTTTTCCTGCGCAGCGGCGGAAATGGTGGAAAAATGCCGGGCTGAGAGCTTATTAAGAAGCTCAGCCGTAATATTCTTTTTGTCAAACCTCTCGTCCTGAACATCTTTTATTTTCGCGATATGCGCGCCGACCGTTATTCCCTTGGCTTTCAGCATCTGCTTGGCAATCGCGCCGGCAAAAACCATCGGAGCCGTAAGTCTGCCGCTGAAGTGGCCGCCTCCCCTGACATCGTTTTTACCGCCGTACTTTATGTACGCCGGATAATCACTATGGGACGGACGGGGCACGGTCATAATATTTGAATAGTCGCCGCTTCTCGTATTTGTGTTTTCAATGATCATCGCAAGAGGCGCGCCTGTAGTTTCGTTTTCAATAACACCCGAAAGAATTACGGGTATATCTTTTTCAAGTCTCGGTGTGGCGTATTTGTCCTGTCCGGGAGCCCTTCTTGCCATATCGGCATAGATTTTTTCCATATCCAGCTTGATCCCTGCCGGAAGCCCGTCAATGACACAGCCTATTGCTTTTCCATGGCTTTCACCAAATATGGAAAGCTTTATATTTCTGCCAAACTCAGATGACATCCGCCTTACCTCCGATTCTGTTATAATCCTCAAAAAATTCAGGATATGACTTATTCACGCTCTGCGCGTCATCGATCACGGTTTCTCCGCTTAGAAAAAGAGCCGCAACAGAAAATGCCATAACGATCCTGTGGTCATTATATCCGTTCAGTCTTGCGCCGTGAAGCGCAGCTCCGCCGTTTATAATCATTCCGTCATTTGTTTCCGTTACGTCAGCGCCGATAAGCTTCATATTTTCAACAACACTTTTTATTCTGTCGGATTCCTTATATCTTAATCTCTCCGCGCCCTTGATAACTGTCTGCCCCGCTGAAAAGGAGGCAAGAACCGCAATAATCGGCACCAGGTCGGGAATGTCCGAAGCGTCCACCACCGTGCCCTGAAGCGCACTTTTCATACACCTGACACGGCCATCCTTAACCTCTGTCAAAGCGCCAAAATTCCGCAGCACGTCCAAAATTCTTTTATCGCCCTGCGCCGTTTCCATATCCAGTCCGGAAACGGTAACGTCTCCGCCTATGGCGCCTGCCACAAGGAAAAATGCCGCCTGGGACCAATCGCCCTCCACGGTATAATCTATTTTTTTAAAGGTCTGTCCGCCGTGAATGAGATAGCCAAAATCTGTTTGAGTGACCTCCACGCCGTAATCCTTCATTACCTTAACCGTCATATCCACATATGGCTTTGACTGCAAAGGCGTTTTAAGAAGTACAGCGCTGTCACCCTCCAAAACAGGCAGAGCTAAAAGAAGTCCGGTGACATACTGACTGCTGACATCTCCGGCAATTTCATAGCTGCCGTTTTTCAGTTTTCCCGAAATGGACAGGGGCAGCCCACCTTCACTTTTAACTGTAACATTATGCTCCGGCAGCAGTTTAAGATATTCGCCTACGGGTCTTTGGGGCAGTCTGCCTTCACCAACAAAAGTCACATCTTTTCCCAATGCGGCCGCAACGGGAATCATAAATCTTAAAGTAGAGCCGCTTTCCATACAGTTCAGAGTGGTTTCATTCTTTTTCAGCGCCTTTAAAACGCCTACAGTGGCCTGCATATCCTTTGAATCTATAATAGGCTTAACGGTTCCTCCCTCTGCAAGAAAAGAGCAAATCAATGCCCTGTGCGCCGCTGATTTTGACGGCGGAGCAACAATCTCACCGTTCGGGCGGGAGCTTTTGATCTTTACTGTACTCATATTATTCCTAAACCCCGAAAATTTTTGGTATATCCGAATTGTCCACAGGATGAATAAAGCTGTCGCCTATACTCTTCAGCATAACAAACTTTATACCTGTTCCGGTCCTCTTTTTGTCGGAACGCATAGCACCGACTATTTCTGCCGTACTATGTGTGTCCGCAGTTTTAAGACCATATTTATGCAGCACCGCTACTATTTTATCCGCCGTACCCGGCGCCGTAAGTCCGAGTTTTTCACCTACGCGGCTTATCATGACCATACCAATGCCAACCGCTTCGCCGTGGCTTACAGTCTCAAAGTTCCATAACTTTTCAATAGCATGCCCGCAGGTGTGGCCGAAATTAAGCAGCGCCCTTTCGCCATGTTCCTTTTCATCATTTTCAACAATTCTGCGCTTAATGTCAAGGCATTCATAGATCATATCCTCAATAAAATCATGGACATTCTCTTTTTCCAGCCTGTCAAAAAGCGATTTGGATTTTATGCAGCCGTATTTAATTACCTCGCCCATACCGTCCGCAAAAAAATGCGGACTTAGCGTATCCAGCACATTCGGGTCAATGATAACCAGGCTGGGCTGATGAAACGCGCCGCACAAATTCTTGCCCTGGGGCAAATCAACGGCGGTTTTACCGCCTACCGAGGAATCGACCTGAGAAAGCAAAGTGGTGGGAATCTGCACAAATTTGATGCCTCTCAGATATATTGCGGCGGCAAAGCCTGCCATATCGCCGCAGACACCGCCTCCAAGAGCAATCACACCGTCATCGCGAGTGAGTCCTTTATCCGCCATAAACTCCACCATATCTATTACAATGGCAGTCTTTTTGGAAGCTTCGCCGGCTTTAAAAACATACTCGTATACTTCGTATCCTTGATCTTTTAAGCTTTCTTTTACTTCATTCGCATATATCGCATAAACATTTGTGTCCGTTATGAGACATACTTTATTACCGGTTAAAACAGTTTTAATAAACCCGCCTGATTTAGTGATCAGTCCTTTTTCAATCAGTATGTCATATGCGTCTTTAACATTTACCGTCAGTTTTTTCATTATCCGATTTCTTCCTTAATTTTGTTTCCTTTTTCCATTAAATCATGAAGCGCCTCTTTGTCTTCATTTACTATACAGTACTTGAATTTCATAAGATTGGATACAAGGTCATCGATCTCCCGGACAAGTGCGTCCTTATTGTCAATAAACAATTCCGTCCACATATCCGCATTGATTCTGGCAACCCGGCTGACATCGCGATAACTGCCTGCCGAATATCCGGCATGATTCGGTGCCAGAGGAGAAAGCACGTAAGAACAGGCAAGCACATGAGCGATCTGCGACGTAAAGGCAATCATTTCATCATGATGCTCAGGCGTCGTCACGACCGTCCTGGCAAAGCCCATTTCCTGCGCCAGTCCCACTAGGGCATCTGTTTTATTCCTGGGGGTATCGTCATAGGGCGTACAGATAAAGGACGCTTCGTCAAAAAGAGTAGCAAGAGAATTATCGTAACCGCTTACTTCTCTTCCAGCCATCGGGTGGGCCCCAATAAAGTAGAAATCAAAATCCTCGTTCTCAAGCTCGCGGCAAATCTTAGTTTTAATACCGCAGGAATCCGTTACTATACTGTTTTTCTTAAACAAATTTCTGTGTTTTTTGATAAAAGGCACGATCGCGTCCGGATAAAAATTGACAAAGGTAATATCCGCCTGGGGTATAAGTTCCTCGAGCGTACCGCTCCTGTCAATAACATGATCCTCCAATGCGCGAAGGGAAACGGATTCCGTTCTGTTCCAGCCGAGAACAGTATGTGATGTGTTTTTTTTTAGTGTTTTCGCAAGGCTGGCTCCGATAAGTCCAAGCCCGATAATTAAGACATTCATATTTGCACCTGAATCAAAAATAGTTATATTTATAATAATATATAACTTATAATAAGTCAAATAACAAAAGGGTTAAAAAGAATAATTTTAGAAATTATTAATTAACAAAGCATACAAAAAAGGCTATGGAAAAAACCATAGCCTTTTTATATGAATCATTATGAGAAGTAATCGAAATCATCACCGTCGTCGAGATCGCTTCCGTTATCGCCATCTCCCTCGCCAATGTCTGATGTCATTACGATATTGCTCGGAGGGAGTATATAATTACGAATTTCAATTACCGGTTCATCATAAAACTTTTTCATAATTAAATTCCTCCTTCCTTAAAATCCTTCGGTTGTTCCCATTACCGACTTTGAATATAATGTAGTCAAATTACCATCCGCATCCTTTACGATTGCATATCCGCTGTATTTAAAGTTTACAGCCGCACCGCTTGAAGGAGCTTTTACGTTGATGACAAACTGATTGCCGCAGGTATAGGATGAAGCTTTCATACGAGCCACTCCGTCATTACCCACATTTTCTACAGTCAGGTCAGCAGCCTGATTTGATGAGAACAGGATACCGCACTCCACAAGTGTATAGTCCTCAGGAAGAACGAAGGTACCAATCATTGAGAATTTGGAGAACTTATTGCTTTCATCATAAATCGGAACTACATTTTCCTGAACCATTACAGCAGGATTTGGATCAACATACGTATATGTTCCCATAAAGTCATCAATTTCTGCAAGAATGATATTATCATTCGCATCTACCAGTTTGAAAATTAAATCAGCATCCGGATTGCTTTCAAGCTCCGCTGTCTGATACTCGACAAACATTTCATAATCTTCACGGGTAAGTGAAACCAATCCCATCGTGTCGTCATATGAAATATTCTGGCAAGCGTAGAATGAATACTCAGTTCCTAAAGCAACAATTTTATAATACTCATAGCCATCGTCATCCATAGAAGCGATTGCCCAGCAGTAAGCGTCCGGATTTGAGTAATCAAGACGTGTATTATATTGAACAACGTCCTGTCTTGTAGCAACTCCGCCGTACCAATCATCATTTAATGATGCAAAATAATCAATCGTATAGGTATTGGCTGTATCTGCCTCATAGTTTGCCACAATTGTTGTATCGGCTGAAACATCAATTTCTTCTCCAGCAGTATAACCGCCTTCATAACCTGTAAATGTATAGAATGCGTAATTCGGCGCATCCGGAACCATTACTTTACCATTGGTTGTATACTGGACGTCAAATATCTTTCCGCCATTCGTTGCGAACTTAACAACATATCCTTCTTCGTCAGAAGTTGCGTTTGCGGTTGTGAGATATGTGTTACCTTTCACAATGAAGCCTAAAGCCTTTGCGGTCAGCATATATTTAGCTTCTGTCTGTTCACCATCTCTTGACGGCGCTGAATAGCTGTAAGACCATGCAACTGACTTTTCACCATCACATTCTGTTGAATCTATATCAGCAACATTTGCCTTAAATGCACCATCACTGCCTACAATAACCGGAGTTCCGTATTCAGCAGTACCAACAGGTGAACCGTTAAGATAAATCGTATAAACATTTTTGTTGAGATTGTTAAGGAATTCAGCGATAGCGGCATCTACATCTTGCTGCGTTGCAAAGGTAAGACCAACAACATCTTTACCGCCAACATTCACAACAGAAGTATAGGTGAAATCAAGTGTTGACAGATCATATACATCCTCGTCCTTGCCGGCCTTTGCCTCTTCGGCGGCAGCTTTAGCTGCATCTATATCCACTTCCGCGGGAGTAAGGCTCTCTCTGAGCGCGTTTATCGCTTCTGTCTCTGCGTTGATAGAAGCCTGAACATCGCCCATGAGCTCATCTCTTTCCTCTTCAGGCATATCATAATATGTCATGCCCTCAATAGCAGCTTTAAGTTCTTCAAGATCAGCAACAGAATAGACTTCGTCAGTCAGAACTCCGAGAAGCTGAGCTGTTGCATTATTATATGCGGTAAAGTCAGCTTTGTTAAGTTCTGACTCATACTGAGCCGTATAAGTTCTTGCAGCTGTTACAGGTGTATCAAGATCTACTTCAGGTGACCAGTTAATAAATGTATATGTGTAAACGCCGTCAGCAGAAACATATGTTTCCGGATAGTCGATTGCGTTAATCTCGTCAGCGTAATCTGTGAGCGTTTTGCCATATTCAACATTAATTACTGCTGAAGCATCTGACGCATCAGTATCCTTATAGTTGAATGTAACAGGCAGTGTCTTTATCTGAAGATCCTGATATGCATTCCAGAGATTTGTATATCTGGTTCTGCAGCGAAGAAGTATCGTCGCTGAATCCATATTTGAGTAATCAAGCGGCTCTTTTGCAGCCTCGAGAGCTGTAACGAAAGTAGACCAAGAATCATCCGTATATTTCGCGGAATCAGCAACAAGAGCATCACACATCTCAATGAGATCAAAGAGATAGGAAACGTCAATTACCACTACTGATGATACAACAGAATTGTTATTGGCAGCACTTGTAAACCATGTGTATCCAGCGAACTGTGTTGTGTTTCTCAAGTTACGTGCCGTTACAGCGCCGAAATAGGTGTTCAGTACAGTGGTAGTGGATTGCGGAACGGTGTCCGCTGAAAGCTCCTGAACATTTGTATCGGCAGGGATAGTGATATTCATATCCGCGGAAACATCGACGGTTGCAAAGTTACTACCATCCGTTGAATGGGCAAACACACCGCCGCGGGCCGGATTTGTATCAGCACCGTCCGTGGTGCCGAGTATTCCGGTAAGATCCGTATTCATTGCCTGAATCTCATCGGTAATCTGGGTACCGTCGGAAAGAGTCAGTATACGATCGGCGTCATTATAATTGTTTCTTCCGGCGTATTTCAAATTTGAAAGTGAAAATTCCGCAGTACCATTATTGTATACAAGAGAACCCGCGTAAGTCTGCTTCTGAGCATCACTAAGTCCCCAGCCGCTCGGAAAACCGGATAAAATACTTTCGTCGGTAAGATAATGTATGCTGTTGTCATTTGTACTTCCGGCATTCAGCGTAATACTGTCAAGCATATTATTTTGCAGCGTTACGCCACCTATGCTGTCCCCATAATTTACGGAAAATCTGATATTCGCATCACCGTATTTGGCTGTAACACCATCATGGGTTGTTTTAAAGATCGTCGCACTGGACGGATACGAAAAATCCACACGCTGGTAACCCATGTCTTGACGTTCCATCGTCGGCAAATCCGTGTTCGCAGATTCCACCGCAACGGTACCGTCCGGTATCAGCGTAAAGGCATATTCAAGCGCCTCATACGCAGCAACCATATCTTCAATATGCGCCAGATAATCAGCGTATTGTGTATCATAATCCGTCAGTTCCGTAACGGCAAGCAGATCAATATAATCAAGAGCAGCATTTACCGCCGTTTCATAGGTTGCCCAATTATAGTATACTGAAGAGTCCTCAACGGTATCCTTAAGCGCTATTGCAGAATTCATTGAATATCTGCCGTATTGAGTAATAAGAACCGTGTCCGGATCGATGCGCAAACCTCTGACAGCATTTTCAACAGCCGTTACCTGCTCGGCTACGAGCGCGATGTTTTCCTCTGATTCATCCAGAGCGGAGGCCGCGTCCTTATATTTGTCAGCAGAACCCCATACAGCAGCCTTTGCAGTCTCTACAACTGCTGTTACCTGCGCGTATGTCTCAGAAGTAAAGATGTTTTCATAAGCCTCAAACTCGTCAATAACAGCCTCAAGAGCAGCTGTGTCTACTTTTTCAGCATCTGTTACTAAATCAACAGCGTTCAGCGCGTCAGCAGCCGCCTGCGCGCCTTGAGTATCCGTATATCCCGATGAAGCAACAGCGGTCATAACACGCATAGCTTCTTCGTAAGCAGCGGCAAGTTCACTGTAAGAATCCTCAGTATAGCCTTCATTTACGCCATTGTTATAGGCAGCCATTTTGGTATCCATAGCCGCGCGTAACGCAGCATATTCCGCACTATTTGTGTTGGTAGTGGACGCGGTGTTCACGCCGGATACAGCCTGTCTCATAGCGGATACGCAGGCGGAAGAACCGTCGCCGCTTGTAAAATAGCTGTTCGGATCAAAGCTTGTGGCAGCGTCCATAGCCTGAATATATGCAGAAAGACCGCCCTCGCTGTAGTTTTTAAGGTCAATGGATTTCATCTTTGATCCGTTCTGCGCAATAGCATCAGTAAGCGTCTTATAATTGATTACCTTGATAGAAGAAGACGCCTGAACGGTTGAATCATCCGCGTTGTTGTCACTGCCGGTGGTGGTGTACCAATACAGCGTATACTCATCGTTGTAGTCATCAGGAACGGTATTCAGTTTCAGGGCGTTCGACATATAGAGCGGAGCGCCGGCATAATAATCATAACCCGGGGGCCAAGCGCGATAACTTCTTGTGTTGTCAGGTATCTTGCCGCTTCTCATGCTCGTGGAGAAAGTACCCTCATAGCCGGTTGCGCGGTTGTATCCGGCGTGGGAATCAACGCCGTTGGAATCCTCGCCGCCCCACTGACCTGACCACCAGTTCCAGTTCCAGTTGGCGTTATTTCCGTTACCGCTCTGCCACTGGCCGACCAGCGCCCAGTCAGCGTCGTCATTGCCGCTGTTGTCGCTGGGATAGCAGGACCAAATGTACCTGTCCCTATCCCAAGCGCCATCTGAAGCATCTTCATTGGCAGACATCATGACGGGAAGAATAACGTCGTTCTGTCCGTCATACAGGAGCACTGCGTCCGGGGCATAATAAACATTGTGCTGAACACCGCCGGTAGGACCGCCGGTAGTAACGGCAACCGCCTGGGAAGCGTACAGAACATTATTATAGCCTGTTCCGGCAAACTCACGCATGTCATCAGCAGTGGAGTTTGAGAATGTAGGAACAGCTGTTCCCGTATAGCCGGTAAAATTCGTCATCTGATCAGACGCAGTATTGAGCGCGTCGACCGCGTCGTGAAGAGCGGAAACATCAGCGGCGCCGCCGTAATAATAAGCGTCAATCGCTTCCTGAACATCCACATACGCATTGTATGCCGGCTCTACATTGCCATAAGACGCGCCTTCCGTCGCCAGCTTTTCGGCAAAAGCCTGCATGGCTTCCTGCGCCGCAAGCACTTCCGGATCGGCGACGGCGTCCGTTTCAGCCGCAAATGCACTAAATGACATAAGCGGAACGGAAGTAACAACCATCAGAGCCGCAAGCAGCACAGACAAAATTCTTTTTGAAAGTTTTGTTCTCATAATGATTTCCTCCTAAACAATTTACCCCTAAATTGCAGATGAAAGCCGCCGGTGCCTCTGTTTCTGACCCAACTTCAGCATCTGGTTCCATCTGAGATTAAGAAGCATTTCAGTGTGCAACAGGGTATAAAATCCCCTATTTCACCTTTATATACAATAAAATAATACCACAACAAAAAGCGCTTGTCAACAGATTTTGCCAAATAAAAAGCCTAATATTTTTACAAAATGTTTACAATTCTATTTATGGACAATATATGGCAAAAAAGGCGTTTTTCTATGTGTATAATCCATATATTTTTTCATTATTTGACTGTTAAAATATTTATCTCTTACAAGTAAAAAAATTGAATTATTTTTCCATTTTTAGAAATAATTGAATTATTTTGTAAAAATATACAATAATTTATGATAATTATTCCATATTTTGAATAATTATACAAACTTGACAAAAGGGGTTGAAAATGGAAACGACTGCTATTATAATGGAAAAGAAAATATAAATCATCACTATTTTAAGGAGATAATATTATGTCTAAAAAAGATATAAAAAAGGTCGTGCTTGCCTATTCAGGCGGACTTGACACATCCATCATCATTCCGTGGCTTAAGGAAAATTATAACAACTGCGAAGTAATCGCCGTATCAGGCGACGTGGGACAGGGCACCGAACTTGACGGGCTCGAGGAAAAGGCCCTGAAAACAGGCGCTTCAAAGCTTTACATTCTTGACTTAAAGGACGAATACGTTGAGGATTATATTATGCCGTGTCTCAAGGCAGGCGCGGATTATGAAACCTATCTTCTGGGTACATCCCACGCCCGCCCCTGCATAGCGAAAGCGCTTGCCGAGGTAGCAATTAAGGAGGGCGCCGACGCGATCTGCCATGGTTGTACCGGTAAAGGCAACGACCAGGTAAGATTTGAGCTGACGCTTAAAGCCTTCGCTCCGCAGATGGAAATTATCGCGCCGTGGAGAGAGTGGGATATCAAATCCCGCGAGGAGGAGATCGACTATGCCGAAGCACACGATATTCCCCTCAAAATAAACCGCGAAACCAATTATTCCAAGGATAAGAACGTATGGCACCTTTCCCACGAGGGGCTGGATCTGGAGGACCCGGCAAACGAGCCGATGTATGCAAAGGAAGGCTTCCTTGAACTGGGAGTTGCTCCCGAGCAGGCTCCGGACAAGCCGGAATATGTGACCATACATTTTGAAAAGGGCGTTCCCACCGCTGTCAACGGAGAGGAGATGAAAGCCCTCGCAATCGTGGAAAAACTCAATGAGATCGGCGGCGCCAACGGTATCGGCCTGCTTGATATTGTCGAAAACCGTCTTGTAGGTATGAAGAGCCGCGGCGTTTATGAAACCCCGGGCGGCACAATTCTTTACAAAGCCCATGAGCTTCTTGAAATGATCACCCTTGACCGCGAGACTTCCCACTATAAAAAGCTGGTGGCGCAGAAATTCGGAGAGCTGGTATATAACGGTTTATGGTTTACCCCTCTGCGTGAAGCGCTTTCTGCCTTTGTGGACAAGACGCAGGAAACAGTCACCGGTGATGTCAAGCTCAAGCTTTACAAAGGCAACATAATAAATGCCGGAATCACTTCCCCCTACAGTCTTTACGATGAAAACATCGCCTCCTTCGGCGAGGACGGCGGAGCCTATAATCAGGCGGATTCGGCAGGATTTATCAATCTTTTCGGTCTGTCCATCAAGGTAAAGGCTCTCCTTGACGCGCAAAGAGATAACAAAGAGTAACGATATCACTTCTGAAAGTACGGGAGGGCTTTCACAGCCCTTCCGTTCCGTTTATTTAAGTGGATACAACAACAAACGAAAGGCAGAAAATATGGCGCAGTTATGGAAAGGCAGGTTCAAAAAGGAGCTTGCCAAGGAAACAAACGATTTCAACTCCTCTATAAAATTTGACAGCAGAATGTATGAGGAGGATATAAAAGGCAGTATCGCCCACGCCACTATGCTGGGGGCCACAGGCATTATTGAAAAGAGCGAGAGTGAAAAAATCGTTCAGGGCCTCAGCGAAATATACAATGATATTAAGAGCGGAAAACTTGCCGTTGATATGGAAGCGGAGGATATTCACACCTTTATTGAGGGAGAACTGACGGAAAGACTGGGTCAGACCGGAAAAAGACTGCACACCGCAAGATCAAGAAACGACCAGGTAGCTCTGGATATCAGAATGGTACTGAAAAAAGAAACTGACGAAATCAGCAATAAGCTGGGGGAACTTATCCGTGTCCTGTGCGACAAAGCGGAGGAAAACAAAGATACGATCATGCCCGGATATACCCACCTTCAGAGAGCGCAGCCCATCACCTTCGGTCATCATCTTATGGCTTACTGCGCGATGCTGTGCAGGGATCTGGACCGGCTCAGAGATATAAAAAGAAGAATGAACATACTGCCGCTGGGCAGCGGAGCGCTGGCAGGCACAACCTATCCGATTGACAGAAATATGGTGGCGGATATGCTGGGATTTGACGATATTTCAGCCAACAGTCTTGACGGCGTTTCGGACAGGGATTTCTGCATAGAGCTTGCGTGTGCGCTGTCCATTATAATGGTGCATCTTTCACGCTTTAGTGAGGAGATCATTATGTGGTGCTCCTGGGAATTCAAGTTTATTGAGCTTGACGACGCTTTCTCAACAGGCTCAAGCATTATGCCGCAGAAAAAAAATCCCGATATCGCGGAGCTTGTACGCGGCAAAAGCGGCAGGGTCTTCGGCGATCTGACAACGCTTTTAACGGTTATGAAAGGAATTCCCCTTGCGTATAACAAGGATATGCAGGAGGATAAGGAAGCGATATTTGACGCGGTGGACACGGTAAAAATGTGTCTGAACGCCTTTACGCCGATGATCGGCACAATGACCGTACTAAAAGACAATATGAGAAACGCGGCGGCAAAGGGCTTTATAAACGCCACCGACTGCGCCGACTATCTTGTAGGCAAGGGCCTGCCTTTCCGTGACGCATACAAAGCAACCGGTGAGCTTGTCGCCCTGTGCATTGACAGAGGCTTAACCCTTGAAACCCTGCCGATTGAGGATTATAGATCCGTATGCGATTTATTTGACGAAGGTGTCTATACAGCGATCAATCTGGAAAAGTGCGTCAATGACAGACTGTCTGCGGGCGGACCAAGCTCAAAAAGCGTCGAAGAACAGATAAGAAAGGCAAGAGAAGCACTCTCGGTGCTTTAACTTATCAGACAAACGGAATAAAAACAGGCGTATATCTTGACTGCCGACGCCAAAAATAGTATAATGTTTTACGTGTAATATTTTAATAATCCGAAAGGTAAGAGCCATTATGAGTTACAAAATCGTTGTTGACAGTTGCTGCGACCTAACAGCTGAAATGAAAGAATGGAACGACTTTGAAATTGTCCCTCTTTTGCTTGAAATCGGTGATTACAGAATTTACGATGACGAAAAATTTGACCAGGATGATTTCATTGCGCGTATGAAAGCCAACAACGGTATGGCAAAATCAGCCTGTCCCGCGCCGGACGCTTTCAAAAAAGCGTATGAGGGAGATTACGACGAAGTTTATGTGCTGACTATTACGGATAAGCTCAGCGGCACATACAACAGCGCCGTACAGGGAAAAAGCCTTTATGAGGAGGAGCATAACGACGGGAAGAAAATACACATTTTCAATTCCCTTGCGACTTCAGGGCTTGAAACCATTGTGGCACAGGAACTGAAAAAAATTTGCGACGAGGGCAAAAACTTTGATGAGATTGTAGGCTATATTGAAGATTATATTTCAAATCATACTGGACTGTTCTTCTGCCTTGAGAGCCTGGACGCTTTAAAATCCAACGGCAGACTGTTTGCCCTGGCGGCAAAGGTGCTGGAAAAAATACGCGTCAAGCTGATCTGCAGGAGAAACGAGGAAGGCAATATTTCCCTTGCCGGTCAGGATTTCACCACCAACAGAGCCCTGATCAAAATGGCTCAAATTCTTGCCGAAAATGTTGACGGCAAGGATTTGAGCAACGCAAAGCTTTATGTATCCCATGTATGCTGTGAGGACAGGGCGAAATTTGTTTTGGATAAAATTACGGAAAAGGCAAAATTCAAAAACGCGCAGATATTAAAAGCCTCCGGACTCAATTCGCTTTACGCGTCCGACGGAGGAATCATTGTTTCCTACAGTTTTTAATCAGCAAATTCATTATAAAAGAGGTAATATAAAAATGGAAATCAAGTATGAACTGACAGACACACCGAAGGAAAAGCCAAAGGGCAATCTCGGCTTCGGCAACATTTTCACCGACCATATGTTCATTATGGATTACAAAACAGGTGAAGGGTGGCACAACGCGAGAATCGTACCCTACCAGCCGCTTGTTCTTGACCCGTCGGCGCTTGTATTTCACTATGCACAGGAGTGTTTTGAGGGACTGAAAGCATACAGGACCCCTGACGGCAGTGTTCAGCTTTTCAGACCGGACAAAAACGCGGAAAGAATGCAGTCCACCCACAGAAGACTCTGTATTCCGGAAATTCCCGTCAATGATTTTGTAGACGCGGTAAAGGCGCTTGTCAGCGTGGAAAAGGACTGGGTTCCGTCAGAGCCTGACACAAGTCTGTACATCCGTCCCTTTACTATTGCTACCGAGCCGGTTCTGGGTGTAAAGGCATCAGACGAATATATGTTTATTATCATCTGCTCACCCTCCGGCGCTTATTATGAAGAGGGTATGAACCCCGTTAAGATCTATGTTGAGGACGAGTATGTCCGCGCGACGCCCGGCGGCACGGGATATATTAAATGCGGCGGTAACTACGCTGCCTCCATCATCGCATCTGAAAAAGGGCATAAACTGGGTTATTCCCAGGTACTCTGGCTTGACGGTGTGGAGA